>NZ_JCANSZ010000062.1:0-42098 GCF_059570535.1 Streptomyces sp. CNP082
AGTACCGGTCTACTTCTGTGACCCGCACTCGCCCTGGCAGCGCGGATCGAATGAGAACACCAACGGCCTGCTGCGGCAGTACTTCCCCAAAGGCACCGACCTGTCCGTCCACAGCCCAGAAGACCTCGAACACGTCGCCCAGCAACTCAACGGCCGACCACGCAAAACGCTCGGCTGGAGAACACCAGCCGAGCGCCTGCGTGATCTACTGACGACCACGTAAGCCATCAGGTGTTGCGAGGACCCCGAGAATCTGCCCTGCGGGACGGGCCCTTCCCGATGCCGTACTCCGAAAGCGGTGGCGTCTCAGGCCGACTTGCGGCTGTCGCGCGGATGCACGGCGATGTTCATCGCGCCGGACCGCAGCACCGCGAGCCGCTCGGCCAGGACCTCTTCGAGCTCGTCGCGGGTGCGCCGCTCCATGAGCATGTCCCAGTGCGTCCGGGCGGGCTTGACCTTTTTCTCCTCCGGTCCCTCGCCGTCGACGAGCAGCGCCTGCGCGCCGCACGTCTTGCACTCCCACTCCGGCGGGATCTCTGCCTCGACCGAGAACGGCATCTCGAACCGATGGCCGTTCTGGCATGCGTACTCCACCGCCTGGCGCGGGGCCAGGTCGATGCCGCGGTCCGTCTCGTAGCTGGTCACCACGAGTCGCGTGCCGCGAAGAGCTCGCTCACTCATGAATCGTTGCCTCCCGGGCTTGTCGCCCACAGGACAGGTGTCGCTGTCGTCGTCATCCGGTCAACGTCCGGTCGGCGATGAAGATTCCCGTTCCGGGACATGCGTCGCCCGTCGTGCCGCCCCATTGCTTCTACCCACAGGCGTCCGCTTTGTCACGTGTGACGGAGATGTCACCGACTGATTTCATCTCACTGCATGCTGTAACGGTCCGTCTGCCGAGCCGGAGGCGTACACTACCGCTCCGCGCCAGGCGGCACATAATTCACCTCGCGGGTGTCGCGTCCCGCTCCGCCCCGCCGGCGGGCTCCGGCCGGGCCGGCTCCGGCTCGGGGATCGCGAAGACGCGCATGAAGTACTGGGCCAGCGGGCCTATCGCCAGGGCGTAGACGACCGTGCCGGCGCCGACCGCCCCGCCGAGCACCCAGCCGGAGGCCAGCACGGTGACCTCGATCAGGGTGCGGACCAGCCGGACGGACAGGCCGGTGCGCCGGTGCAGCCCTGTCATCAGCCCGTCGCGGGGGCCGGGGCCGTAGCGGGCGGAGATGTACAGGCCGGTGGCCACGCCGTTGAGTGCGACGCCGGCGAGCATCTGCGGGATCTGCAGGGCCAGGCCGTGCACGTCGGGCAGCACCGCGAGCGAGGCGTCCATGGCGACGCCGATCACCACCACGTTGGAGACGGTGCCGAGCCCCGGGCGCTGCCGGATCGGGATCCACAGCAGCAGCACCGCCGCGCCGACGACGATCGTCGCGACCCCCATCGACCACCCGGTCTGCTTGCCGAGCCCCTGGTGGAAGGTGTCCCACGGGTCCAGCCCGACTCCGGCGCGCACCATCAGTGCGCAGCTCAGTCCGTACAGGGTCAGGCCGACGTACAGGTGCGCGAGCCTGCGGGACGCGCGAGATCCCCTCCAGCGTGACAAGACTGGCTCCCCTCTGGTTCTGGTGGATGGCTGCGTGCCACTATGTGGACTGGAGTTGTGTGGGTGATATGGCCAATCGGGGAAAGGTGGCCTGAGTTCTATGGCGGAATGGACATCGGCCGTCGGCGCGGTTCAGCTCGCCCGGCTGCTGCGGTCGCAGGAGAGCGCGGGCGCCGTGGCCTCGGGCCGGACGGGCCGCCGCGTGCCCGCGTACCGCTCACTGGCCGACGGGGTGCGCCTGCTGGTGCTCGAAGGCCGCATACCGGTGGCCACCCGGCTGCCCGCCGAGCGCGAGCTGGCCGCCGCCCTCGGCGTCAGCCGCACCACCATCGCCGCGGCATACGAGCATCTGCGGGCGGCCGGCTTCCTCGAGTCCCGCCGCGGCGCCGGAAGCTGGACCTCCGTACCGGCCGGGCACCCGCTGCCCACCCGCGGCCTGGAGCCGCTGCCGCCGGACGCCACCGGCTCGATGATCGACCTCGGCTGCGCCGCGCTGCCGGCCCCCGAGCCCTGGCTCACCCGCGCCATGCACGGCGCCCTGGAGCAACTCCCGCTCTACGCCCACACCCACGGCGACTACCCCGCGGGGCTGCCCGGCCTGCGCGCGGCCATCGCCGAGCGGTACGCGGCCCGCGGGGTGCCGACCATGCCCGAGCAGATCATGATCACGACCGGGGCCATGGGCGCGATGATCGCGCTGTGCCGGCTGTTCGCCGGCCGCGGTGAGCGGATCGCCGTGGACTCGCCCAGCTACGCCAACATCCTGCAGCTCATGCGCGAGGACGGCGCCAGGCTCGTCCCCGTGGCCATGGGCGAGGGGCTGACCGGCTGGGACGTCGGGACCTGGCGGCAGACCCTGCGCGACGCCGCGCCGCGGATGGCGTACGTCATCCCCGACTACCACAACCCCACCGGCGCCCTGGCCGACGACGACCAGCGCCGCGCGCTCGTCGACGCGGCCCGGCGCGCCGGCACCGTCGTCGTCGCCGACGAGACGATGAGCGAACTGCGCCTGGACGACACCGGCGAGCGCCCGCGCCCCGTTGCCTCGTACGACCCGGCGGGCTCCACCGTGGTCACCGTCGGCTCGGCCAGCAAGGCGTTCTGGGCGGGCCTGCGCATCGGCTGGGTGCGGGCCGCCCCCGAGGTGATCCGCAGCCTCGTCTCCGCCCGCGCCTACGCCGACCTCGGCTCGCCCGTGGTCGAGCAACTGGCCACCACCTGGCTGCTGGAGGGCGGCGGCTGGGCCGCGGCCACCGGCCTGCGCCGCTCCCAGGCCCGCGCCAACCGCGACGCGATCGTGGCCGCCCTGCGGCGGCACCTGCCCGACTGGGAGTACGCCGTGCCGCGCGGCGGGCTGACGCTGTGGGTGCGTACGGGCGGGCTGTCCGGCTCGCGGATCGCCGAGGCGGGCGAGCGGGTGGGGGTACGGATCCCGTCGGGCCCCCGCTTCGGCGTCGGCGGGGCCTTCGAGGGGTACGTGCGGCTGCCGTTCACCGTCACCGGGGCCGTCGCCGAGGAGGCGGTCGGCCGGCTCGCGGCGGCGGCCCGCGCCGTGGCCGAGGGCGGCGGGACCGTGGCGGCGGAGCCCGCGGGGGCTTTCATCGCCTGACGGGCCTGACGTGCCTGACGTGCCTGACGCGCCTGACGGGCCTGACGCGCCTGACTCGGCGGTGGCCGCGGGCCGTCCGGACGGCGGTCGTGAACGGCTGAGCGGCTGAAGAGCCGGACGGCCGGGGGAGTGCCGTCAGCCGGCCTGTGCCGCGGCGGTGTCCGCCGCGGCCCCGTCCGCCGGCGGCTTCGGCAGCAGTTCAAGCACCGCCTGCCCCAGCGCCTCCGGCGTCTCGCGGTGGTGCGGGTCCGGCGTCGCGGGCACCTGCAGCCGGTGCACCGGGCCCTGGCCGAGGCGTACGTAGCCGCGCCCCGGCGGGACGTCGTACACCGGCGTGGTGTGCGGCGGGGCGCCGAGCACGGAGGCGACCTGCGCCGCCGAGGCGGGGCCCAGCACGACGCGGGCGCGGGTGTGGTCCCGTACCGCCGCCCCCAGCGAGGCGGCGCAGTCGAACTGGTCCGCCACCACCACGGTGACGTTCGCCGCCCGGCCGTGCCGCAGCGGGACCTCCAGCAGCCCCTGCGGGTCCTCCCGCCCGCCCGCGGCGGCCAGATGGCTCAGCGCCGCCGGCCGGTCCACGATGATCCACAGCGGTCGCGGGCCCGCCGCCCCGTCCCCGGCGGCGGCCGGGCGCAGCAGCCGCCGCTCCGTCTCCTGTGCCGCCCAGCGCAGCAGCGCCAGGGCGCCGGCCACCGTGGACTCCACCGCCAGCACCCCCGGCCGCCCGGCCAGGAAGCCGAACCCGCCCGCGGAGCCGCCGTCGACCACCAGCACCTCGCCGTGCGGCAGCGCCTGCACGGCCAGCGACCGCAGCAGCGTCGTCGTGCCCGTACCGGGATGGCCGAGGGCGAGCAGGTGCGGCTCCGTGGAGCGCGGGCCGGTGCGCCACAGCACCGGAGGCTCGTCCCGGCCGCCGCTGTCCGTGCGCACCGGCAGGGTCCGCCGCACGTCCTCGGCGTCGGTGAAGCCGAGCACCGACTCGCCCTGCGCCGTGACGTACCGCTGCGCCCCGATGTCTGTGGGCAGCGGGCCGAGGACGGCGAGGTCGAGGCGGTTGTCGTCCTCGTGCCAGGTGAAGAGGTACTCCCGCCCGCGCCCGCACTTGGCGTACAGCAGTTGCTCGATACGCGCCCGGGCCTCCGGCTCGCCGTCGCGGAAGTACGGCGGGTAGTGCAGCCGCAGGCCGGTCAGCCGGCCGTCGCCGTCGAACTCCGCGTCGGCGAAGACCTGCTCGGGGTCGCCCCCGTGGGCGTAGCGGGGGTGGGGGTCGTCGGGGGAGGAGAAGTACGGCACCAGCGCCTCGTACAGCGCGGTGAGCCGCTCCTGCCGCCGGGCCGCCGCGTCCGGGTCCGGTGCCGGCCGCGGCCCGGCCCGGTCGCGGCCGGCCCACACCGCCGCGGCCAGCAGCGCCCCGCCGGCGGCCAGCGGACCGTACGGCATCAGGTACACCAGCAGCAGGCAGGCGCCGGCCAGGAACGCCGTCGGCCCCCGCCGCTCCGGCGGGGTCGCGCTCCAGCGCCGCCGCGCGGCGACCGCGAGCCGGCCGGCCCCGCGGGTCAGGACCACCACCGGCCGCAGCACGTCCGCGGCACCGGCCGGCGGCCTGCCGCGGCTGTGTATCCGGGCGGACGGTCGTCGCATGCGTCGGGCTCCGAGTCCTAGAGGGGTACGGGACGCCGGCCGGGCGTCCTAGAGCTTGATGCCGCCCAGCAGGCTGGCGAGGCTCTGCCCGCCGGCCTTGATGCTGGGTGCGATCGCGGTGCCCGCCAAGTAGAACCCGAAGAGGGCGCAGATGATGGCATGGGACGGCTTCAGTCCGTCCTTGCGGAAGAACAGGAAGACGATGACTCCCAGGAGGACAACGCCTGAGATCGACAGAATCACGGAAATCTCCAGGGGGCGACGAGCCGTCAGAGGTCGTTTGCCAGCCTGGCAGTCAGATTTACCCAAGAAAAGCGGCAATTGGGTGGTCTGTCCCATGGTCACCCGAGTGGCCGGAGGGCGGTCGCCGCGCGGCCCGTGCTCCGGCTGGCCGCGGCGGCGTCACTCGTCCAGCCTGGGCTGGTGTGCGGGCGCGGGGCAGATGCGGCGGCCCTGCCGGTCGAAGACGTACAGGTGCGCCAGGTCGATCAGCAGCGGCACATGAGTGCCGGGCCGGACCTGGACGTCGGGTCCGGTCCGGATGACGAGGTCGCCGCCGGCGATCGCGGCGCGCTCGGCGCTCGGCGGCGGCGCGGCCGGCATCGGTGGCGACTCCAGGCCCCCCACCGACCCCTGGTCGTCCGGGTCGCGCCGGCCGGTGCCGTGCAGGTGGGCCACTGCCCGGTCGCGCAGCCGCCCCAGGACGGTGCCCTCCTTGTTCTTGCGGTGGCCGCCTGGCGCGGTGTCCGTACGGGGTCCCTCCAGCGCCGGTACGCGGGCCGTGCGCGAGCCGGTGTCCAGATGCAGCAGTGCCTCGTGGCCCAGGTACTCCACGTGCTCGACGATGCCGCTCATCGCGCACTCGCCGGCGCGCGCCAGCGACGGCCGGGCGATGCGCACCGCTTCCGAGCGCAGCCCGGCGATCACCGGCCGGCCCTGCTGGATGCGGAGCATCTGGTGGTCGGGGGAGAGGGGGTCGGGCATCATCAGGCTCTGCCGGCCGAGGTCGATGGTCATCCGGCCGGGCAGCGGGGCGTGCACGACGGCTTCGAGGAGGTTGATCCGCGGGGTGCCGATGAACGCGGCGACGAAGACGTTCTTCGGCAGCGCGTACGCCTCGCGCGGCGAACCCACCTGCTGCAGCACGCCGTCGCGCATCACGGCGATCCGGTCGCCGAGCGACATCGCCTCGGCCTGGTCGTGCGTGACGTAGACCGTGGTGACGGCCAGCTCGCGGTTGAGCCGGGCGACTTCGGCGCGCAGGTGGTTGCGCAGCTTGGCGTCGATGTTGGACAGCGGCTCGTCCATGAGGAACGCGGTGGGCTCCCGGGAGATCGCCCGGCCGATCGCGACGCGCTGCCGCTCGCCGCCGGAGAGCTGCGCGGGATAGCGGTCGAGCAGGTCCTCGATGCCCAGCAGCCGGGCGGTGGCGTCCACGCGCGGGCCGACGTCGCCGCGCGCCTCCAGCTTGAGCGGGAAGCCGATGTTGTCGCGGTTGGTCATCCGCGGGTAGAGGGCGAAGTTCTGGAACACCATCGCCATGCCCCGCTGCCCCGGCGCCAGTTCCGCGGCGTCCTCGCCGTCGAGCAGCAACTGCCCCTCGGTGACGGACTCCAGCCCGGCGATCATGCGCAGCACGGTGGACTTGCCGCAGCCGGAGGGGCCGAGCAGGACGACGAACTCGCCCGGCTCAATGTCGAGTGAGAAGCGGTCGACCGCCCGGATGCCGCGCTCGTAGACCTTGGTGACCCCGTCCAGCGATATCGCACGTGACATGGTGTTTTGTTCCGTATTTCGGTGACAAGGATGCGGTAGGCGTGCACAGTTGGATGACGGGCCACGAAAGATAGCGAAGTTCACCCGGGCTGGGAACGTCTTGCGCAGCCCGGTCCCGAACGCGGCGCGAACCGGCCTACTGCCGGCCCTGCGACGGCTGTTGCAGCAGCTCCCGCTCGTCCGCCCGGACGAGCCGGGCGCCGCCGCCGTCCTCCTCGCGGGCCTGCTCCAGCCGCAGCCGGGCGGTGTCACGGCCGCCCAGGGTGAGCGTCATCAACTGGTTGCCGAACCACGGCCCGCCGGTCTTGCGCCAGCCGATCGGCGGGGCGGCGAGCCGGCCGTGCCGGGCGAGGAGGCGGCCGACGAGCCGGCCGGCGCGGCTCCAGCCGAAGCGGAAGCCGGCCCTGATCGGGGCGGGGACGCTGTTGTGCATCGGCGAGCAGGTGAGCTGCGCGACCACCGGCCGCGGACCCTCCGGCCCCGGACCCGCCGGCTGTGCTGCCTGCGCCGCCTGCGGCCACTGCGGCTCGGCGATGTAGGCGTGGTGGACGTCGCCGGAGAGCACCAGCACCGACGCCGGCGCCTGCTCGCCGCGGCCGGCTTCCGCGATGAGGTCCGCCAGTCCGGCGAAGGACTGCGGGAACGCCGCCCAGTGCTCCAGGTCCGCGCTCCGGCGCAGCTTCTCGCCCAGCCGTGCCCAGCGCGCACCGCGCTCGCCGGCGCACAGCGCGGCGTTCCACCCCTCGGCGTCGTGTACCGCGGGCGGCAGCAGCCACGGCAGCGACGTCCCGATCAGCAGGTGGTCGCAGCCACCCGGATCGTCCAGCGCCTGCCGGCGCACCCAGTCCATCTCGTCCGGGTCGACCAGCGCGCGGCTCTTCTCCTCCAGCACCCGCGCGGCCCGCGAGTCGACCATCAGCAGCCGGGTGCGCCCGAGGTCGCGGCGGTAGCTCCAGCGGACGGCGGCCGGGTCGGCGTCCGCGCGCTCGGCGAACTCCCGCAGCAGCAGCGTGCCGTCGCCGGCCTCGCGGACGGCCGCGTAGAGCGGGTCGGCCGCCAGTTCGTCGGGGGAGAGGTTGCCGAGGTGCTGGTAGACCCAGTACGACATCAGCCCGCCGAGGATCCGCTCGCGCCACCAGGGCTCGGCGCGCATCGACTCCAGCCAGGAGGCGGAGGTGTTCCAGTCGTCGATGACGTCGTGGTCGTCGAAGATCATGCAGGAGGGTACGGAGGCCAGCAGCCGGCGCACCTCGGGGTCGAGCCAGGACTCGTCGTACAGGTGGGTGTACTCCTCGAAGTCCGCTATCTGGTCGCCCGGCGGCACGCCGGGGCCGCGGCGGCCGGCCAGCCATGCGCGGGTCTCGGCGGACGTCTCGTCCGCGTAGACCTGGTCGCCGAGGAGGAGCAGGACGTCGGGGCGTTCGGCGTCCGGGTCGGTCTCCAGCCGGCGGGAGAGGGTGTCGAGGGCGTCGGGTCCCACGGGGTCGTGGCCACCGCCGGGCTTGGCGGCCCAGCGGCAGGAGCCGAAGGCCACGTGCAGCGCGTCGCCGGGGCGGGGGGTGCGGATGGTGCTCGCGGGGGCGCCGGGCAGCGGCCAGACCTCGCGGCCGTCGAGGAGTACGCGGTACGGGGTGGGGGCGCCCGGCGTCAGACCGGTCACGGGGATCAGCGCGTAGTGGTGGCCGCCCACCTGCCAGGTGCGGGCGCTGCCGCCGGCGCCGTCCGCGCAGCGGACCTCGGCCTCGCACGGGCCGCCGGTCTTGACCCAGACCGTGGCGCGGGTGCCGTCGGCGTACCGCAGCAGCGGCCCGAGCCGCAGTTCCGCCATCCTCGCCTCCTGAAGTGGGCGTGCGCCACTGCGGGGGAACGCGCGGAGAGGGCGGGAGGTTCCGCGAGGGCTGGGGCCGGGGCTGAGGGCTGGGGCCGGGTGCCGGGACGGGTCAGGCGACGGCCGGGGCGGGGACGGCGCGCCCGGGCACAAGGGACTCCAGCAGAGCCAGGCAGCGGGCGAAGGACTGCCACTCGCAGTCCCGGTCGCCGTCCCCGTCGGTGTCCACGTCCGCCGGGCCGCCGGTCCCGGCGGGCGCGGTGAACCGGGACCACACGGCCTTGCCGAGGGGCCCCGGGGCACTCCAGCCCCACGCGTCGCTGAGTGTCGCCACTATCTGCAGGCCGCGTCCGGACTCGGCGGCCTCGTCGGCCTCGCACGGCGCCGGCACGCCCTCGCCCGGGTCGAAGACCGCGCAGACGACCTCGCCGCCGCGGCGTATGAGGGTGAGCGTGACCGGCTGCGGCTCGGCGGCGGGCAGCGGCGGGCGGCCGGGCACGCCGTGGCGTACGGCGTTGGTCACCAGCTCGGAGACGACGCACTCGACGCTGTCGGACAGCTCGTCGAGATCCCAGTCACGCAGTGTGGCGCGGACCGTGCGGCGGGCTTCGCCTATTGAACGCGGATGCGCATCGAGGGCACAGGAAGCGAACGCTGATGCCTCGGCCCGCTCCCCGAAGGCTGCCGCCATGCCAAGTCCCCGATCAATGATGTCAGCTTGGAACGCGCTGTTCGTTCAATGGTGAGTGATATAGACCTCTCGATGCAAGTACAGATGCACTTTCATCCGCAAGCGCAGGTGCACGTCCCCCGGTAAGTCGGGCATACGGGCCGAGCCGGGCCCCGCTCGCCAGCATGTGGACGCGTGCGGCGGCCGGTCAGTCACGCAGCGCGTTCGCCGCCGTCGTCGTCACCTTCTCCACGGCGTCGATCCCCGCCTCGTAGGAGGGGTGGCCGTCGGAGAGGACGGCGACGAGGAGCGTGTGGCCGCCGTGCTCGACGCGGCCGATGCTGTTGATGTCCCACAGCCCGGTCGCCGAGCGCGGCAGCCAGCCGTTCTTCAGCGCCGCCGCGCCGTCGTCGTCCGCCGCCGCGGACACCCCCCAGCGCTGCTCGTCGACCACCGTGGCCATCAGCTTCCCGACGTAGTGGCGCGAGTCGCGGCTGAGCGGCGAGTCGCCGTCGCCGTACACCGCTTCGAGGAGCGCTACCTGGTCGGCGGCGGTGGTCTGCGTCAGCCCCCAGGAGCCGCCGTCGCCCGGCTCGGTCCCGTCCAGGCCGAGGCGGCGGTTGGCCTCGGCGAGCCCGCTGCCGCCGCCGATGTCCGACCACAGTGCGTCGGTGGCGTCGTTGTCGCTGCTGCGTATCATCGCCGCGGCCTGTTCCTTCTGCGCGGCGCTCAGTGTCGTGCCCTCGTCCTGGGCCTGGAGCAGCAGGGCGGCGAGGATGTCGACCTTGACGATGCTCGCGGTGTCGAACGTGCCCTTGCCCGAGGCGTACGCGGCCGTGGCGCCGGAGTCGAGATCCGTCAGGGCGATCTCGTACGCCCCCGGCGCCTCCGGCAGCGCCTTCAGCGCCTTCGTCACGGATTCGTCGGCTGAGTCCGACGAGTCCGACGAGTCCGGGGAGTCCGACGGGTCCGGGGAGTGCGAGGCGTCCGGGGAGGGGGCCGGGTCCTCGGCGGTGGCCGGTGCGTAGTGGACGTAGAGCGTGCGGGAGGCGCCCGTCATCTCTGCGGCGTCCCCCGCGGCGGGGGCGGAGGACGACGCGGTGGCGGCGAGCACGGCCAGCGTGGCGGCGCTCACCGCCGCGGACCGCAGCGAGGGGAGTTTTCTCGACACGCTGCCGGAGGCTAGGGGACCGGGATGCGGAAACGGCTGGGAGTCAGATGAACATCAGATGAGAAAACGGGCGAGGGGTCCTTTTTCATGACCCGGTGTGACGCCCCCTGCGGTGTCGGTCAGCGGATGATCGACACGATGCGGCAGGCGGTCTCGGCGAGGGCCCGGTCGCCGGTGACCTCGGCGCGGGCGAGGGCCGCCGCCGGCTCCACGCCCCGTACACACAGCCGCCAGGCGGTCTCCGCGTCCAGCCGCACCAGCGCGTCCGGCTCGCCCTCCCCGGGCGGCGCGGCCAGCGACCAGCGGGTGCCGCCCTCTCCGGTGTCCCCGGTGGCCCCGGTGGCCCCGGTGGCCGTCGCCGTCCAGGCGCCGCCGGCCGGGCCGGTCACCTCCATCCGGACCCGGGTCCCGGGCGGTGCGGCGGCCTCGCGCAGGGTGTGCGGCAGGGCCCGCATGAAGGTGTCCAGCACCGCGGCCAGCGGGCCGGCCGCGGGGTCGGTGGGCTGCCCGGCGGCGTGCCGGATCTGCTGCCGGTGCGTCCAGAACTCGGTGAAGTCCCGCGCCACGTCGAGCCAGCGCGGCGCCGGCTCGGCGCCCGCCCACGACACCCCCAGCGAGGGACCGCGCAGCGCGTCGGCCGCGAAGTGGGCGGCGATCCCGGCGCCGGCAACGTCGAGCGCGCCGGTCAGCGACGCGGGGCTGACGCGGGCGTGGGCGTCGACCCACTCCTGGTTGATGCGGTGGATGAACGCCGCCAGCGGCTCGCCGGGCGCGGGCGCCGGGCCGCCGGTGTGGCCGTCGCGCTCGCGCGCGAGGCGGCCGTAGAAGTCACCGAGCAGGTGCGCGGCCACGTCGTGCACCGTCCAGCCGGGCACCGCCTCGCGCTGCCAGTCGTCCGGCCGCAGGGCGTGCAGCGTGCCCATCAGCGCGCGTTGCGCGGGGACGAACAGCGGACGGGTGTCGAGGGGCGGGCCGAGCCAGGGCAGGTCCGGCTCCGCGGGGATCACCTGCGGTTTCATGGCCGGATCCTGTCATCCCCGGCCGTGGCCCGGCCAGCCGGTTACGGGGCTCCCGCCGGTCGAGCGGATCAGAACAGACGGTTCAGCGCCGTGGCGTCCACCGGGTACAGCGGCTCCTCGCCCGCCAGCAGCCGCAGCACCTCGCCGACCGCGGACGCGCCCAGCCGCTCGCGGCACTCCACCGTGCCGGCCGCCTGGTGCGGCGTCAGCATCACGTTGGGCAACTGCCGGAACGGGTGGCCCGCGGGCAGCGGCTCGGCGTCGAAGACGTCGAGTGCCGCGTCGATGCGGCCCGTGCGCACCTCCGCCAGCAGCGCGTCCTCGTCCACCAGTCAGGAGCGCGCGGTGTTCACCAGCCCCGCCCCGTCGCCCAGCAGCGCCAACTGCCCGGCGCCGAGCATGCGGCGGGTCGCCTCCGTGGCCGGGGCGTGCACCGCCACGACCCGGCTGCTGCGCAGCAGTCCGTCCAGCGGCAGGACCCGTACGCCCAGACGCGCCGCGTCCGCCTCCGACAGGTACGGGTCGGTGACCGCCACCCGGGCGCCCAGCGCGCGCACCATCTCGATATACGCGCGGCCCGTGCGGGAGGCCCCGATGACACCCACCGTGCTCGCGCCCAGCTCGTGCCGCGGCGGCGCCTGCCCCGCGCTCTCCCAGTCGGCGCCGCGGCGCATCGCGTGGTCGAAGCGGTGGATGCGGTGCAGCAGCGCGAGGGTGAAGGCCAGCGCGACCTCGGCGACCGGCCGGGCCATCGCGTCGCCGGCCTGCGTGACCCGTACGCCGCGGGCGAAGGCGTCCTCGGTGACGTACGGGGCGACGGCGGAGCCGGTGTGCGCGAGGAGTTCGAGGCGGTCGGCCACCGCGAGGAGCCCGGCGTCCAACTGCGGCGCGCCCCACGCGGTGACCAGCGCCCGGGCCCCGGGCAGGGCGGCGGCCAGCGCCGCCCGGTCGCGGTGCTCGTCGAGCACGGTCAGCTCGGCCGCGTCCGCGAGCCGCTGCCACACCTCGGCGGTGAAGAACTGGGCGCGCAGCCCGGGCGGTACGCACACCACCACCCGGTCCCGCCCGGCGCCGCGGTCAGCGGAGCCAGTCATCCAGGTGCTCCTTCACGAAGTCGTCGTCGGTCAGCCACGGGTACGCGGCGGACACCCGGGTCAGCTCGTCGGCCTGCCCGGGGGAGAGCACCTCGTCGGCGTCGAGGCACCAGGTGCCCTCCAGCAGCCCCTGCCGCCGCAGCACCTCGTGTACCCCGGCGATGCAGCCGCGGAACCCGCCCCGTACGTCGAAGACCGCGCTGTTGGCGTCCGTCAACTGCGGCCTGCGCGCCAGGCACCGCAGCAGCGCCTCGTGGTCACCGGCGCGGGCGCGCCGCACGTCCGCCAGCAGCCCGGCCGCCGGCCGGGTCCACACCGCCCACTGCCCGAGCAGCCCGCCCGCGAACCAGCGCCGGCCCGCGGCCGTGTCGTACGGGGTGAGCAGGTCGCCGACGATGTCGTCGTCGTTGCCGGTGTAGAGGGCGACCTCGGGGCCGCGGTCGGCGGCGGCGACCGCGCGGACGACGTCCGCCGTGCGGTAGCGGTCGAACGGCGCGGTCTTGATGGCGGCCGTCGAGGGCTGGTCGGCGAGCGCCGCCCAGAACGACGGGGACAGGTACCGCCCGCCGACCGCCTCCTGCAGATAGAAGCCGATGACCGGCAGCACCTCGCCGACGGCGCGGGCCCGCTCCAGCAGCCCTTCCTCGTTGGCGCCCGGGACGGCGGGGCTGAGCAGCACGGCGTCGTAGCCGAGGGACGCGGCCAGCTCGGCCTCGGCGACGGCCTGCGCGGTGTAGCCGCAGGCGCCGGCGATCTTCACCGCCGGCCGGCCGGAGGCGGCGGTGCTCTCCGCCGCGGTCTCCGCGGCGAGTTCGAGCACCGGCCGCAGCAGGCCGACCTGCGGCTCGCGGATGGCGAACTGGGTGGTGTGCACCGCGACGGCGATGCCGCCGGCGCCGGCGTCGAGGTAGTAGCGGGTCAGGGCGCGCTGGCGGCGCTCGTCCAGGCGCCGGTCCGCGGTCAGGGCGAGGGGGTGGGCGGGGATGACGGCGCCCTCGGCGAGGACGTCCAGCGGGGTGGGGCGGTCGGTGGGCATGGGGCGGCTCAGAACCTTCCGTCGCGTACCTGGAACTTGGTGGGCTTGCCGGACAGCGGGAGCCCGCGGCGCAGCCAGTCGGCCTGCCAGCCGACGAGGGTGCGCAGCGGCACGTCCGGGTAGCCGAAGAGAGCGTGGCAGGCCGTCGCGTCGGAGAGCAGTGCCGTGGGCGCCTCGGTTCCCTCGAAGACGGGCTCGGCGGCGAACTCGGCACCGAACCAGTGCGCCAGCCGGCGCACCGCCGCGGTCTCGGGGCCGGTGACGTTGAGGGTGAGCGGCTCCCCGTCGCGGGCGTGCAGCAGCGCGCGCAGGGCGACTTCGTTGGCGTACCCCTGCCAGACGACGTTGACGTGCCCGGTGGTGACGTCCACGGGCTCGCCCGCCTGCACCCGCTGGGCGATGTCGGCGAGGACGCCGTAGCGCAGGTCGACGGCGTAGTTGAGGCGCAGCAGCGCCACCTTCGTGCCGTGGGTGAGCGCCGCGTGGGCGAAGAGCCGTTCGCGGCCCAGGCACGACATGGCGTACTCGCCGACCGGCCCCACCGGGTCAGACTCGGCCGAGCCGCCGGTGCCCACGGACACCAGCGGATAGACGTTGCCGGTGGAGAACGCCGCGACGCGCGCGCCGGCCCAGCGGCGGGCGACCCGCTCCGGCAGCCCGGCGTTCACCGCCCAGGCGTGCGAAGGCGCCCCGGCGGAGCCGAACTTGGCGCCGACCATGAACACGACGTTCCCCGCGTCCGGCAGCGCGGCCAGCGAGGCGTCCGGGTCCATCAGGTCGCAGGCCACGGTGCGTACCCCCGCGGCCTCCAGCCGCTCGGCCGCGGCCGGATCCGACCAGCGGGACACCGCGTGCACCGCCACGTCCGTACGGCCCGCGGCGTCCAGCGCGCGCCGCGCCAGCCGGCACAGGCTCGGCCCCATCTTGCCGCCGGCGCCGAGCACCAGCAGGTCGCCCTCCAGCCGGGCCATGTCCTCGGCGAGCTCCGCCGAGGGGGTGGCCAGGCGCTCTTCGAGCGCCTTCTCGTCAGCGAACACGATCGGTTCTCACCCCTTGATCCCGGACGCCGTGACGCCCTCGGTGAAGTAGCGCTGGCCCACCAGGTAGGCGGCGAAGATGGGCACGAACGCGATGACGGAGCCGGACAGCACGACGTTCAGCGGCACGTTCTGCTGCTGCAGGGACGCGATGCCGACGGTGAGCGTGCGCATGTCCGTGGACTGGCCGATGACCAGCGGCCACAGGAAGTCGTTCCAGTGCCACAGGAAGACGAAGACGCCGAGCGTGGCCAGGATGGGTTTGAGCAGCGGCAGCACGATGCGGCCGAAGATCTGCAGCTCGCTGCAGCCGTCCAGGCGCGCGGCCTCGAACAGCTCGTCCGGCAGCCCCTGGATGAACTGCCGCATGAGGAACACCGCCTGGGCGTTGGCGAGCGTCGGCACGATCAGGCCCCAGTACGTGTCCACGCCGCCGAGCTTCGCGATCATCGCGAACGTCGGGATCATCGTGACGTGGTACGGGACCATCACCATCGACAGGAACGACCAGAACATCGCCTCCCGCCCGGGGAAGCGCTTCTTGGCGAAGGCGTGGCCCGCGAGCGACGACAGCAGCAGCACGCCCACCACCGACGCCAGCGAGTACAGCAGGGTGTTGAAGAGCCAGCGCGGCACGTCCTGGGAGTCCATGACGCTCTGGTACGCCTCGCCGCCCAGCGGCCACGGCACCAGGCTGCCGGGGAACTCCACCGCCGCGGCGGGCTTCAGCGACAGCACGACCATCGCGTAGAAGGGGAAGACGGTCGCTGGAAGACCAGCGTGTAGCTGGAGTTGGCGGGGCCGCCGCCGGTCATCGTGTAGACCGCGTCGAAGACCTGGAACGAGGCCGTCGTCTCGATCACCGCGAGGAAGAGCAGCGCCGGCCGCAACTGCGGCAGCACGATGTGCCGGAACCGCTGCCACGCCCCGGCCCCGTCCGTGAGCGCGGCCTCCTCCAGCTCCCGCGGGATGTCCTGCATCCGGGCCAGCAGGATGAGCATCCCGTAGCCGAGCCGCGACCAGATGCCCACCAGCGCCAGCGCGGGCACCACCAGCGTGTCGTGGGAGAGCCACGACTCCTCAGGCAGCCCGATCCAGCCCATCGCCGTCGACCAGGGGCCGCCGGTGGAGAAGATCCACACGAACACGGTGGCGGCCAGCACCAGCGAGGTGACGACGGGCAGGAAGAACACCGACCGGAAGACCGCGCTCGCCGACGGCGGCGCCCGCGACCTGGAGCACGCCTCCACCATGGGCGGTGCCGCCACCGCCGCCGCCCCGGCGGGGGAGCCGGACGGAGCGGGCCGCTGATGCTCACCGTCGACACCTCCCGGCCCACCGGCCCGGCCGGCCGGATCAGCCGGGTCGAGACCCTGATGCTCGGCACCGCCTGGCGCGATTTCGGCTACGTCCGCGTCCACACCGACGAAGGTCTGTCGGGCGTCGGCGAGATCACCCACCCGTACCGCGGCCGCGAGGTCTGCGCGCTCGCCGAGGCGATGTCCCGCCGCCATCTGCTGGGCGCCGACCCCTTCGACGTCGAGGAGATCTGGCTGCGGCTGCACCAGGGCGACTTCCTGCGCGGCGGCGACGTCGGCGGCATCGTCCTGTCCGGCCTCGACCAGGCGCTCTACGACCTCATGGGCAAGGCGCTCGGCGTGCCCGCCTACCGGCTCACCGGCGGTGCCTGCCGCGAGAGCGTCCCCGTCTACGCCAACGGCTGGTACGACGGCGAGCGCGACCCCGACGTGTTCGCCGCCAAGGCCCGCGCGACCGCCGCCAAGGGCTACGGCGCGCTGAAGTTCGACCCCTTCGGCTCCGGGCTGCACGACCTGAGCCCCGCCGAACTGCGCCGCAGCATCCGCCTCGTCGCCGCGGTGCGCGAGGCGATCGGCCCGGACGTCGAGCTGTACGTCGAGGGCCACGCCCGCTTCGCCATGCCCACCGCGGTGCGGCTGCTGCACGAGCTGGAGCCGTTCGGCATCGGCTGGCTGGAGGAGCCGCTGCCCTGGACGCACCTCGAGCGCTACGCCGAGCTGCGCCAGCGCGCGTCGTTCCCCCTCGCCGGCGGCGAGCACTTCCACGACCGCTACGAGTACAAGCCGTTGTTCGCCACCCACGCCGTCGACATCGTCCAGCCCGACCTGTCCATGGCCGGCGGCCTCACCGAGGTGCGCAAGATCGCCGCCATCGCCGACGCGCACGGCATGCTCGTCGCCCCGCACAACTCCAACTCGCCGCTGTGCACCACCGTCTCCGTACACGCGGCGCTCGGCATCCCCAACCTCAAGGTGCTGGAGACCTTCGACGGGCTGCTGGAGCCCTACGTCTTCGACGCCCTGCGCGGCACGCTGCCCATCGCCGACGGCCGTATCGGCCTGCCCACGGCACCCGGTTTCGGCGTCGAACTCGCCGACGAGGTCTTCGCCGAACATCCGCCCACCGACCGCTTCTGGAACATGTTCAAGGACGGCTGGGAGAAGCGGGACAGGAGCACAACCGCATGATCACCGACGTCCACTCGCACCTCTTCCGGCCCGGCGCGGACTTCGACGGCGCCTTCCGCGCCGAGGCCGCCCGCGCCCACGCCGGCGAGGTGGACCTCACGGTGCGCTGGGAGGACTACGCCGCCTCCGCCCCCGCCGGCACCCGCACCATCGTCGTCGGCGGCAAGGCCCGGCGCAGCGGCCTGTGGGTCGACGACGCCGCGGTGGCCGCGTACACCGCGGCCCACCCCGACCGGCTCACCGGCTACCTCTCCCTCGACCCCACCCAGCCCGGCTGGCAGGACGAACTGCGCCACGGCCACCAGGAGCTGGGCCTGGCCGGCATCAAACTGATGCCGATGTACGCCGGCTTCGACCCCGCCGACATGGCGTACGACGACCTCTTCGGCTACGCCGAGCGCCACGGCCTGCCGCTGCTGGTGCACACCGGCACGACGTTCGTCTCGGCCGCCCCGCTGGAGTATGCGATGCCCCGGCACCTGGACGCCGTCGCCATCCGCCACCCCGGGCTGCGCATGGTCCTGGCCCACCTCGGCCACCGCTTCGAGGGCGAGTGCCTGGCTGTCATCCGCAAGCACCCGCACGTCTACGCGGACGTCAGCGCCCTGCACTACCGGCCGTTCCAGCTCTGGCACAGCCTGCGCCTGGCGCAGGACTACGGGGTCTGGCACAAGCTGCTGTTCGGCAGCGACTACCCCTTCACCACGGTCGACGCCTCGGTCGCCGGGCTCCGCAGGATCGCCCGGATCCCGGGGATCCCCGGGCTGGAGCCGCTGGACGCCGACGAGGTGGAGAAGCTGATCCACCGGCCGGCCCTCGACCTGCTGGGGCTGTCGTGACCGGCGCGGGCGACCGGCACCCGGGCGCGGGGGAGGGGGCCGCCGGCCGGTTCGGCCTCACCGGGCGTACGGCCGTCGTCACCGGCGCCGCCCGCGGCCTCGGCCGCGCCCTCGCCGCCGGGCTCGCCGAGGCGGGCGCCGACCTCGTCCTCGTCGACCTGCCGGACGCCCCCGGTCTCGACGACACGGCGGCGGCGGTACGGGCCCGCGGCCGGCGGGTCTGGACGTACGGCCAGGACCTGGCGCGCACCGGCGAGCTGGCCGGGCTCGCCGACCGGATCCGCCAGGCGGCCGGGCCGCTGCACATCCTGGTCAACAACGCGGGCACCGCCGCCCTGGAGCGCTTCAACGAGATCACCGTGGAGAGCTGGTCGCGCGTCATGCGGGTGAACGCGGACGCCGTGTTCTTCCTCTCCCAGCGGGTCGCCGAGCACATGGCCGCCGACGGGGTGCCCGGCCGGATCATCACCGTCACCTCGAAGAACGCACTCGTCGCCGAGGCAGGGCTGGCTCACTACAACGCGGCCAAGGCCGCCGCCCAACTGCTCACCGAAACCCTGGCGGTGGAGCTGGCGCATCACGGCATCACCGCCAACACGCTGGCGCCCGGCATGGTCGACACGCCCATCGACGGCGAGTTCCCGCTGGAGCGCGAGGGGTTCGAGGCCGCCTACCGCGAACGGATCCCGCTCGGCCGCTACGCCCGGCCCGAGGAGTGCGTGGGCGCGCTGCTGCTGCTCGCCTCGGACGCCGGCGCGTACCTCACCGGCGCCAGGATCGTCGTGGACGGCGGCGTGCTCGCCGACCAGATGCCGCGGATGCGCTTCATGCCCCCGTACCGCAGCAGTCTGCCGCCGCGGGAGTGACGGCTGAAGTCAGCCGGCCACCGGGCGGAAGGCCAGCCGGGCTTGCTTCGCCGGCAGATACACCTCCGGCAGGTCCACCTCCGGCAGCGTGACCTCCGGGCCCACGGCGAAGCCCTCGCGGCGCAGCCGGTCGATCGCGGGCCCGTTGTCCGCGTCCGGCTCGGCGACCAGGCGCCGGGCACCCTGTGCCGCGGCGAAGCCGCTGATCACCCGCATCAGCGCGGCCGTGAAACCGGCCTCGGCCCCGCCGGCGGCCGGGCCGATGAGCACGTGGACGCCGAGGTCGCCGGGCTCGGCCGGGTAGCACTCCGAGACCCGGTCGGCGGCCGGGTCGTACGTCTGCAGCAGCGCGACCGGCGCGCCGTCGCGCAGCAGCAGAAAGGCGTGGTGGGTGGGGAGCGTGTCCATGTGCGCGTAGACGTCGCGGACCTGCGCGCGCGTCAGCCCGGCCATGCCCCAGAAGCGGGCGCGCTCCGCGGTGACCCAGCCGTGCAGCAGAGCGGCGTCCGCATCCGGGACGACGGGCACGACACGGGCCGTGCCGAAGCCGCCGGCCTTGTGCTCGTAGCGCGGCGTCCGGTCGCGGGGGGCGGTCTCAGCGGTCGCCATGGGACTCCTTCAGGGCCTGCCAGTCGGTGTGTACGGGAATGAGCTCGCCGCGCTGCCACGGGCCGAGCTGGTCGCGGTGGTGCGGGGCGCCGGGGACGCCGCAGGCGCCGAAGGGGACCACCCAGCGGCTCTCCTTGCGGCGGGTGACGTCCCAGACGTAGCGGGCGGCGGGGCCGCGGGCGACCAAGTCGGTGACGCCGGGGACGGCGGCGGTGGCCAGCACGCAGTCGTGGTCGCCGGCCAGGCCCGGCCACGGCTCGCCGCCGGGGCCGCCGGTGTCGCCCGGCTCGCCGGGCAGCGCCTGCCAGGGGGCCAGTCGGTGCGCCTCCCCCCAGGTCGCGGGCTCGCCCGGGGCCGCCGCGGCGAGCCGCGCGGCGGTCTCCTCGGCGGCGGCCCGCACCAGCGCGGGGCGGTCGATCTCCGGCAGCCGGTCGGTGGTGAGCAGGGTGTTCAGGGCGTACGCGACCCTCGTGTGCAGGTCCAGCCAGGGCAGCAGCACAACGGGGTAGGCGGGCGGGTCGGCCAGCGGCGCCAGCGCCGGGTGGGCGGCCAGGGCGCGGACGACGGCGGAGCGCAGCCGCGCGTACGCCAGCGCGTCGGCGCTGCCGGCGTCCATCCGCAGATCCCAGCGCAGCAGCCGGTCGCGCAACTCAGCGGCGGCGGGGCCGAGTCCGCCGAGCCCGGCGAGCAGATCCAGCAGCGGGCGGGCCCCGGCGGCGAGGGTGTCGGTGTGGACGGCGGCCATGTCCCCGGCGCGCCAGGGCCCGCCGCCGGCCAGCAGGTCGCGGATGCGCTCCGCGCGGTACGGCGGGGCGAACTCGGCGCCGAACGGGGCGGCCGGACCGGGCTCGTTGGCCATCACGGCGATGCCCCCGGTCACGGGCACGGACGGCATGGGTGCGTGCCGCCCGCGCCATTCGTACGCGGACTCCCACGCCGGTACGACGCCGCGCAGGTTGGCCTCGCCGCGTACCGGTACCGTCCCGGCGACGCGGTACAGCAGCCCGCCCTCGGTGTCGGCGGCGAGCACCACGTTGACCGGCTCCGCCCAGCGGTCGAGCGCCGCGTCCACGTCGGCGACGCGGCGCGCGGCGAGCAGCGCGGGCAGCGCAGGGAAGCCGAGGTCCCCGTACACCCGCGGCGGATACCGCAGGCTCAGCGCCTCCCACTCGCCGTCCGCCGCGCTCCCCGGCACCTCGGCGAGCACCGGGCCGCGGCCGGTCTCGACCACCTCCACGACGGCCGGTTCCGCGCCCGCCACCTCGACGGTCTCGGTGTGCGCGGCGGCCGGCCGCCAGCCGTCGGGGCCCAGCGCCTCGACGCGCCCAGCGCGGCGGCGCAGCCGTTCGCGGTAGAGGTCCTGGTAGTCGGCCATGGCGTTGGTGATGGCCCAGGCGACGCCGCCGGTGTGGCCGAAGTGCGGCAGCCCGGGGACGCCCGGGACGGCGAAGCCGACGACGTCGTACTCCGGGCAGGCCAGGTGGAGCTGCTGGTAGACCCCGGGGTTCTCGATGAACCGGTGCGGGTCGCCGGCGATCAGCGCGCCGCCGCCGGCGGTCCGCTCGCCGGCGACCAGCCAGCCGTTGCTGCCCGCGGTGCCCGGTCCGTCGGTGGCGAACAGCTCCACCGCCTGCGCGCCCAGCCGCTCGGCGGTCATCTGCCGCCACAGCTTGGCCGGGAAGCCGGCGAAGAGGATGTGGGTGGACAGCCAGACGGCCAGCGGCGTCCACGGCGACCAGCGGCCGGGGGCCAGTCCTGTGGCCGCGAACTCCGGGGCGCGCGCGGCGCCTTCGCCGAGTCCGGCGTTGACCCCGTCGACGTACGACGACACCCAGCCGGCGGTCTCGGGGTCCTCCTCGGCCAGGTGCCGGAAGCAGCGGCGCGCGGTGTCGTCCAGCCGGACGCGGCGGGCGAAGACGTCCCAGCCACTGGCCGCCTCGCCCAGGAACGCGGCGGAGGCACCGGCGGCGCGGTGCCGCTCGACCTCCAGTTGCCAGGCGCGGTCGAAGGCGGCGTTGTGCCCCTGGGCGTAGGCGAGTGCGCGGGGGTCGGCGGCCCGGATGTGGGGGATGCCCCAGGGGTCGCGGTACACCTCGATGTTCAACGCCGTCGCCACCCCTCGCTCGAAAGAACTTAGGGTAGCCTAACCAAAAAAGTCGGGTGGGGCGCGGTCGGGGGTCCGCGCCCCACCCGGTCGGGGGCCTTCCTCAGTCTCGGATGAGGTCCGTCGGGGGGCCGAACCTCATCCGGACGTGGGGCCTCCCGGGCTTTCGTCCGTGGACTCCAGCTCGTGGGATCCGCCGCCGGCCGGCAGCTCCGCGTGCTCGTGGTCCTGTGCCGCCTGGTACTCCTCGATGGTCGGCTTCGGGATCTGTGTGTGCGGGCCGAACATCCTGTGCGACAGGATGGCGCGCAGCCGGTTGGCGGGGCTCACGGGGGGCCGGCGGACGCCGTTGTCGTCGGTCGCCGGGGGCAGTTGGTAGGGCTGCGGCTGCTCGTGCGAGGTGAGCTTGTGCAGCTCCGCCTGCGACAGCGGCTTGTGCACCTCGATGTACTCGCCGTGCGGCAGCCGCTTGATCATGCCGGTCTCGCGGCCGTGCAGCACCTTGTCGCGGTCGCTCCGCTGCAGCGCCAGGCAGATGCGCTTGGTCAGGATGAAGGTGAGCACCGGTACCACGAAGACGCCGACCCGCAGGGCCCAGGTGACGTGGTTGACCGCGACGTTGAAGTGCGTGGCGAAGATGTCGTTGCCGCCGCCGATCAGGAACACGCCGTACAGCGACAGCCAGGAGGTGCCGAGGGCCGTGCGCACGGGCACATTGCGCGGGCGCTGCAGCAGGTGGTGCTCGCGTTTGTCGCCCGTGATCCACGCTTCGATGAACGGATACGCGCCGATGACGACCATCATGAGCGGGAAGAGGGCGATGGGGATGAACACCCCGAGTGCGAGGGTGTGGCCCCAGGCGTTGATCTCCCAGCCGGGCATGATGCGCACCATGCCTTCGGCGAAGCCCAGATACCAGTCGGGTTGTGCGCCCGTCGACACTTGGTCTGGCCGGTACGGGCCGACGTTCCAGATCGGGTTGATGCTCGCAATCGCCGCGATGACGGTGATGACGCCGAAGACCAGGAAGAAGAAGCCGCCGGCCTTGGCCACGTACACGGGCATGAACGGCGCGCCGACGACGTTCTTCTCGGTCTTGCCGGGGCCGCCCCACTGCGTGTGCTTGTGGTAGAAGACCAGGATCAGATGCGCCGTCACCAGCGCGAGCATCAGCCCTGGCAGCACCAGGATGTGCAGGGAGTAGAAGCGCGGGATGACGTCGTGCCCGGGGAACTCGCCGCCGAAGAGGAAGAACGACAGATACGTCCCGACCAGCGGGGTGGAGAGCGTGGCGCCCTCCACGAAGCGCATGCCCGTGCCGGACAGCAGGTCGTCGGGGAGCGAGTAGCCGAGGAGGCCCTCGAAGAGGGCGGTGAAGAGCATGATCCAGCCGAACAGCCAGTTGACCTCACGCGGCTTGCGGAACGAGCCGGTGAAGAAGTGCCGCATCATGTGGGCGAACATGCCGATGATGAAGATCAGCGCGGCCCAGTGGTGTATCTGGCGCACCAGCAGACCGCCGCGCACGTCGAACGAGATGTCCAGCGTGGAGGCGTACGCCTGGGACATCCGCACGCCGTTCATCGGCGCGTACGAGCCGTCGTAGACGACCTCGCTCATCGAGGGGTCGAACCACAGCGTCAGGTAGACGCCGGTCAGCAGGACGACGATGAAGCTGTAGAGGCAGATCTCACCCAGCAGGAACGACCAGTGGTCGGGGAAGACCTTCCTGGCGTACCGGCGTCCGGCGCCGTGCAGCCCGAGCCGGCTGTCGGTCCAGTCGGCGAAACGCTCCCCGGACGACGCCCGGGGCGGACGGGTGCCCATCGCACTCTGCGATGAGTTTTCCGTCTGGGTTACGGACATGCGGTTGCTCCTGCCTCCCTGGTGCACTCACCCTAAAGACCGGAACAGGCGGCCGAATGTGACATGCAGAAGGTGTGATGTGAGCCACAACACGCAGGGTCAACGGGCCGGGAACTGCTGCTCAGTTGGCTCAGTCAGGCCGGGATCTCCTGCTCGGTCCAGACGACTTTGCCCCCGGGCGTGTAACGCACACCCCAGCGGTGCGCCAACTGCGCGACGAGGAACAGCCCCCGGCCGCCTTCGTCGTAGCTCGTGGCGTGCCGCAGACGCGGCGCCGCACGGCTGGCGTCGGAGACCTCGCAGGTCAGCACCGACTGGCGGATGAGCTTGAGCCCGATGGGGCCGGGGGCGTGCCGGATCGCGTTGGCGAGCAGTTCGCTGACGATCAGTTCGGTGGGCAGCGTCAGCTCCCGCAGCCCCCAGCCGGTGAGCCGCCGGCGCACCAGGTCGCGGGCGTCGGCGAGGGCGGAGTGGTCCACCGGCAGCCGTACGGAGACCACCGACTCCGGCGGCAGCGTCCGCAGCCGGGCCGCCAGCAGCACCGCGTCGTCGCTCGGGCGGGCCGGCAGCAGGTCGCGTGCGGCGGCGTCGCACAGGTCCTGCACCGGGCGCGCCGGGTCGGCGAGCGTGCTGCGCAGCCGGTCCAGGGCGTCACCGGGCCGCTCACGCAGCAGGCCGTTGGTGTAGAGCGCGAGCAGGCTGCCCTCGGGCAGGTCGAGTTCGGTGCTCTCGAACACGCCGGAGCCGCCGCCGAGCGCCGGCCCCCTCGCCGCCTCGACGAGCTCCGTGCCGCCGCCGCGCCGGACGACGACCGGCGGCGGATGCCCGGCCAGCGCCAGGGTCACCCGCATGGCGATGGGGTCGTGGACGGCGTAGACACAGGTCGCCGCGGGCGAGGGCCGGCTGCGCTGCGGGTCGGCGAACGGGTCGGGCGGCTCCTGCATGAGCCGGTACACCAGCGCGTCCAGATGGGTCAGCAGCTCCTCGGGCGGCAGGTCGAGACCGGCCATGGTGCCGATCGCCGCGCGCAGCCGGCCCATCGTCGCCGCGGCGTGCAGCCCGGTCCCTCTCACGTCGCCCACCACCAGCGCGACGCGGGCGCCGGAAAGACCGATGACGTCGAACCAGTCGCCCGCCGCGCCGCTGGTGCCGGGGAAGCTGCCCGGCACGTACGCCAGGCCCGTCTCGATCGCACTGTTCTCCGGCAGTTGCGCGGGCAGCAGACTGCGCTGCAGGGCGGAGGCGGTGGTGTGGGTACGGGCATGGCGGCGGGCGTTGTCGAGGCTCACCGCGGCCAGCTCGGCGACCTCGGTGGCCAGCCGCAGGTCCGTGTCGTCGAAGGGGACGGGGCGCTCCGAGCGGTAGAGGCTGACGACGCCGAGGAGCGCGCCGCGGGCCGTCAGCGGCACGAGGATGAGCGAGTGCGCGTCGTCCGCGGCGTCGGGCAGCGTCGGGTGCGCGCCGGCGCGGCCGCCTTCGGGTTCGGGCTCAAGGCCCGGTACGGGCGCGTGCCGGTCCCCGCCGGCGCGGTCGGCCGACCCGGGGTGTGCCGGGGCCTGGATGAGCCGCGGGCGCAGGTCCGTCAGCGCGCTTGACTGCGGGGAGGCGTACGGGTAGCGCACCAGCGTGCCGACGCCGTCCTCC
Organism: Streptomyces sp. CNP082; assembly: GCF_059570535.1. Lineage (NCBI taxonomy): Bacteria > Bacillati > Actinomycetota > Actinomycetes > Kitasatosporales > Streptomycetaceae > Streptomyces > Streptomyces sp. CNP082. Next base: position 24,923 of record NZ_JCANSZ010000062.1, read on the forward strand.
TCCCGGTACACCAGCGGCGCCGCCGCCGCCCGCCGCAGCGCCAGCTCCTCCGCCCCCGCCGCGGGCGCCGACTGCCCGCCGCGCCACACCGCGTCGGCGATGTCGACCACCGCCGCGTCGGCCAGCGCGGGCACGACGATCGCGGCCAGCTCCTGCGCCACCCGGCCGACGTCGAGCAGCGCGCCGAGGCGCACGTCCGCGGCGTACAGCAGCTCCAGCCGGGACCTGGCGCGCCGGCGGTCGGTGACGTCGCGCACATGCGCGAGCACGGCCGCGGGGGCGCCGCCCTCGCCCTCCGCCATCGGGAACGCGGAGACCGACAGCACCCGGTTGCCGTCGCCGGCCATCCGCACGCCGTGCACCGGCTCGCCGGAGGCGAGCACGTGCCGCAGCAGCTCCTCCAGCTCGGCCCCGTCCGCGACCGCGCCCACGTCCCGCGCGGCCGGGGCCGCCCGCTCCCGCTGCTCCCCGCGCTCCCCGTCACCTTCCGCCGGTTCAGCCGGTTCAGCCGGTTCCTGCGGCACTCCCGGGAGCCGGTGCGCGGAGGCGTTGGCGCGCAGCAGCCGCAGCTCGGAGTCGAAGACCAGCAGCGCGGAGGGCGCCCGGGCGAAGAGCACGCCGAGCAGCAGCGCGTCGAGCCGGCCGTCGTGGGGCGTGCTCGCGTGGGCACGGGCCATGCCCTCAATCTCGCCGCCGCGGAGGCATCGCGCATCCGCACGGGCCCGGCGGGGACGTACGCCGCCGCGCAACTCGCCCGTTCGGGTGGCACCCGCCCCGCGCGTCCGGCCGGCCGCGCTCCCGTACGCCGCTCTCGCCCGCGCCCCCGCGGCTACGGCACCACCACGATCTTCCGTCCCTTCCCCGCGGCGAACCGCTCCAGGGCGACCGGATACTGCTCCAGCGGCAGCCGGTCGCTGATGAGCAGCTCGGGGTCGAGCACGTCCGCGGCGAACAGCTCCGCCGCCCGCTCGTAGCTGTGCAGCACCGCCATCGAGCCGGTGATGGTGATCTCCTGGTTGTAGATGCGGTACGGCTCGATGGTGGCCCTCGTCGCGTAGTCCGCCACGCCGAACTGCAGGAACGTGCCGGCCTTCGCGACCCGGCCCAGGCCGTCCTGGATCGCCGCCGCATTGCCGGTGGCGTCGATGACGACGTCCCAGCCCGCCGGCTGCCCGAACTCCTCCGGCGAGGCCGCCGCGCGGCTGCACCCCACCTTCTGCGCGGTGGCCAGCCGCTCGGGGTTGACGTCGACCACGTCCACCGCCGCGGCACCGGTCCGCTTGGCCAGCTCCAGCATCATCAGGCCCATCGTGCCCGTGCCGTAGATCAGCACATGGGCGGCGAGCTTGCTGTGGAGCACGTCGTAGCCGCGCACCGCGCACGACAGCGGCTCGATCAGCGCCGCGTCCTGGGTACGTACGTGGTCGGGCAGCCGGACGCAGTTGGCGACCGGCGCGAGCGCGTACTCCGCCGCCCCGCCGGCGACGGTGACGCCGATGGCGCCCCACCGGTCGCACAGGTTGCCGTGGCCCGTACGGCAGTGGCGGCACTCGTGGCAGTACAGCGACGGGTCGACGGCGACCCGGTCGCCGACCGCGACCTCGGTGACGTCGCGCCCGGTGCCGACGACCTCGCCCGCGAACTCGTGGCCCGGCACCACCGGCAGCGTGGGCGCGAACTCGCCCTGCAGGATGTGCAGATCGGTCCCGCACAGCCCGCACGCCGCCACGTCCACCACGACCTCGCGGGGGCCGGGGACGGGGTCGGGGACGTCGGTCACGGTGACCGTGCCGGGGGCTTCGATGACGGCGGCCCTCATTTGACGGCTCCTAGGGACAGGCCCTGGACCAGCTTGTCCTGGGCGGCGAACCCGGCGGCGAGCACCGGGAGGGAGATGACGACGGAGGCGGCGCAGACCTGGGCGAGGAAGAGCCCCTGACTGGTGATGAAGCGGGTGAGGAAGGCGGGTGCGGTCTCCGCCGTCACCCCCGTGAGCACCCGCGCGAAGAGCATCTCGTTCCAGCTGAAGATGAAGCAGATCAGCGAGGTGGCGGCGATGCCCGGGCCGGCGACCGGGGCGATCACCCGGGTCAGCACGGTGGGGAGCCGGGCGCCGTCGATCTGCGCCGCCTCGACGATCGAGACGGGGATGTCCGCGAGGAACGACTGCAGCATCCACACCGCGATCGGCAGGTTCATCGACGTGTAGAGCAGGACGAGCAGCCAGATGTTGTCGAGCATCCCGGTGTTCTTGGCGAACAGGTAGATCGGCAGCAGCCCGGCGACGACCGGCAGCATCTTGGTGGACAGGAAGAAGAACAGCACGTCGGTCCAGCGCTTGACGCGCCGGATGGACAGCGCGTACGCGGCCGGGAGTGCCAGCGCGAGCACCAGCACGGTCGAGAACACGCTCGCCATCAGCGAGTTGGCCAGCGCCGGCCACGGGCTGGGCCCGCCGCCGGAGCCGAAGAACGTGCGGTAGCCGTCGAGCGTGAGCGACGCGGCGACCGCCGGCGGGTTGGCGGCGGCGTCGGTCTCCGCGTGCAGTGACGTCAGCACCATCCACGCCACGGGCAGGAAGAACGCGAGGCCGACGAGCCAGGCCAGCAGCCCGAGCCCGGCGCTGCGGCGCCGGGCCCTGCGCAGCGCGGGCGGCAGCGCGGCCCGGCCGGTACGGGCCGGCTCCGGCGCGGTGGCCGTTGCGGTCGTGGTCATGCGCGGGACGCCTCCTCCCGGAACAGGGACGACACGACGCGCAGCGCGAAGGTCGCGATGACGATGGAGCCGATGACCACGAGCACGCCGGCGGCCGACGCCAGCCCGTACTCGTGCGCCTGGTAGAAGGTCTGGTAGATCGTGTACGGCAGGTTGGCGGTGTCCAGCCCGCCCGAGGTGATGGTGAACACCGCGTCGAAGTTCTGGACGATGTACACCGAGCCCAGCAGCACGCCGAGTTCCAGATAGCGGCGCAGGTGCGGCAGCGTGAGGTAGCGGAAGATCTGGAAGCTCGTGGCGCCGTCCAGCCTGGCGGCCTCCACCATCTCCGTCGGCCGGCTCTGCAGCCCGGCCAGCAGGATCAGCATCATGAAGGGCGTCCACTGCCAGATCAGCGCCGTCTCGACGGCTATCAGCGGCATGTCGGAGACCCAGTCGGGCTGCGGCGGCGTGTCGTCGCCGAACAGCTCCGCGACCCAGGTGACCGCGCCGTTGAACAGGCCGTACTCGGGGTTGTAGAGTGCGTGCTTCCACAGCAGCGCCGCCGCGACCGGCACCAGCAGGAACGGCGCGATGAGCAGCGTGCGCACCACCCCCCGGCCGGGGAACGCCCGGTCCAGCAGCAGCGCGATGAGCAGCCCGAGGACGACGCTGACCAGGACGACCGCGGCGGTCAGCACCGCCGTGGTCACCACCGACTCGCGCAGGCTCTCGTCGTTCGCCACCTGGCTGTAGTTGTCGAGCCCGGTGAAGCTGCGGTCGTCCGGGCGCAGGGAGTTCCAGTCGAAGAGGGAGATCACCAGCGTGGCCACGAAGGGCAGTTGGGTGACGGCGATCAGGAACACCAGGGCCGGCAGCAGCGGCGCACGGGTGGCCCAGGCCCGGGCACGGCGGCCCGGCCGGCGGGGTGCCGGCCGGCCCGTGCGCGGGGCCGATCGCTCGGTGCGTACGGCGGTCGGGGTGCTCATCGGTCCCGGTACTCCTCGCCGACCTCCTCGGCCAGTTCCTGGGAGTTCGCCAGCGCGTCCTCCACGGACTGCTTGCCCGCGATGGCCGAGCTGATCTCCTGGGAGACCTTGGTGCCCAGGTCGGAGAACTCGGGAATGCCGACGAACTGGATGCCGGGCGCGGGCCGCGGCTGGGTGCCCGGGTTGCGCGGGTCGGCGCCCTCGATCGCCTCGCGGGTGATGTCGGCGAAGGAGCCCGCGGCCTTCAGGTAGTCCGGGTTGGAGTACGTCGAGGCGCGCTTGCCGGCGGGCGCGTTGGCCCAGCCCAGCTCCTTGCCGACCAGCTCCTCGTACTCCTTGCTCGACGCCCAGGAGATGAACTTCCAGGCGCTCTCCGGCCGTTCCGACGCCTTCTGCACGCCCCACGCCCAGGTGTAGAGCCACCCGGAGGACTCGGTCTTGTCCACCGGCGCCGGCGCGTAGCCGATCTTGCCGCGGACGGGTGAGTCCTCCGCCTCCAGCGAGCCGGTGGCCGCGGTGGCGTCGTACCACATGGCGGTCTTGCCCTGGGTGAGGTTGTTCAGGCACTCGGCGTACCCCGACTGCGCCGCGCCGGCCTCGCCGTGCTCGCGCACCAGGCCGACGTAGAACTCCGTCGCCCTGGTGAACTCGGGCGACGTGAGCTGGGCTTCCCAGTTCTCGTCGAACCAGGTGCCGCCCATGGTGTTGGCGACCGTCGTCAGCGGTGCGATGACCTCGCCCCAGCCGGGCAGGCCGCGCAGGCAGATGCCCTTCATGCCGGGCTCGGCGCCGTCGGCCTTGGCGGCGAGGCCGGCGACCTGCTGCCAGGTGGGCTTGGCGGGCATCTTCAGGCCGTGCTCGGCGAAGACGTCCTTGCGGTACATCAGGAACGACGACTCGCCGTAGAACGGCTCGGCGTACAGCTTGCCGTCCTCGGCCGTCAGCGACTCGCGCATCGGCGCGAGGATGTCCTCCTGGTCGAACTCCGCGTCGTCCGCGGCGTACTCGTCGAGCGGCGCCAGCCAGTCGTTCCCGGCGTAGAAGGGGACCTCGAAGTTGCTGATGGTGGCCACGTCGTACTGCCCGGCCTGGTTGGCGAAGTCCTGGCTGATCTTGTCGCGGACCTCGTTCTCCGGCAGCACGGTGAAGTTCACCTCGATGCCGGTCTTCTTCGTGAAGTGCTTGGCCGTGAGCTTCTGCAGCTCCACCATCTGCGGGTTGTTGACCATGACGACGTTGACGGAGTCGTCGCCCCCGGAGCTGCCGCCGCCCCCCGCGCCGCTGCACGCGGCGAGCAGGGCCGCGGCGGTGACCACGGGTACGAGGACGCGGACAGTGCGCTTGCTGCGGGTCGAAGTGAGCATCGCATGCTCCCAAAGAGGGTCGGGGGCGGGAATCGGGGCGTACGGAGCCGGCCACCCGGCCTGTGCTGTGTCCGGGAAGGCGCGGCGGTACGGATGGGGGATGGGGGATGACGGACGGGGGGACGGGGTGTGCGAGCTGACGGGACGGGTGCCGGGCCGGTCAGGCCCTGATGACCTGCGGGCCCAGCAGCGAGTAGCGGTGGGCCTCCGCGGCGGGCAGCCCGGTGTCGGTGATGATCACGTCGAACTCCGAGACGTCCGCGAAGCGGCAGAAGCTCACCGCACCGAACTTGGTGTGTATCCCGGCGAAGACCTTCCGCCGGGCCACGCGCATCGCCTGCGCCTTGACCTCGCTGACCGCCGGATCCGGGGTGGTCAGCCCGTACGTGCGGGAGATGCCGTTGGCGCCGACGTACGCCAGGTCGATGACGAAGCCGGCGAGCATCTTGGCCGTCCAGTGGTCCACCGTGGCCAGCGTGCCGCCGCGTACCCGGCCGCCGAGCAGCAGCACCGTGACCCGGTCGTCCCCGGCCAGGGCGCTCGCGGTGGCGAGCGAGGCCGTGACGACGGTCAGCGGGCGGGGCCGCGGCAGCGCCTCGGCGATGAGCTGGGGGTTGAAGCCCTCGTCGATGAAGACCGTCTCGGCGTCGCCGAGCAGCTCCGCCGCCGCGGTGGCGATGCGCGCCTTCTGCGGCACGTGCATGGTCGTGCGGTACGCGAGCGTGGTCTCGAACCCCGCGCTCTCCACCGGGTACGCGCCGCCGTGCGTACGCCGTACGAGCCCGTGGTCCTCCAGGAGCGTCAGGTCGCGCCGTACGGTCTCCTTCGAGACACCGAGGTCGGCGGCCAGCTTGGCGACGTCCACCTTGCCGGCGCGCCGAGCGGTCTCCAGGATGACGCGCCTGCGTTCTTCTGCGTCCACGACGACCACCTGCCTTCGCGGTTTGGCTGTGGGGGGTGCGGTCAGATCGGCGAAGCCCTGCCCGTTCGGGCTTCCGAGGGCATTTCTACCGGCGGTCGAACCCACCGGCCAGGCTTCATGCACCGCACGTCGTGACCGACTTTGCCCGTTTTCCCCGCCGTATCACCGCTGGGGAGCGGCGGTCGGCCGCTCTCACCGTGCCCCCGGCGTGCCCGCCCCGGCCGGGACGCGTGCCCGTTCGGTGCCCGCCTGGGCAACGGGCATGCGTGCGGGCCCCGTTCGCTTCGGGAGGTGAACGCGGCGGGATCCGCCGGATCCATTGACTGCGCCCGCGCAAAGGAGTTCACTTTCGCACCGAAACAGGTCTGGACCAAGCTCGATACCCGGCTGACCAGTCGGGACGCCGCGTATCCGCGGCGTTCCCCGGTCGGCGACCCCCCACCAGAGGATCGAGGCCCACCTTCATGACATCACGGAACAAACGCCGGCGGCGTACGCCCGCCGTCCTGCTGCTCGCGGCCGTCTGTGCCGGGCTGAGCTGGACACCCGGCTCCGCCGGCGCCGAGCCGGACGGCACCCGGGCTGTGACCTTCGAAGACAACTTCGACGGACCCGCGGGTGCTGCCGTGGACGGCGGCAAGTGGCTGATCGAGACCGGCGACAACGTCAACAACCACGAGCGGCAGTACTACACCGCGGGCAACGCCAACGCCGCGCTGGACGGCCAGGGCAACCTGGTGATCACCGCCCGGCGGGAGAACCCCGGCGACTACCAGTGCTGGTACGGCCGGTGCGAGTACACCTCCGCCCGGCTCAACACCTCCGGGCGGTTCACCACCACGTACGGCCACGTCGAGGCGCGGATGAAGCTCCCGCGCGGGCAGGGGATGTGGCCGGCGTTCTGGATGCTCGGTGACGACATCGGGCAGGTCGGCTGGCCGGCAAGCGGCGAGATCGACGTGATGGAGAACGTCGGCTTCGAGCCGGGCACCGTCCACGGCACCCTGCACGGGCCGGACTATTCCGGTTCCGGCGGCATCGGGGCCGGCTGCACGCTGCCGGGCGGCGAGGCGTTCGCGGACGCGTTCCACACCTTCGCCGTGGACTGGTCGCCGGAGAAGATCACCTGGTCCGTCGACGGCACCGTCTACCAGACGCGCACGCCCGCGGACCTCGGCGGCAAGCAGTGGGTCTTCGACAAGCCGTTCTTCCTCATCCTCAACCTCGCGGTCGGCGGCTACTGGCCGGGCGACCCCGACGGCAGCACCTCCTTCCCGCAGCAGCTCGTCGTCGACTACGTACGCGTCACCACGCCCGACGCCGTGCAGTAGCCCGTCCGGCGCGCCTACGTGTCGTAGCGCTGGATGCGGCGGCCGTGGCCGCGCTCGGTCAGCGCCGCGAGGCGCGGGGCGAGCTCGGCCGCGACCTCCGCCACGTCGACGGTCAGCAACCGCCGGTCGCGCATGAGGATCCGGCCGTCGACGACGGTCGTGCGCACGTCGCCGGCGCGGGCGCTGTGCACCAGGGTGGCGGCGAGGTCGTGCACGGGCAGCGTGTGCGGCCCCGTCAGATCGACCAGGATCACGTCGGCCCGGCGGCCGGGGGCCAGCGAGCCCACCCGGTCGCCGAGGCCGACGACCCGGGCGCTCTCGACCGTCGCGTGGTGCAGCACCTGGCGGGCTGTGGCCCAGGCGGGGTCCCGCTCCGCCGACTTCTGCACCAGCGCGGTCAGCGCCATGCTCTCCCAGACGTCGAGCGTGTTGTTGGACGCGGCCCCGTCGGTCGCCAGGCCCACCGGCACGCCCGCCGCCCGCAGCGCGCGCACCGGCGTGGTCTCCCAGCCGAACTTCAGATAGCCGCGCGGCGCGGTCGCCACCCCGGCTGCCCGCGCCCGGCCCAGCAGCGCGATGTCGGCGTCCGTCAGCCCGGTGCCGTGAGCGATCAGCACCTCGGTGTCGAGCAGCCCGCAGCGCTGCAGCACCTCGATGGGCGTACGGCCGTGCCGGGCGAGGCTGGTCTCGGTCTGCTCCCGGTTCTCGGCGGCGTGCAGATGGACGAGCAGCCCGTGCTCCCGGGCGAGCCGGGCGGTGGCCTCGAGGTCGGCGTCCGTCACGGTGTACGGGGCGTGCGGCGCCAGGCACGTCGTGATCCGTCCGTCCGCGCCGCCGGCGCGGCGCAGCGCGAACTCCAGCGACCGCTCCCGGCCTTCGGCGCCCTGCGAGGAGAAGTAGGCCAGCCCCAGCACGGCGCGCAGCCCGGCCGCCGTGACCGCGTCGGCGACCCGGTCCATGGCGAAGTAGTGGTCGGCGAACGTGGTCACCCCGCCGCGGATCATCTCGGCGCAGGCCAGCAGCGCGCCCAGCTCGACGTCCCGGTCGGTGAGGTTGCTCTCCACCGGCCAGATCCAGTCGTTGAACCACTCCTCGACCGGCACGTCCTCGGCGAAGCCGCGCAGGAAGACCATCGGCGCGTGCGTATGGCAGTTGATCAGGCCCGGCATGGCGACCTGGCTGCGGCCGTCGATGCGCTCGGCCGCCGGCACCCCCGCCGCCCGGGCGGCGGACGTCACCGCCGCGATGGCGCCCGCCCGGATCACGATCCCGGCGTCCTCGGCGAAGGCGACTTCGCCGCCGGGGTCGTGGACCAGCGCGGTGCAGCCCTCGATCACGAGGTCGGCGGGCTCCGCGCCGGGCCCGGCGTCCGCGGTGTACTCCGGCTGCGCCATGGTCGGCTCCTCGATCGCCCCGGGGATCTCGTCGGGAACGCTACCGGCCGCCACCGGCAGCGCGCGGCGCCTTCGGTGCGTACCCGGCCGCGGGCCTTGACGCGCCGCTGTCGGAAGTGGGTTCATGGGAGCGCTCCCATTCCCTGCCGACCGACCTGCGAGGAGCCCCCACATGAGCGCACCGAGCACCACATCCCCCACCGCTCGCGGACGCCGCCGGCGCGGCGGGGCCAGGACCGGACGCACCCTGCTCGCCGCCCTGCTCGGCCTGGCCGCCGCCGTCGCCGGGTTCGGGCCGGGCGCGCAGGCCGAGCCCGCCGCCGCGGCCGTGGGGCTGCACACCGAGGGCGGGCGGCTGCTGGAAGGCAACGGCAACGAGTTCCTGCTGCGCGGCGTGAACCACCCGCACGCCTGGTTCACCGGCGAGCTGGACTCGCTGCGCGAGATCAAGCAACTGGGCGCGAACAGCGTGCGCGTGGTGCTGTCCACCGGCGACCGCTGGCCGCGCAGCGACGTCGCCGACGTCGCCAACGTCGTCTCCCAGTGCAAGGCGAACCGGCTCATCTGCGTGCTGGAGGTCCACGACACCACCGGCTACGGCGAGGAGGGCGCCGCCGTCTCGCTCGACCGCGCCGCCGACTACTGGGCCGACGTCCGCGACGCCCTCGTCGGCGAGGAGGACTACGTCATCGTCAACCTCGGCAACGAACCGCACGGCAACCAGGGCTACGAGCGCTGGACCGCGGACACCCAGGGCGCCATCGCCAAGCTGCGCGCCGCCGGGCTGCAGCACACCCTGATGGCGGACGCCCCCAACTGGGGCCAGGACTGGACGAACACCATGCGCACCAACGCCAGCGCCGTCGCCGACTCCGACCCGCAGGACGACACGCTCTTCTCGATCCACATGTACGGCGTCTACGACACCGCCGCGGAGATCGAGGACTACCTGACCACCTTCACCGAGGCCGGACTGCCCATCGCCGTCGGCGAGTTCGGGCACAACCACTCCGACGGCAACCCCGACGAGGACGCCATCATGCGTCTCACCCGGGAGCTGGGCATCGGCTATCTGGGCTGGTCCTACAGCGGCAACGGCGGCGGCGTCGAGTACCTCGACATGGTGAACGGCTTCGACCCGGCCGCCCTGACGGACTGGGGGCAGCGCTTCTTCAACGGCGAGGACGGCATCGTGGCCACCGCGAAGGAGGCCACCGTCTACGGCGGCTGAGAAAGCGGGCCCGCGCCGGGGCACCTGCTCGCCGGGCCCGCCCTTGGCTCGGGGCGCCGCTCAGCCGTCCGCGCCTCCCGCCGGGCCGAAGCTCGTGTACACGGCGGCCATATCCTCGCCGCCGTGACCCGCCGCCGACGCCTGGCGGTACAGCGCCTGCAGCGCCTCCAGCAGCGTGGTGTCGACCCCCGACTCGCGGGCCGCGCCGTCGATGAGGCCGATGTCCTTCAGCGCCCCGTCGAGCGCGAACTGCGGCTCGTACGAGCCGGCGAGCATCCCCTCGCCCTTCACGTGCGCGTACCGGCAGTCCGTGGGCGAGCCGTCAATGGCGGACAGGAACAGCCTCGGGTCCACGCCGAGCGCCTCGGCCAGAGCCAGCGACTGCGCCGACGCCGCCGTGATCGACGTGACCCAGGCGTTGCACGCCAGCTTCAGCGCCGTGCCCGCCCCGACCTCGGGCCCGGCCCACACCGACTTCACCGAGATGGCCGCAGTCAGCGGCTCGATCCGGGCGAAGACGGCCGGATCGCCCGCGGTCAGCAGCGTCAGCCGGCCGGTCTCGGCGGGCTGCTTCGTGCCCAGCAGCATGGCCTCCACCAGCGTGCGCCCCGCCTGCTCGGCCCACTCGGCGGCCTCGCGGGTCGCGTCGGGGCCGATGGTGGCCGACTGCACCCATACGGCCTCCCGCGGCGACGCCGGCAGCGCCTCGGCCAGGACGCCGAGCACCGCCTGCGCGTCGTACAGCGCGATCAGCACCGCGTCGGCGTCGTGCACCGCGTCCGCCGCGCTCGGCGCGAGGCGCGCGCCGTCGTCGGCGAGCGGTCGCGCACGCTCCGGCGTGCGGTTCCACACCGTCACCTCGACGCCGCCGCGCAGCAGTGAGCGCGCCATGCCCGCGCCCATCACGCCCGTTCCCAGTACTGCTGCTCTCACCTTGCGGACTCCTCTGTTGTCGCTCGGCCGGGTGCCGCCGCCCCTGACGGACGGCGGGTCACCACTCCTCGTGCACGTCCGGGTCGCCGCCCACGCGACGCTGCGGACGGCCGGTGACCGCGGCCATCTCGGCGGCGGACAGCTCGAAGCCGAAGACGTCGAGGTTCTCGCGCTGCCGCACGGGGTCCGCGGACTTCGGGATGGGCACGGCGTCGAGCTGCGTGTGCCAGCGCAGCACCGCCTGCGCGGGCGTCACGCCGTGCGCCTCGGCCACCCGGGCGATCGCCGGGTCGGCCAGCACGTCGGTGCCGCGGCCGAGCGGGCTCCAGCTCTCGGTGACGATGCCCTTGCCGGCGTGGTACGCGCGCAACTCCTCCTGCGGGAACCGCGGGTGCAGCTCGATCTGGTTGACCGCCGGCAGCACACCGGTCTCCCGCTCCAGCCGGTCCAGTTGGGCGACGGTGAAGTTGGAGACGCCGATAGAGCGGACCAGGTCCTCCTCGCGCAGCTTGATCATCGCGCGCCAGGAGTCGGTGTACAGGTCCACGCGCGGCAGCGGCCAGTGGATCAGGTACAGGTCGACGTATCCCACGCCGAGCCGCTTGCGGGACTCCTCGAAGGAGGCGAGTGTCTGCTCGTAGCCGTGGTGGCGGCCGGGGAGCTTGGTCGTGACGACGACGTCCTGGCGCGGCACGCCGCTGCGGGCGATGCCCCGGCCGGTGCCCGTCTCGTTGCCGTAGTTGAGCGCCGAGTCGACGAGCCGGTAGCCCGACTCCAGGGCGGCGGCGACCGCCCGCTCGGCCTGCGCGTCGTCCATCGGGTACGTGCCGAGGCCCAGGGCGGGGAGCTTGGTACCGTCGTTGAGCCTGCGCACCGGGACACTGGTCACACGTGCACCTTCCGTTTACCGTACGGTGCGTTCAGTATAGGGCGGTGCCGGAGGGCGGGCATGGGTGAAACGGGTGGACCTCGCGCGCCACGGGGCCGGCCGCGCAGCGAGCGGGCCAGGTCGGCCGTGCTGGCCGCCGCCGCCGAGCTGCTGGTCGCCGGCGGGGTGCGGGCGGTCACCATGGAGGCCATCGCCGCCCGCGCCCGGGTCAGCAAGTCGACGGTCTACAAGTGGTGGCCCACCCGCGGGCACGTGATGCTGGACAGCCTGGCCCGCGTCACCGGCGCCCTCGCCGCGCCCGCCGGCGGCGCTTCGCTCGCCGACGCTCTCACCGCCGAGGTCGGCTCGCTCGTGGGGGCCTTACGCGACACTGCCGCCGGCCCTCTGGTGGCCGACCTCGTCGCCGCCGCACAGGCCGATCCCGGCATCCGCACCGCGCTCGACGAGCGCTGGCTGCGCCCGCGCCGCGACGCCTGCGACCGGCTGCTCCACGACGCCGTGGCCCGCGGCGAACTGCGTCCGGACACCGACGTGGCCGCCGCCCTCGACCAGCTCTTCGCCCCCGTCTACCACCGGCTGCTCGTCGACGGCCGGCCGCTCGCCGACGACCTTGCCACCACCCTCGTACGCCAGCTCCTCGACGGTCTCCGGGACCGTCCGGGGCGGTCGGCCGGAGATCGGCGATCACCCGCGTGACGGTTCCGCAGCCGCCCCACGGGGTGCCCCAACTCCCTCACGCCCCAAGGGCCGCGGACCCGCGTGCGCGGACTGGACGCGATCCCGCGCCGGGCCGTAGCGTGCTCTTCCGCGCGGGCGGACAGCGAAGGCACGTGGTCGGCCTCCCGAACATCCGGCACCTGGGGGGTGCTTACCGAATGGATCCGTTGTGTGTGCGCCGCAGCAGAGCGCCACGGGCGGGCTGACCCGGGATGGCAGAGGCTGACGAGCCGCTCACGGAGGCGATACGCGCCGCTCAGGCCGGCGACGATTCCGCGTTTGTGACCCTGTACAGAACGGTGCACCCCTGCCTGGTGCGCTACGTCGGCACACTCGTCGGCGACGCCGAAGGCGACGGGGACGCCGAGGAGATCACCGCGGGCGCCTGGCAGGACATCGCCCCAGGCATCGGGGCGTTCGCCGGCGACGCCATGAGTTTCCGCGCCTGGTGCGCCCGGATCGCCCGCTCCCGCGCCCTGGCGCATCTGCGCCGCCGCCAGGACCCGCCGGCCCGCGGCCCGCGGCACCCCGGTACCCCGCGCCCCACGCGGCGCCGGGAGGGTCCGGAACAGCCGGCCGACGGGCGTACTCTTGCCCTGATCGCCTGGCTGCCGCGTGCGGAGGCCGATGCCGTCGCGCTGCGGGCGATCGTGGGGCTGGACGCCGAGAGAGCCGCCTACGTCCTCGGCACGAGCCCCGCCGCCGCCCGCACCGCCGCCCGCCGCGGCCTGCGCCGGCTGGCCGACCAGCTGGGTGACACCGCGGCCGGCGCCAGCCTGACCGGCGAACCGGCGGGGGACGCGACCCGCACGGCCACGTGGATGCTCAGGGGTATGTGATGGGCGACGACCGGAACATCTGGCTCGACCAGTGCGCCGCCGAGCGGCTGCTCGACGGCGAGCCGCTGGACTCCGGCGCCGCGCTGCCGCCCGCCGACCGGGAGACCGCCGAGCGCCTGGCCGCGCTGCTGGACACCGCGGCCCGCGCCGCCCGCCCGGCGCCCGGTGCCGAACTGCCGGGGGAGCAGGCGGCGTTGGCCGCCTTCCGCGCCGCACGGGCGGCGGACGCCGCCGGAGGCGCCGCTGCCGCCAAGCCCGCCCGCAACGGCCGGGCGGTGAACGGCCGCACCATGAACGGCCGCACCGCGAACGGCTCCCGGCCCGGCCGCGTACCCCGAGTGCCGGCGCGCCGGGAGCCGGCTGAGCCGGTGGTGCGGCTCGCGCCCGTCGCGGCCGGCGGCGGCGCCGTACGCCGTACGCCGCGGCGGCTGCTGCGGCTGCGTACCGTCGCCGCGGTGGCCGCGGCCGGCTGCGTGCTCGGCGGCGTCGCGCTGGCCGCCGGCACGGTGCTGCGCACGGCCCCCGCCCCGCCGGGGGTGTCCCCGGGCCCCGCCGCCTCGCCCACGGCCACCGCAGAACCGGACGCCACCCGCGGCGACGAGGCCGGCGAGGGTGCCGGATCCGCCGGAGACATCCGGACGGAGGACAGACCCGAGGGCCGGCGCGACGAGCCGGACACCTCGGTGCCGCCGGCCACGCATCCCGGCGGCGAGGACGGCGGCGCCGGGGAGCAGCAGGACGGCGCGGCGCCCGGCGACGCCGGTCACGCCGACAGGCCGGGCACGGAGGGCAGATCCGTTCAGCAACTGTGCGCGCAGTTCCCCGCGGCGCGCGGAGGCGACGATCCGGCCGGGGACAGGAGGACCTGGAACCGGCTCGTCCGGCAGGCCGGCGGCGTGGAGGCAGTCGCCGACTACTGCCGCAGGCACGGCGGGTCCGACGGTCAGGCCGAGCACGGCGACGTCGGTGACGACCGGAACGACCAGGGCGGCGAAGGTGACGGGGACGGAGAAGGCGCCCAGGGCGACGAGGGCCATGAGGGCGCGGGCGACGACTGAAGCAGCCCGGCTCCGCCTCGCCCCCGGCCGTTCGCGGGGCGCGCTCTCACTCGAACTGCGTCAGCACCATCGTCACCAGCCACACCACGATGGCGCCCGCGATCGTGAGGACCGGCCAGCTCCGCGCCGTCTCGACCAGCGGATGGCGCCGGCGGACCGACGTCCACACTACCCAGAACGCCTCCGCCTCCGCGGGCTCCACCCGCTCGCCGTCCAGCAGCCACAGCGCGGGCCCGTCGGCGCCGGGCGCCCGTAAGCCGGGGGGTGCGCTGTCGTCGCCCACCTGCTCGACCTCCCTGACCAGCCGGCCGCCGCAGTAGCTCTCGCGTCGGATCAAGGGGCCGTTCCTCTCGGTGGCGGATGCCGCGGAAAAACCATGCTCGGGCAAGGAACCGATCATAAGGTGGGGCGGTGACAGACGACGAACGTGAGCGCCTGCGCACGACCTTCACCGAGGCGCCTGAGCTCTACGACCGGGCCCGGCCCCGCTACCCCCGGGCGATGTACGACGACCTCGCCGCCGCCGCGCCCACTGGACTCGGGCCGGACTGCCGGGTGCTGGAGATCGGCTGCGGCACCGGGCAGGCGACGGTGCCGCTGGCCGAGCGCGGCTGCCGGGTGACCGCGGTGGAACTGGGCGCGGGCATGGTGCGGGTGGCGCGCCGCAACCTCGCCGCGTTCCCGGACGTGGAGGTCGTGCACGCGGCGTTCGAGCAGTGGCCGCTGCCGCCGGAGCCGTTCGACGTGGTGCTCGCCGCCACCGCGTTCGCCTGGGTCGACCCCGCGGTCCGGGTGCCGAAGTCGGCGGACGCACTGCGCGCCGGCGGGGTGCTCGCCACCATCCGTACGCACCATGTCGCCGGCGGCAGCGAGGAGTTCTTCGCCGCGGCACAGGGCTGCTACGAGCGGTTCGACCCGGCAACCCCGCCGGGCCTGCGCCTGCGCCCCGCGTCCGACGTCCCCGAGGACCGCGACGACCTCCGCGGCGAGGAGCGCTTCGCGGCGCCGGTCTTCCACCGCTACGAGTGGGAGCTGCCGTACTCCACCGCGGAGTACCTCGACGTGCTGCGCACGTACTCCGGTCACCGGGCGCTGCCCGCCCCGGCCCGGGAGGCGCTGCTGGCCTGCCTCGCCGGCCTGATCGACGGCCGCCACGGCGGCCGTATCGTCAAGCGCTATCTGACCGAGCTGCGGATCGCCCGCCGCGCCGGGTGACGCTCCGTCAGCTATCCCGGTAGCGCAGCAGGAGCATCGCCGCGTCGTCGTGCAGCGGCGCGCGGACATGCTCGATCACGTCCTGGCGCAGCGCGGTCAGCGCCCCCTCCGGATCCGGGTCCTTGAGCAGCCCGGCGCGCAGCTCCAGCGGATAGAAGGCCCCGGCACGGTCGCGGGCCTCGGTGACGCCGTCGGTGTAGAACAGCAGTTGGTCTCCGGGAGCGAACCCCGCCGTGTGCGGCTCCGGCCGGGGGACGCCGTGCTCTCCGAGGCCGAGCGGTAAAGCCCGCTGCGGCGGCGCGAGATAGCGCACGTCGCCGTCCTGGCGCACGGCCAGCGGCGCGGGGTGACCGAAGTTGAGCAGGGTCACCTCCTGGCCGGAGCCCACCTCGGCGAGGATGGCGGTGACGAACTTCTCGCCCCCGAGCTGCCGGTCCAGCGCCCGCTCCAGCCGTTCCCCGACGGCCGTCAGGTCCGGTTCGTCGTACGCGGCCTCGCGGAAGGCGCTGAGCACCACCGCCGCCGTCTCCACCGCCTCAAGTCCCTTGCCCTGCACGTCCCCGACGACCAGCCGGACGCCCGCCGGCGAGGTCACCACCTCGTACAGGTCGCCCCCGATCCGGGCCTCCGCCACGGCCGAGGTGTACGAGACCGCCGCGCGCAGCCGGCCCGCGCTGCGCGGCACCGGGCGCAGCAGCACGCGCTGCGCCACCTCGGCGATGGACCGCACGCTGGCCAGCTCCTCCTCGCGGCGGTGCCGCATCCACACCGCCAGCAGCGCGGCGATCGTGACGCCGACGACGGACAGCAGGGCGATGTAGCCGCGCCGCGAATCGAACATCACGTCCGAGATCCCCAGCAGCACGACCAGGACCAGCGCGATCACGCCCACCAGGATCGTGCGCCGCCAGCCTCCGACCAGGCCGGCGAAGGCCGGCCCCAGCGAGACCAGGGGCAGGAACCCGGCCGTCTGCCCGGCGGTGAGGTCCGCGAGGGCGACGCAGGCCATGACGGCGTACGGCAGTGCGTACAGCGTTCGATGATGCGGCAACTTCCGGTCGGTCATGCGTTACTCGCTACTCCAGCCGCAGTTCGGCTCTGCGCCTCGGACGGCGCGGAGATACGGCCCCCGTTCCGGCCGACCCCTCATGTGAGGCTAGGCAAGGATCGTGGCATCCGGGACCGATGCGGCCGAATCGTTGCCCGTCCGGCACCGGGACCGGCGCGCCGAGTGCCGTACAGTCCGGACAAATATCCGCAACCGGGCCTCCCTTAGCAGATTTCCCGCCGGCGTGGCCGGATCCGTGCGGGTCGTCGGGCGTTCCGCGCGCGAACGGTCCGCCGCCGTCCGGCAGATGCAGGACCGCTGACCCGCCCGGATCCTGCACTGAATCAGTTGCTCCGGTACAACGGAAGGTTGTTTCCAGAGGCGTGTTTGTTGTTTGAAACGGCTGCGAAGCCAGGGATTTGATGGCCCTCCTGACAACACCCCGTTGTGTGAGGAGCCGCCGTGGCCAAGCCGCCTTTTACGCATCTGCATGTGCACACGCAGTATTCGCTGCTGGACGGGGCGGCGCGGTTGAAGGACATGTTCGCGGCG
>NZ_JCANSZ010000063.1:0-39752 GCF_059570535.1 Streptomyces sp. CNP082
CCGGCCATGGCGGCGACGACCGAGCCGCGGCCGCCGCCGAGGATGACCCCGCCGAGCACGACGGCGGTGATCGCCTCGAACTCCAGCCCCCGCCCGGCCTGCGCCGACACCCCGGAGAAGCCGGCCACCAGCACCGCGGCCAGCGCCGCGGCGGTGCCGGAGAGCACGAACGCGAGGGTGCGCACGCGGGGTACGCGCACGCCGGCGAGCGCGGCGGCGCGCTCGTTGTCGCCGGTGGCCAGGAGCGTACGGCCGAAGTCCGCGCGCATCAGCCACCAGGCGATCACACCCACCGCCAGGCACGCGAGCACCGCCCACGGCAGCCAGCCGCCGGCCTCGCCGCGGCCGAACTCCCGGAAGCTCTGCGGCAGCACGCCCTGCGGGGAGCCGCCGGTCCAGTAGAAGACGGCGCCTTCGAGGATCAGCATCATCCCGAGCGTGGTGATGAACGACGGCACCAGCAGCACGGTGGTGATGAGCCCGTTGACCAGCCCGACGACGGCGCCGGCCAGCAGCAGCCCGGCGGTGACCAGCAGCCAGGGCGCGTCCGGGTACGAACCGTAGAACTCGGCGCCGGCGACGACGCCCGCGGTGACCACCGCACCGACCGACAGGTCGAAGCCGCCGGAAACGATCACCATGTACTGACCGGCCGCCAGGATCACCAGCGGCGCCGCACGCTTGACGAACGCCAGGAAGGAATCTGGCTCGTAGAACCCCGGATCGGTGATCGCCAGCGCGGCGAGCAGGACGGCCAGGAGCACATAGACGGGGGCACCGGTGCCCAGCCGGCGGCCGATACCGGCGAGCGCCGACGCCGGCCCGGCGGTGGTGGTGTCAGGGGTGGACGTGGGCGTGGTCGTCGTCATGCGACCGCTCCCTTCCGCTCCTCGTTGCGCTTCCGCGCCTCGTCGCGCTCCTTGGCCCGGCGCCGGAACGGCCGGGCGTACAGCGCGACAGCGGCGATGATCACGACACCGCGGACAACGTTCTTGAAGAACGGGTCCACGGAGAGCTGGTTGAAGATGCTGTCCAGCACGGACAGCAGCAGCACCCCGCCCAGCGTCCCCGCCACCCCGCCGCGCCCGCCCGCCAGCGCCGTGCCGCCCAGCACCACGGCCGCGATCGAATCCAGGTCGTAACGCGCCTCCGTACCCGCCCACGGCGCGCCCGCGCCGAGCCGGGAGGCGAGGAACAGCGCGGCGGCGCCGACGCACAGGGCGCACAGCACGTGTGCGTAGATCACCGTGCGTCTCGTGCGTACGCCGGACAGGCGGGCAGCGTGCTCATCACCGCCGGTGGCGTACATGTGATGGCCCAGCCGCGTGCGTTTCGTGATCAGCCACAACACCGCCGCCACGGCGATCAGCAGGAAGACCGAGACCGGGATGAAGCCGATCCGGTCGTAGCCCAACCGCTGGAAGGACGCGGGCACGTCACCCGCCGGCCCGGTGTAATTGTCCTCGATATAGCCGCGCAGGATGAAGGACATGCCCAGGGTGGCGATGAAGGCGTTGACCTTCAGCCCGGTGACGATCAGCCCGTTGGCCAGCCCCACCGCCGCGGAGAGCGCGAGCACGGCGAGCACCGCGGTGACCACGCTGCCGTCCTCCATCGTCTCGGCGGCGACCAGCGTGCCCAGGCTGATGAGGTACGCGACGGACAGGTCGAGCGACCCGGTGAGGATCACCGCGGACTGACCGACCGCGACCAGGCCCAGGGCGACCGAGTTCTGGAGGATCCCGGTGAAGTTGGACTGCGTCATGAACTGACCGCCGTCGACGGCGACGACGACCCAGCCGATAAGCGTGACCGCGGCGGCGGCCAGCCACACACCGACGACGGGGTCGGTGAGCTTCAGACGACCTGCGGACGGCAGCCGCCGCGCCACAGTCTTCGCCGGTACTTCGGTCTGCACAGCCGTCATGCGGCGTGCTCCTTCGTCTCGCTGGTAGCCAGGCGCATAACGTCCTCTTCCGTTGCTCCCGCGGGCAGTTCACCAGCCAGAGCGCCATCAGCCATGACCAGGATCCTGTCGCTCATACCGATCAGCTCCGGCAACTCAGACGACACGATCAGCACCGCCATGCCATCGCGGGCGAGTTCACGCACCAGGGTGTGGATGGCAGCCTTGGCACCGACGTCGACGCCGCGGGTCGGCTCGTCGAAGAGGAGCACGCGGGGCCCGGCGGCAAGCCACTTGGCGATGACGACCTTCTGCTGGTTGCCGCCCGAGAGGTACTGCACCTCCTGGTCGTGGCCGCGGGAGCGGAGGTTGACACGCTCCAGCAACTCGACCACCCCGCCCGCCCGTGCTCCACTCTCCTGGGCGCCGCCGCCGTGCACGGCGCGGGTGACGAGCAGGGCGTTGTCGCGTACGGACTGCCGCAGCGCCAGCCCCTCGCCCTTGCGGTCCTCCGTGACCAGCGCAACCCCGCCGCGGATCGCCTGGCGCGGGCTGCCCGGACGCAGCGCGCGGCCCGCGACGCTCATGCTGCCGCGAGTGAAGGGCGCGGCACCGAACAAAGCCCGCACCAGCGACGTACGACCCGAACCCTGCAACCCGGCGACACCGGTGACCTCCCCGGCACGCAGGGTCAGATCGATACCCGCGAGGCGCTCGTTGCCGGCGCCCGCCGTGGTCAGCAGCGGCTCACCGATCTCCTCGGCGCGGGCGCGGGGCGGGTAGTACGAGCCGAGTTCGCGGCCGACCATGGCACGCACGACGTCGTCGGGCGTGGTCTCCGCGGTCGTCAGGGTCGCGACCTTGCGGCCGTCCTTCAACACCGTGATCCGCCGCGACAGGTCGAACACCTCGCGCAACCGGTGACTGATGTAGAGGATGCCGATCCCGCGGGCGGCGAGGCGGCGGATGAGCGCGTAGAGAAGTTCCACCTCGTGGTCGGCCAGCGGCGCGGTCGGCTCATCCATGACAAGCACACGGACATCGGACGCCGCCAGCGCCTTGACGATCTCCACCGTCTGCTGGCGGGCCACCGACAGGTCCTTGACCAGGGTGTGGGGGGCGATCCCGGTCTCGTCCAGCTCGGCCAGCAGCTCCGCGGTACGGCGCTCCATGGCGCGCCGGTCCACGAGCCCGCGGCGTACCGGCTCACGGCCGAGGAACACGTTCTCCGCCACCGTGCGGTGCGCCAGCAGCGCGAACTCCTGATGAATCAGACCGATCCCGGCGGCCTGGGCCTGTACGGGGTGCGAGAAGGCATGCACCGTGCCGTCGAGCGTGATGGTGCCCCCGTCGGGCGCATACTCCCCGGCCAGCACCTTCATCAGCGTCGACTTGCCCGCACCGTTCTCCCCCACCAAGGCGTGAACTTCCCCCGGATCAAGGTCGAGCGACACCCCGTGCAGCACCCGCACCCCGAGAAAGCTCTTGGACACGTCCTGCATCGTCAGCATGAAAGGCAATGTCCCGGGGCTTCTTTGGCCTGTCAAGAGCCTAAGCAAGGACTTTTTCCGCATGAACTGGCCAAGACTTTGACCGATGACCGAACAAAGGAGGGCTTGTTGGTGCCCTTGGCGGTCTCTAAGGTGGTCGATGTGACAGCCGCTTCTTCACCTTCTTCGCCGATGCCGCCACCGCCGTCGGCCTCCGGCACGCCATCCCCCGGCCCGCCCGGGGGCCCGCCGTACAGCACGCCCGCGGGCCAGTCCCCCGGCGAGGTGCTGGCGCTCATCAGCTCCGGCGCCGCGGCCACCCGCGCCGAGATCGCCCGCCTCACGGGCCTGGCCCGCTCCACCGTCTCCCAGCGCGTGGACGCCCTGATCGCGCACGGCCTCATCGCCGAGGACGCCGAAGCCGGCTCCACCGGCGGCCGGCCCCCGCGCCGCCTCTCGCTGCGCACCCGCGAACACGCCGTCGCCGGCGTCGACCTGGGCGCCTCGCACTGCCGCGTCGCGCTGCTGGACATCGGCGGCACGCTCCTCACCGTCCGCGAGGACCCGCTGCCGATCGCCGACGGCCCCGAGGCGGTTCTCGGCCACGTGGAACGGACGATGCACCGGCTGCTGGAGGAGGCGGGCCGGGAGCCGGAGACGCTCCGCTCCATAGGCGTGGGCGTGCCGGGCCCGGTGGAGTTCTCCACCGGCCGCCCGGTGGACCCGCCGATCATGCCGGGGTGGCACCAGTTCCCCATCCCGGAGTTCTTCGACGAGCGCTTCGGCGTCCGCGCCCTCGTGGACAACGACGTGAACGTCATGGCCCTGGCCGAGCAGCGCCGGGCCTTCCCGGACACGTCGTACCTGCTCTACCTCAAGGTCGGCACCGGCATCGGCTGCGGCATCATCGCCGACGGCCGCCTGCACCGCGGCGCGCAGGGCTCGGCCGGCGACATCGGCCACATCCGCGTGGGCGAGCGCGAGGAGCTGTGCCGCTGCGGCAACTCCGGCTGCCTGGAGGCCATCGCGGGCGGCGCGGCGCTGGCGGTCCGGCTGCGGGAGCTGGGCCTTCAGGCGTCGGCGGGCCTGGACGTCGTACGCCTGGTGAAGGAGGGCAACCGCGAAGCGGTCCGCATGGTCCGCGAGGCGGGCCGGGCGGTCGGGGAGGTCCTCGCGGGTCTCGTGAACTTCTTCAACCCGGAGACGGTGGTGGTGGGCGGCGCGCTGGCCGCCGTGCACGACCAACTGCTGGCGGGCGTACGGGAGGCGGTGTACCGCAGGTCGCACCCGCTGGCGACGCACGTGCTGCGGATCGAGCCGAGCCGGACGGGGGAGGACGCGGCGGCGATCGGGGCGGGGATCCTGGCGATCGAGCACGCGCTGTCGCCGCGGCAGGTGGACATGGCGCTGGCGGCGGCGGGCTGAGGCTGGCGGCGGCGGGCTGAGGGGTCTGACGTCTCAGCTGAAGACCGCCCCCGTCGTGGCAAGGAGCTCCGGCAGCGTCCCCTCGAAGTCTGCCGCCAGGTGCAGGGCCACGGCCCAGTTGTCGGGCGCGTCTCCCAGGTGCTGCCGCACGAGTTCGTCCACGGCACGGCGGACCTCGTGGGTGTCCTGGGTGCCCCCCTCGTCCTCCGGCGCCGGGCGCAGCGCGCGGCCCAGGAACGCCAGGCACGCCCGGGCCGGGAAGGCGTCGCGCAGGACGTCGGCCAGGGTGATCTGCCCCGTCTCGAGCGCCCTCTCCAGCCAGTGGCTTCGGCCTTCGTGCTCAGGTACGGGAAGCGTCCTGAGCATCTCGGGCACCGTGGGCGGTCGTTTTCCCCGCCGGGGCGTGTAGTTGTGGTGCATCAGCCGGAGTTCCGCCGCCGTGGCGGCTGCCGTGAGATCGGCGGGGCAGTTCGCCAGCCTCCCGAGGTCGGCCAGGAGACGGTCGGGCATCGGCTCTGCACGGTGCGCGGCGCTGAGTTCGGGCCATGGCAGCGGCTCGGTGCGGTGGGCGTCCGCGGGATGTGACGGATCCGTCCGGAAACCGTTGTTCTCCTCCTCCCACAAGTCGAGGCACTTCGCCAGCTCCCCCTGCTGGCCGACGGTGCGCAGGTAGTCCACCAGCCCCTCGGGACCTGCGGCATGTGCCTGGGCGGCGCGGAGTATCGCGAGTCCGTCGGCCGCGTCCAGGGCCGCGCGTGCGGTCGCGAGAACCTTCTGGGGCAGTGGGTGCTTGCGCTGCTTGCGCGGTGGGAAACGCGTCTCGTCGAGCAGCGCCCGTACCTCGTCCGGACCGTGCCGCTCCCACAGCCGTATCAGCATGAGGAGCTGTTGCGCCTCGGTGTGGACCTTGACGCGCGGGCTGCCGAGGAGGATCCGGCACAGCCGTGGGTCCCCGGAGTCGCAGACGGGCAGCAGCCAGGTGCGCCGCGCGCTCTCCTCCATGCCTGTGACGAGGGCGGGGGTGAGCGGAAGCCGCTCGTCCCCCGGGGTGGCCTCGCCCTGCTCCCACAGCCGGCCGGCGAGGACGTGGCGGCGCTGGGCGTCGGTGAGATCGGTGTGGAGGAAGAGCGCGGCGTTGATCTCGGGCTCGTCGTAGGTGATCAGATCCTCGATCACGTCGGCGGGGGTCTCCCAGTGCGACGCGAGGCCGGCGAGGACGGCCGCCCCGTGCGTGGCGACGATGTGGGCGCGCAGCATTCGGTCCGGCTGATGCCACACCAGAAGGTGCTGGATGGTCCGGGGGTCCATGTGCTCGCTGAGGGCGAGCTGAGCGTCCTTGCCGGCCTGGTCGAACAGGTGCAGCCAGGCTGTCCTGCCGACGGCGTTGCGCCGGGGCGGGAACTCCTGTCCCAGCGGCTTCGGCCAGGGTTTGCCCACGTGCTGAGGTGCCTCGGCGAGCGCGGTGTCGATCAGGGCGCGCACGCTGCCGTTGAAGCGCGGCAGCCGGGTGTGCAGGGCCCGCCAGTTCGCGAAGTCCGAGCCCAGGCGTGCCACCTGCGCGCCGAGGGCACCGCGGACCCGCTCGTCGTGGTGGGGCAGCGCGCCGAGGACGTGGCGGGCGGGCCCGATCTCGGCCAGGACGCGGTCCACAGGGAAGATGCCGGAGGTGACCCCCTCCGCCAGCAGGTGGTGCAACCCCCATTCGCCACGACTGAAGTCGACGGCCGTCAGCATCGGCCAGTGCAGGGCTCCGCCTCCGTCCTGACCCAAACGCCGCTCGGGAGCCGCCGCGAAGGCCGCCACCGCGAGTTCCTCCGGGCAGTCCCCTCGCCTTCCCCACAATCCGTAGAGCCCTGCCACGGAGAAGGGTATGCGCCGGTGCGCCTCGATCAAGGCGTCCCAGTCGATTGCCTCGGGTTCCTCCGGCACGTACTTCGGCTTGAAGTAGATCTCGTTCCGAGTCCGCGGATCTGCTCGGCCGTCGTCACGGAGGGCACGCGCCGGGTGGTGTGCGCGGGCGGCGTCGTGCCGGGGCCACCGGTGACGGTTGCGTCCACCTGCCCGGTCTGCTTCGCACCCCGGCGGGACGGCTTCGTATCCGGTGCCGGTGGGGAGGGTGCCGGGCGGGGCGGTGGTTTCTGCTCCCGGCGGATCGCCTCCGCGAGTTCCCCGTCGGGGTCCGCCGACGCGCACGCGCTGCGTACCGTCTCGGCAACCGAGCGACGCACAGCGGGCGGCTCCGCCAGGTCGAGGAGGGTCCGCGCACCGTGGCGGGCCAGCACCCGCCGGCAGGTGCGCAGTTGGACCTCGGCGGAGTTCAGGTGGCTCGTCTTGACCAGCGCATGGGCCACGAGTTCGGGGAAGGGGCTGTCGAGCGCGGGCAGCAGCAGCTCCGGATGCTTGGCCGCGAGCAGCTTCGTCAGCACCCCGTCCGGGGCACGCCAGCCGGGGTCGTCGGCGGTGGCCGCCGCGCCCGCCCACACCGCGCGCCGCTGCTCCGGACGGTCCTGTCTGACACTGCCCGGGCGCCAAGGCATACCGTAGAGCCCCTCCGCGAGGGCCGGGTCACCCAACGCCGCCAGCCGGTCGAAGAGATCGCCCGGTCGGCGCGGAGCCGACAAGGCAAGCGCCGCGCGCAGTTCCGGATCCCCGGAGGCGATCACCTCGTCGACGAGCAGCGGCGGTAACCGGTGGCGGTCGTCCCGCAGCAGTTCGGCCGTCTCCGGCCGTACCCGGCTCAGGAGCGCACGGGTGACGGCGCGATCGGTCAGGGCGTACACGGCAGACGTGACCGCTGCGTCGCTACGAGGCATGGCGGAGGCTCCCAGGATGCCCGGAGGTGAGACGATCACGTGCAAGGTACCGGGAGCCACTGACAACTCGTACGCGAGGCCCGGAACGCCCGCAAGTCACGCCTCCCGGAACACCCGCGCGCCACCGGTCTGCGACCGGTCGCCCAGGGGTTTGGCCATGACCGCGAAGACCGGGGAGTCGGGGAAGGGTTTCTGTTCGTCGACCTTCTCGTAGCCCCAGGACTCGTACAGGGCCCGCACCTTGGGGTGCGTGACGTCGACCAGCAGCGTCGCCCGGGCCTCCCTCCGACCGCTGATGAGCGTGTCGTGCAGGCGGGTTGAGACACCGGATTTGCGCCACCGCGGCAGCACCATCAACTCGGACAGCGCGAAGCTCGGGCCCGTATAGCCGGTGGGGAGTTCGCTGCCCTTCCACCAGCCGCCGGCGGCGAAGGACGCACCGTACGCGAAGCCGACCGGCTCCTGCCCGTCGTAGCCGATGACGCAGGCGAAGCTTTCCTTGCCGGACCAGCTATCGACGAACTGGGCGAACCGGTCGCGGGAGTCGAAGGGGTCGTCGCTCCCGGCGTAGGCACCGTCGTGGACGTCGAGCAGCAGCTCCCGGATATCCGGGCCTTCCTCCTGCCCGTAGTGCTTCATTTCCATGAGCGTGTCCTCTCCAGCCAGCCCGTGATCTCCGGGCTACGGGAGCCCGCAGTGGCGACGGTCCCGCGCACCTCGGTCAGGTTCTTCAACGTGCGCCGGGAACCCGGGGCTCCCGCCACCAACGTGCAGGCACGGTCGGCCGTGTCCATCGCCACTTCCAGCTCACCTTGACGGGCCTGGGCGAGGGCGGTGTGGGACGTGTAGAGGGCGCGGTTGCGCGTGTATCCGGGGCGCAGGTGGGCCAGGGTGCGGTGAAAGTGGTACTCGGCGCGCTGAGGCTTGCCCATGCGCATGTAGGTGATGCCGCACAGGCCGTCGAGTTCGGCGATGTCGTAGAAGTCTGCCCACGCCGGTGTGTCGTCGTGTCGGGCACGCTCGAACAAGCTGGTGGCACCGGACAGCAGTATCTCTGCCTTGCGGAAGTCGTGCAGACCAGCGGTCGAGATTGCCATCTGGACCGAAGCCAGGGAGGAGAAGAGCGGATTGGCCCGGCCGACGGAGGTCGAGCGTGCGGCCCGCGCGGCTGCGACGGATTCGGTGTAGTTCTCGCGCTCCCGGGCGATCATCGCCATGTGGTTCCAGACCCGGAACACTGTGGCGCTGTCGTTACTCAGCCCGGCGAGCGTGCCTGCGCGGTCCGCCAGGGCCCGGCTGTAATCCGAGGCTCGCGCGTCGTGGGCGGCGATCGTCGCGGTCGACACCGCGCTCGCGGCCAACCCGTACAGGCGCTGACTCACCCGCCCCGAGATCGAACTGCCGACAATGAGGCGCTGGACTTCTTCGGCGAGGCGCTCGGACGCCTTGATCACTGCGGGCGTGCCGCCTTTGCGGTCTGCTTCGTGGAGGAGGCGTACGTGCTGCGCGCGCAGCCGTTCGATGTCGCTCAGCCCAACGCCGGGAGGAGCCGCCGTAGCCCGTGGTGCGCTCGTGACGGTGGCGGCTATCGTCGTACCGGTGGTGGCGGTGAGGAATGTTCGGCGCCGCACAGGGGCCTCCGTGGATTCTGTGGTGGATCTCCTCCTCGGTACGAAGCCGAGATCCACGGCCGGTCTTTCGAAGACTCGCTCCAGGCTGATCCGTTGTCTGGCATGGGGCCACCTGATCGCCCCGGATAACCAGCGCCTGACCATTCGATCGTCGATCACCCCGGGCTTGCCGGTCAGCAGCTCGATCTCCCGATTCACGCGACCGGCCAGTTCAGGTGCCGTCAACTCCAGTTCCGCCATCGCGGCGGCGAGTGCCACGTTCTTGGTCACGGCGCCACCGTAGCCCCGGCTGGTAGACGAGTAATAATCCCACCGGCAAAAATGCCCGGGGAAACGCGTGCGCAACCAGGCCGTCCGCCCTGGGTTCTCTCCCGGATGCCCGGTTGGCTGGCTACGTGCAAAAGCCAAGCCAGAAGCAGTTCACCCGTCATGCCGCGTCCGTCGCCAAGGCGCGGGCCTTCGTGGTTGAGGCGTTGGGCGACCGGCCCATAAACGGGCGGCTGGACGACGTGCGCCTGTGCGTCTCGGAGTTGGCCGCCAACGCCGTCCGGCACGGGGTTCCGGTGGGGCGGCAGTTCCTCGTCCGGGTTGCGGATGACGGGGAGCGGGTGCGGGTCGAGGTGCACGACGGCGGGGAGGAGGTGCCGGTCGTACGGGCGGCCGGGCTCCTGGACGACGTGGGGCGCGGGATGGTGCTCGTGGGGGCGCTGGCTGATGCGTGGGGGGTTGAGGGGCGGCTGGGGCCGGGCAAGGCGGTGTGGGCCGAGTTCCGGGTGGGGCGTTAGAGAGACGCGTACGTCCGGCGTCTGCCTTCATCCGACGTGAGCCTGCCACGGCTTTCGTCGCGGCCTCTGAACTTGTTCTTTGAGTTCTGAGATCGGGAGTTCGTCGGGGCGGGCGGTGGGGTGCGTCTCGTTGGGCAATAGTCGGGCTGCGTGGGTGTTTTATCCCCGTTTGGCTTGGAGGTTACCCAGAGTTTGCCCCCGTCGCGCGCACTCGGGGATTGCCGGGGGGCGCTGGCAGGCGGCGGCCGGGTGGGTGCGCCTGGCGGGGCGAAAGTCGGCCTCCGGGCGACGAATTGCGCCGGATTGCCCACATATGCCCCCAAGGCGGGGCCGAGTTCGTCACCGCTGGGCTCGGCGTGGGCGTGTGGCGCGGGGGTGGCCTCGCTTCGGGGCTGGTGGCTCTGGATCGGCGCCGCTCTGGTCGGAGACCGGTGTGCTTCTGGGAGCCGGCGGGCGTTCGAGGTGGGCCCAATGCTCCAAAACCCACGTCGACCCAGCGCACATCGACGCCGCCATGCCTCGACACCGTACCCCCGGGCGGGCCGCCACCAGCCGCCCCACCCCGGCACCGGCCCCCCGCGCCGACCTGCCCCACGCACCACCGCCACCCCGGGCACCGTACCCCCGGAGTGCCCCCGAGCGCAGCCTCACCCCACAGCCCGCGGCACCCCGCCGCCCCCGGCGGTCATGGGTGTGCCGTGGGCGGGTCGGCGCTGCTGAGGAGGTTTGCGGCGTGGGCCATCTCCCTGGGTGGGTCGATCACCGGCTGGATGAGCAGTTCGTCGACGCCTGCCCGTTCCAGAGCGGTGAGGCGGGCGAGGAGGTCGTCGCGGGTGCCGACCAGGGTCAGGGTGTTCATCAGCGTCGGCACGACCAGGTCCCGGTCCTGCGGTGCGATGCGTTCCAGGTAGCCGGGGTAGAGCTTGGTGTGCCGGTCCGGTGCGGTGGCGGTGGTGCCGCGTCGGTTGAGGAGCCGCCGTACCGCCTGGCGTTCCCCGGGGGCGAGTTGGTCGGCGAAGGCGGGGGTCTCGGCGGCGGTGTCGGCGGCGAAGGCCAGCAGGGACAGGGCGAGGTGGCCCGTGGCGTCCCGGGCCGCGTCGCCGTGGGGGTCCTCGCCCTCGTCGAGGATGCGGAGTGGGGCCAAAAGGTAGGAGTCCGTGGGGGAGCCGGTATCGGAGGCCGCGTCGCGGCGGGTGGCGTGCAGGGCGTGCCAGGCCGCGGGGTCCAGCAAGCCGACCGAGATGAGGCCCGTGCCGCGGCGGCCCGCGACGGCCGCGGCCTTCGGGCCGAGCGCGGCCACCACGAACTCGATCGGGTCGGAGGTGTTCACATGCTCTTCGCCGTGCAGGAACCGCACCTCGCGTACCCGGTCACCTTCCTGGTACGCAGTCGGGCCCCCGGCACAGAGATCCTGCAGCGCGGCGGTGAAGCTTTCCAGCGCTGCCGCCGTGGTCGGCCGCATGCCCAAGGTGCGCCGGGCCGTGTTCCCGGTGCCGACGCCGCAGATGATCCGGCCCGGTGCCAGGGCGTTGAGGCTGGCGAGTCCGCTCGCGGCGGCCGGAGCCGAACGCAGCGCCGGTGACATCACGCCGATACCGAGCCTGATGCGGCTGGTGGCCTTCGCGCACAAGGCCAACGCGACGAACGGATCGCCGTGGACCATCGGGGTGTCGTAGACCCAGAAGCTGTGCAGACCCAACTCCTCGGCCCGTACGGCAAGATCCTCCACCCCGGGCTGCGCACTGACCACCACTCCTGCACGCATCACTGCCTCCAAGGTGTGGAGAAGGGCTGGGGCCTGCCCAGGATGGCAGGTCCCGGAGCGATCACCTTGTCCGCGACCAGTCCTCGGCCGCGGCCCGCTTGATCGCCTCGAACCGCACGTCGTCCCCGTCCTGCTCGGCGGCGGCTCGCGTCCCCTTGAGGACCTGGGCGGTACGGGCGTACGGCTGGAGCAGGTGCGGGCCGTCGAGGGGGACGGTGTCGCCCACCTGAAGTACCTGGTCCACGGCGGGCGTTCCGACGGCTGACCCGGGGCGTACGCGGGACGTACGCGCGGACGCCGGTGCCCGCGCCCCCGTTGGCAGCCCGCGTCCGCGCCCCCTGCTCAGACGCCGATCGGCACCCGCTCAGACGCCGAGCGCCACCCCGTCCTGCCGCGGGTCCGCGCCGCCGAGGAGGCAGCCCCGTTCCCTGTCCACCGAGATCACCATCGCGCTGCCGCCCGCGCCCCACGGCCCCGCGTCGGTCACCTCGTGCCCCCGCTCCCGCAGCCCCGCCAGCACCGCGCCGCCCAGCCGCGACTCGCACCGCAGCTCCTCCGGCTGCCCGATGACGTCCGCGTCGCTGCCCGGGTGGATGAAGAACCGCGGTGCCTCCACCGCCGCCTGCGGGTCCAGGCCGTGGTCCAGCAGGTGCGAGATGACCTGCGTGTTCCACTGCACCTGGCCGTCGCCGCCGGGGGTGTTGCCGACGTGCTCCAGCCGGCCCGCCGCGTCGGTGACGATCCAGGCGTTCAGCGTGTGCAGCGGCCGGCGGCGCGGCCGGACCTCGTTGGGGTGGCCGGGGATGAGGTACGCGCCGCGGCCCAGGCGGTTGTTGAGCAGCACGCCGGTGCCGGGGAGCGTGTACTTGGCGCCGAACGCGAACGCCAGTGAATGGATGAAGCTGACCGCCCGCCCGTCCGCGTCCACGGCGGCCATCGACGTCGTGTCACCGTCCGCGCGGCCCGCCGCGCCCGGCGGGGCCTCGCCGCGGGCGAGGCGTTCGCGGGCGGCGGCGACCGCGGCCGGCGCCAGCGTCTCCCGCCACACCTCGGTGTCGCTGCCGCAGCGCGTCACGCGGTCGGCGAAGGACAGCCGCGCGGCCGACGCGAGCAGGTGCACGGCGTCGGCGCCGAGCGGGGCGAGGGCGCCGAGGGTGCCGTCGCAGAGGGCGAGTTGCTGCAGTGCCATCCAGCCGGGGGTGGGGGGCGGGGTCTGGTGCACGGTACGGCCGCGGTAGCCGGTGCTGATCGCCGGCTGCGGCGCCACGTCGCCGGTCAGCGCCCACTCCTCGCCGCTGAACGGCGCGCCCGCCGCGCGCAGGGCGGCCACGGCCCGCTGGGCGAACGCGCCGGTGTAGAAGGCGGCGGGGTCGGCGGCGAGGGTCCGTATCGTCGCGGCCAGCTCCGGCTGGGCCAAGCGCTGGCCGACGGCGGGCGGGCGGCCGGCGGGCAGCCAGTTCCGCAGGGCGTCGGGGTCGGCGGCTGCGTTGGCGACAAGGAGGTGCTGTTCCGCCGCGATGTCGCCGCGGGTGTACGCCGTGCAGGGCAGGCCGCCTTCGGCGGCGCGGGCGGCGGGGGCCCACAGCTCGGGGAGTCCGCGGGTGGCGCCGGCGGCGTGCAGGGCGGCGAGGGCGGCGGGCGCGCCGGGTACGGCGGCGGAGAGCGGGCCGGCGAGAGGCACGGCGTCGTGGCCGCGGGCGGCGTAGAAGCCGGGGTCGCCGCCGTCGGGGCCGTAGCCGCTGCCGCAGACCGTCCACACCCGGCCGTCCGGCTCCCGTACGACGGCGAAGGCGTCGCCGCCGACGCCGCACATGCCCGGCAGCGCGAGCCACGACATCGCGGCCATCGCCAGCACGGCGTCCACGGCGTTGCCGCCGTCGCGCAGCACGGCGGCTCCGGCGAGGGCGACGGCGGGGTGCGCGCCCGCGGCCATGCCGTCGGCGGCGAGCACGGGGGTACGGGGCGGGCGCCGCCGCTCAGGCTGCTGGGCGGCCGGCGGGGGCGACGCGTACGACTCGGGCATACGGCGAGTATCCGCCGGGCCTGCCGGAAGATCCATGGGCCGTCGGCGGGCGGGTCACCCCGTGCTCGCGCCGGGGCCGTCCGGGAAGCGGGTCACGTACCGGCGCTGCCAAGGCGTCTCCACCGCACGGCGGTTGTAGTGCTCCCGCACGTACGCCACCGCCCGGCCCGCCGGGACCCCGTCCAGCACCGCGAGGCACGCCAGCGCCGTGCCCGTACGGCCCTTCCCGCCGCCGCACGCGACCTCCACCCGCTCCTTCTCCGCCCGCTCCCACGCCTCGCGCAGCGCCGCCCGCGCCGCCTCACGGTCGGCCGGCAGGCGGAAGTCGGGCCACCGGACCCAGCGGCTCTCCCACGCCGTCTCCGGCGGCGTCTCGCCCAGCAGGTACAGACCCAGCTCCGGGTCGGGCCCCGCGGGCGCCGGGTTGCGCAGCCCGCGCCCGCGCACGTACCGCCCGGAGGGCAGCCGCAGCACTCCGGCCGCGGCGGGCTCCCACGTCTCGCTCATGCCGCAGAGCGTAACCGCGGGGGCCCACGCGCCGGGGACGTACGCCCCACTGCCTGAACTCCTACCGCCTCACGGCGATGCGGCGCCAGCGGGGCCTTGGGGGCCCCCGGCGGCCTCCGGGCCCGGGACCCCCGGCTCCAGCACCCCCAGCTCCACCCCCCGCAGCCGTTCCGCGTCCGCGATCACGTCGATCTCCGTGATCAGCCCGCCCGCCTCCGTGAAGCTCAGCACCAGCCGTATCCGCCCCAGCGGTGCCATGACGAGGCCCGCCCGCCCGTCGATCAGCGCCGGCCCGGTGAACAGCGCCCGGCCGGCGGCGGCCATCGCGCCCTGCGCCACCGGCGTCGCGCCGCGGACCTCGACCGGTTCCGGCGTGGGGATCGCCGCGCGGTCGGCCCGCAGGACGACGTCGGGGTGGAGGAGGGAGACCAGCGCCGCGAAGTCCCCGCCGCGCGTCGCGGCGAGGAAGGCGTCCACGATCCGCCGCCTGCGCCGCAGGTCCTCCCCCGCCCCGGCAGCGGACGCACCCTCCGGTGAGGCGCCGCCCCGGACGCGGCGGCGGGCGCGGCTGGCGAGTTGGCGGGCGGCGGCCGGGGTGCGCTCCAGCATCGGACCGATCTCGTCGAAGGGCACGGCGAACATGTCGTGCAGGACGAATGCCAGCCGCTCCGCAGGCGCCAGCGTGTCCAGCAGGCAAGCCCGCGAGTCCGCCGGGGGCGTCGAGTACGTCACCGGCGACCTCACCACCGGCGAGGGCGCCGCCGAGGCCGTCGCCGGCACGGACATCATCGTCCACTGCGCCGGCACCTCCAAGGGCGACGACGTGAAGACCCGGCACCTCGTCGACGCCGCCACCGCCGCCGGGCGCCCGCACCTCGTCTGCATCTCCGTCGTCGGCGCGGACCGCACCCCGGTCGCCAGCGGCCTGGACCGCGCCATGTTCGGCTACGTCGCCGCCAAGCGCGCCTCCGAACGCATCGTCGCCGAGTCCGGCCTGCCGTGGACGACGCTGCGCGCCACCCAGTTCCATGAGCTGACGCTGACGACGGCGAAGGCGATGGCCCGCATGCCGGTGCTCCCGGCGCCGTCCGGCTTCCGCATCCAGCCGATCGCCGCCGCGGAGGTGGCCGGCCGGCTCGCGGAACTGGCGCTGGCCGAACCGGCGGGGCTCGTGGCGGAGATGGGCGGCCCGCGCACGTACGAGATGAAGGACGTCCTGCGCGGCTACCTGAAGGCCACCGGCCGCCGCCGCCCGGTCGTGCCGGTACGGCTGCCCGGCAGGGCCGCCGCGGCGTTCCGCGCCGGCGCCAACCTGGCCCCGGAACACGCGGTGGGGCACCAGACGTGGGAGGACTTCCTGGCGGAGCGGACGGCAGCAGCGGCGGCGGCGTAACGAGCCGGACGTTCTGGACGGGGCTCGCCCAACTGCTGGTAATGTGCGCGGACTTGGCAGTCAGGCACCCCCCATCTGCCCGTCACCGGAGCCTCAATGACCGATCAGGACCCCGTTCGCCCCACCATCGACGTCACCGTTCCCAACGCCGCCCGCATGTACGACTACTACCTCGGCGGCAAGAACCACTACGAGGCCGACCGGGACGCGGCCGAGAAGATCATGGCACTGGGGCCGAGCAGGGACATCTGCGTGGCCAACCGGCGCTTCCTCGGCCGCGCCGTGCGCCACGCGGCGGCGCAGGGAATCCGGCAGTTCCTCGACCTGGGCACGGGGCTGCCGACCCAGGAGAACGTGCACGAGGTCGCCAAGCGGCTCGACCCGGGGGCGCGCGTCGTCTACGTCGACTACGACCCGGTGGTGCGCGCGCACGCGCAGGCGCTGCGGATGCTGGATGACACCGTTGTCGTCGTCGAGGAGGACGTCCGCGAACCCGAACGGGTGCTGAACCACCCGGAGGTCACGGCGACCCTCGACTTATCCCAGCCGGTGGCGGTGCTGTTCATCGCCATCCTGCACTGCCTGACCGACGACGAGGACCCGTGGGGCGTGGTCCGTACCTTCACCGCACCGCTGGCACCGGGCAGCATGATCGCCGTCTCGCACCTCACCGACGACGCCCACCCCGAGGAGGGCGCGGCGGCCCGCAAGGTCTACGACAAGGCCACCGCACCGCTCGTCCACCGCTCCCACGCCCAGGTCACCCGGCTCTTCGAGGGGTTCGAGGTGCTGGAGCCGGGCGTGCAGCAGGTCAACGAGTGGCGGCCGGACAACGCCCTGGACCGGAGGCGGCCGGGCGGAGAGTGGTTCTACGTGGGAATGGGGCTGAAGAAGTGATCAGGAAGACGGCTGCGGCCGCGGCACTGCTGTTATGCCTGGCGGCGGCGGGATGCGCTGACGAGGACGACGGCGGCGCAGGCAAGGGCCCCGCGCCCGGCTCGACGCCCGAGGGGGTCGCGTTCTTCGGCTTCGCCAAGGCCAACTCCTTCACCGCCGCCACCTACGAGGGCGTGGAGAAGCAGGCGCGGAAGGAAGGCACGGAGGCGGAGTTCTTCGACGCCGAGTTCGACGCGCAGACGCAGGTGCAGCAGATGCAGGACGCGATCACGTCGCGGCGCTACGACGTCTTCGTCGTCCAGGCCGTGGACGGCGCCGCCGTGGTCCCCGCGGTGCGCAGCGCGATCCGCGAGGACATCGCCGTGGTGGTCCAGTTCACGCCGGTCGGCACCGCGTACGACACCGCCGCCCCGCAGGTCGACGGGGCGGTCTCGCTCGTAGACGTACCCGTGGAGAACGGCCGCAGGCTCGGCGAGCTGGGCGCGGGCGCGTGCGCCGCCCGGGGCGCGGGCCCGTGCGAAGTGGCGTACCTGGAAGGGCTGAAGACCCTGCCCCTGGACAACGCGCGCACCGACGCCGTCCTCGACACGCTGAAGGCGGAGTCCGGGATCGAGGTCGTCGCGCGCGTGGAGGGCGGCTACACGCGCGAGTCGGGCCGTACGGCAATGCAGGACGTCCTTCAGGCACACCCCGGCGTGGACGTGGTCATCGGCTCCTCGCAGGCCGTGCTCGGCGCGGAGAAGGCGGCGGCCGGCAAGGACATCGCGTACGTCGGCAACGGCGCCTCGCGGCAGGCGGTGGCGGCGGTCGCGGAGGGCCGCTGGTACGGCATCCCGTACCTGCCGGTGACGACGTCCGGCTCGAAGGCCGCGGAGCTGGGGCTGGCGCACGCGCGGGGCGAGGACGTACCGGCGGCCACGGACATGGCGTCGCTCGCCAAGGAGGAGGGCGTGTACACGGAGAAGGAGATCACGTCCCTCGACATCACCGGCGAGTACGACGACTGACGCCTCACGCGCGGGCAGGCAGGGGGCACGCAGGCGGCATGCACGTCGCGCTCGACCGGATCGGCAAGGCTTACGGCGGGATCCCCGTCCTGGACGGGGTCTCGCTGAGCCTGCCCGCGGGCCGGGTGGTCGGGCTCGTGGGCGAGAACGGGGCGGGCAAGAGCACGCTGGCCCGGGTGCTGTGCGGGGCGGCGCGGGCGGACCGGGGGCGGGTCCTGGTGGACGGGCGGGAGCTGCGGCTGCGCAGCCCGCGGGACGCGCTGGGGGCGGGGATCGTGCTGGTCACGCAGGAGGGGGCGGTGGTGCCGGGGCTGAGCGTGCTGGACAACGTACTGCTGGGGTCGGGGACGGGGTCGGGGACGGGGTCCGGGTCGGGCGGCGGTCGGTGGCGCGGGGGTCGGCGCGGGTTGCGGGACGGGGCGGCGGAGAGGCGGCGGTACGGGGAGCTGGTGGCGCGGGCGGGGTGGCGGGGCGGGGGTGCAGGCACCGCGGGCGGGTACGCGGACGTCCCGGAGGCCGTCGGCCCGTACACGGAGGGCCCGTACACCGGAGCCCCGGACAGCCTGGACACGCTCAGCCCGGACACGCACTGCCGGGACACGCTCAGCCCGGACACGCACTGCCGGGATGCGCTCAGCCTGAACGCGCTCAGCAACGCGAACTGCCCGGACACGCTCAGCCCGGAGGCCGTCGACGCCCCGGATCCGTACGCCCGCGTGGGCGATCTGCCCTTCCCCGCCCGCCAGCGGGTCGAGTTCCTCCGCGCCCTCGCGCACGACGCGCGCGTCGTCGTCCTCGACGAGCCCACCGCCGCACTCGCCGAGGCCGACGCCGCCCGGCTGCTCGCCACCGTACGGCGGCTGGCGACGGACTCCGGCATCGCCTTCGTGCTCATCTCGCACCGCCTGGACGAGGTGCTCGCCACCTGCGACACGGTCACGGTGCTGCGCGACGGGCGGCGCGTGACGACGGTGCCCGCGGCCGGGACGACGCCCCGGGACCTGCTGCACGCCATGGTGGGGACACCGGTCGCGACGCTGTACCCCGAGCCGGCGCCGGTGCGTCCGGACGCGCCGGTGGTGCTCGCCGTACGGGGGCTGTCGCGGGGGCGGACGGTGCGGGACGTGAGCCTTGAGGTGCGGGCGGGCGAGATCGTCGGGCTGGCGGGGCTGGCGGGCAGCGGCCGTACGGAGACGCTGCGGGCGGTGTTCGGCGCGGACCGCCGCGACGGCGGCGAGGTGACCGTCGCGGGCCGCCGGGTCACGGGCGTCGCCGGCGCGATGGCACTGGGCGCGGGCCTGATCCCGGCGTCGCGCGCGGAACAGGGGCTGGTGCTCGTCCGGTCCACCACCGAGAACCTGGCGCTGGCCAGCCTGGCGGACCGGCGCCGGCTGGGCTTCGTACGCCGGGACGCGGAACGCCGTACAACGGGCGCCGCGGCGGACCGGCTGGTCATCCGCGGCGCGGGCCTGGGCCGCCCGGCGTGGACGCTGTCGGGGGGCAACCAGCAGAAGTCGCTGTTCGGGAAGTGGCTGATCCGCCGCCCGCGGCTGCTGCTGGCGGACGAGCCGACGCGCGGCGTGGACGTGGCGGCGCGCACGCAGATCCACGAGCTGCTGGCCGAGTTGGCGGCGGAGGGGGTGGCGGTGCTCGTCGCGTCGTCGGACGTGGAGGAGGTGCTGGGGCTGGCACACCGGGTGCTGGTGATGCGGGAGGGGCGGGTGGCGGGGGAGTTTGCGCGGGGGACGGCGGGGGCGAGGGACGTACTGGGGCTGGCGGGCCTGGGATGAGCGACGGGGTCGGGGGCTCGACGGGGCAGGACGGGGCGAAGTGCAGGACCGGCGGGACTGACGGGGCTGACAGGACCGGCGGGGCTGAGAGGACCGGCGGGACCATTGCGGCAGGCACCCGCGGCGGGCTGGAGATCCGCGACTACGGGATCGTGGCCGCCCCGCTGCTGCTGGCCACGGCCCTCTCCTTCTCGACGGACACGTTCCTGACCTCCGGCAACCTCGTGAACGTCCTCGACCAGGCGGTGGTGATCGGCCTGTTGGCGTGCGGGCTGACGCTCTGCATCACGTGCGGGATGTTCGACCTGTCGGTGAGCGCGGTCCTCGCGGTCAGCGCGATCGTCGCCGTGGAGACCACGCGCGCCGCGGGCGTCCCGGCGGGCTACGCGGCGGCGGTGGCGACGGGCACGCTGATGGGCACGGCGACGGGGCTGGTCACGGTGGCGTCCCGGGTGCACTCGTTCATCGCGACACTGGCGCTGAGCATCGTCTACCGCGGCCTGGCCGTGATCCTCACCGGCGGCGCGATCGTCTACCCGCACACCGACCAGCTCGACTCCTTCGCGGAGTTGAGCAGCCCCACGGTCCTCGCCGACGTGACGGCGCCCTCGCTGCTGCTGCTCGGGGTGGCGGCGGTGTGCTGGCTCCTGCAGTCCCGTACGACGCTGGGCCGCAGCATCTACGCCATCGGCGGCAACCCGGAAGCGGCGCGCCTGTCGGGGGTCAGGACGGACGTCGTACGGGTGGTCACCCTGGCGCTGAGCGGGACGTGCGCGGGGCTGGCGGGGCTGGTGATGGCGACACGCAGCGGCTCGGCGCAGGCCGACATGGGCACGCTGCTGGAGCTGACGGCGATCGCGGCGGTCATCATCGGCGGCACGAGCATCCTCGGGGGCGAGGGGGCGATATGGCGCACGCTGATCGGGGTGCTGCTGCTGGGCCTGATCTCGAACGGCTTCAACCTGCTGGGATGGAACCCGACGTACAAGCAGGCGATCGAGGGGATGCTGATCCTGACGGCGGTGACGGTGGACCAACGCTTGCGCGGCTCAAGACGGTAAGCGGGCGCCCCACCCCACGCCCCCCTCACACCCACCCAAGGGTATGCGCCCCCACCGACAACGCCGGTTGACCACAGCAGCGGGGGGCGGCAACCCGGCCCGGTGAACGCCACCGTGACAAATGCGCGGCAACCCGGCCCCGAAATCAGGCCAAATCGCCCACACGGCCCGCCTTTTGCCCAACGAGACGCACCCAACCGCCCGGAGAGCGGTGGGCCGGGCGCGGCGAGGGCCGGGCGGAAGTCCGCCCCCGTACCCGCAACACCAGTGCCCCGCCCGTCAACCGCGGGCAGGGCACCGGATCGCGCCACATCGCTCCCTGTCTGCCCCGGAGGCTCCCCCGAGGGCTCCCCGGGACTTATCCGGGGCTCCCGGGACTCCCCGAGGGCCCCCGGTCTACCCCGCCGCACCCCCTCCGCAGTCGCCCGTCGCGCACCTGCTCAGCCACTCCGCGAAGTCCGCGTCATAGCGGTTGCCTATCGTGCCCGTCAGCAGCGCCCGCGCCGCCTCCCAGTCGCCCGTGCGGTAGTGCCCCAGCAGCGTGGCCACGTCATCCGGGTGCGACTGCAGGAGGTAGCGCACCGCCAGATAGCCCCACTGGTAGGTGCGGGTGGTGTTGGTGTTCTCGTACGTGGTGTCGAAGAGCGTGCTCAGGGCGTACGTGTTGTTCGCCGCCTCGGCGATCGCGTCCTCGTTGGGCAGGTCGCGGTACGCGTACGACACGTACTCCGCGAAGCCCTCGACCCACATCACCGTCGGGGTCTGCATGTTCTCCTCGAAGTCGCCGTACATGTTGAAGCGGCCGTCGAGGTAGTGCGTGTACTCGTGGTTGAGGTTCCAGATCTCGAAGTCCTCCGCCCACTCCGCCCGGTAGGCGATGAACCGCGGCAGGTTGCCCTCCTGGGCCGGGTCGCCCTCCAGGTACATGCCGCCGTTGTTGGTGTCGATGCCGAAGATGACGCCGGCGTACGTCTGGTAGTCGAGGCTGGAGTCGAAGGCGACGACCTCCAGCTTGGTGTTGTGGTCGTCCGCGACGGGGCCGTTGTCCTTGGCCACGCCGTGGAAGAACTCGTCCTGCCCCAGCATGCTCGTGCAGGACTGCGCAAGCTCCTCGTCGGTCAGCTCCTGCGCCACGATCTCCAGGGTGTCGGCGCACGTGTGCGTCACCGGCAGCACCGCCTCGCGTACGCGCTCCTGGAGGTTGCACGTGCCGAAGAAGTCGCAGTTCTCCGCGTCGAAGGCAGCCGTCATCTCCGCGACGCCGACCCACAGCGCCGCCGTGGCGGGGTCGTCGAGGGCGGTGGCGTCGAGCAATGCCTTGGCCAGCGGGCGGACCGCTTCGCGGAGCTGGTCGTGCTGGAGGAACCGGCCCAGTTCGCGGCCGGCGTTGGTGGTCAGGAACTGCTTGTCGGTGCCGATGAGGTCCATGTGGTTCGTGGCGAAGTCCCGCAGGAGGGTGAGCAGGCTCTGGTCGGCCGCCACGGCGTCGATGAACTCCGGCATCCAGTTGCCGCGGAAGATCACGGTGTACGTGCTGTTGACGGCGTTGACCATCCACCAGAACTCGTCGTACGAGGAGTCGTAGCCGGTCAGCAGCTTCTTGACGACCTCCAGGTAGCGGGGGTTCTCCATCGCGCTGTCGATCAGGACGACCGACTCGGAGAGCGTCTGGCCGTTCGCCTCCGTCACGTCGTACGCGCGGGGCGAGGCGAAGAAGGCGTCCAGACCGCCCTGGATGGCGGTCTTGAGCGCCGGGCCGTACTCGCCTACGCCGTCGGGGTCGCCGTACTGCACGTAGTAGCCGGCGCGCAGGTACAGCACGATCTGGGTGATCGACGCGCTGTTGTCGCCCTGGTACGACGAGGCGGTGTCGCGGTAGGCGTTGGCCACCGTGACCATCTGCGACTCCTGGAAGAGGGCGCGCGCGTCGGGGCCGGTCACGGAGAAGAGCGTGTTGATGCAGGCCGTCTCCGATGCCTTGATCTGGTCGACCAGGGCGCTGCCGGTCTTGGAGGCGAAGTCGCTGACGTTGCAGCCGGCCACCCCGGCACCAGTCTCAGCACCGGCCTCCGCGGTACGGGCCAGCCTGCGCGCGGTGGCGTCGGCGGCGGCCTCCTGCGGCGGGAGGAGGGTGGCGTCCGC
Source organism: Streptomyces sp. CNP082 (assembly GCF_059570535.1). NCBI lineage: Bacteria > Bacillati > Actinomycetota > Actinomycetes > Kitasatosporales > Streptomycetaceae > Streptomyces > Streptomyces sp. CNP082. The sequence goes on from NZ_JCANSZ010000063.1 coordinate 22,636, forward strand.
CCGCGGCTCGGCCGCCGTCGTCGCCGGGTCGCCGGGCGCGAGGGCGGCGGCGAGGGCGGCGGGGGTGGCCTGCTTCGGGGCGGGGGCCGGCGTGGCCGCCGCGGGCGCGCGGCCCGGCGCGGCGGTGGTTCCGGCGGTTGCACCGGCGTTGGCTCCGGCCGTTGCTCCAGTGGCTGCTCCGGCGGCGGGGGCGATCAGCGCGTACCCCGCCCCCAGACACATGACCAGGGCGGCCACCAGAAGGGACAACCTCGTTCTCGGCATGGGGGGTTTGGCTGTCAAGAGGGCCTCCGAGTTCGCGTACGTTCCGCGTGTGCAGGACAGCCGCGAGCCTCTGGCTGTCATGCACACGAGGCTTGGTGCCATGTAAAATTACACACGTCACATGGCGAACCAAGGCCCCGGCCACCGCGGGCACTTGCACTTTTGCCGGGCGAACTCCCCGGCCGCATAACGGATCCGCATCGTCGCGGGACGCGCCGCCCGCGGCCCGCTCTCCCCTGACAAGCGTTCTTTCGCCCTCACCTCCCTCATGGAATGAGCGCCATGTCCGAAGGCCCGACCGCCCTTCCCGCGCCCGGCGCCGCCGCCGGCGACGCCGACCTGACCGCCCTGATATGCGACGGGCGCCCCGGCACCGCCGACGCGGCGCTCGACGAGCTGTACCGGCGGCACCGCGCCGCCGTGCTGGCGTACGCGCGCAGTTGTACGCGGGACCCGCACACCGCCGAGGACCTGGCGTCGGAGGCGTTCGCGGGCGCGCTGCGCGCCGTGCGGGGCGGCGGCGGGCCGGAAGGACCGTGGCGGCCGTACCTGCTGACGACCGTCCGGCGGACGGCGGCGGCGTGGTCCCGTACCGCCCGGCGCACCGAGCTGTCGGCCGACTTCGAGGGCTGGCTGACACGGACGCCGACGGTGGAGAGCAGCGAGGAGGGGACGCTGCGCCGCGAGGACGCGAACCTGGTGCTGCGCGCGTTCCGCAGCCTGCCGGAGCGGTGGCAGACGGCGCTGTGGCACTCGGCGGTCGAGGGCGAGTCGCCGGACCGCATCGCGCCGCTGCTGGGCCTGACGGCGAGCGGCGTCGCCTCGCTCACGGCGCGGGCGCGGGAGGGGCTGCGCGAGGCGTATCTGGCGGAGCGCGCGGGGGACGCCGGGGCGCCGGCGGAGTGCCGGCACTACACGGGGCTGCTGGCCGCGGCGGTACGGCGCGGGGGGCGGCGGCGCGATCAGCGGGGGCTGGAGCTCCACTTGGCGGTGTGCCGGCGGTGCCGGCGGACGAGCGCGGAGCTGCGGGAGCTGAACAGCTCGCTGAGCGCGGCGCTGCCGGCGGGCCTGCTGGTGTGGACGGGGGCGTCGTACGGGGGCGGAGGAGGGAACGGGGCTGGTGGGGCGGGGGGTTCGGGGTACGCGGGCGCAGGCAGCGCCACAAGCACAGGCACCGCCAGCACCGCCAGCACCGCCAGCACCGCCAGCACCGTCGGCTCCGCCACCGGCGGAGCCACCTCCGCCACCTCCACCGGCCTCGCCGCCGCCGTCAAAGCCGCCGCCGTCGGGGCCGCCGTCCTCGCCGTCGCCGTCACCGGCTACACCACCCTCCCCGGCGGCGGCGACCCCCCGCCGCCACCGCCCGCCCCCACCGCGACGACCGCCGCCCCCACCCCCACCGCCGAGCGCAGCAGATCCGCGGACGGGGACCACGCCCCGGACGACCCCCCGCCCACCGCCTCCGCCGACCGCACCGCGGGCGGCTCCGACTCCGCCCGCGACGCCAACGGCGGCCCCGACCGCGGCCCCACCGCCTCCGGCGAGCCGCCCGCCGGCGACGCAGACGCCGACGCCGGTCCCCCGCCCGTCTGGTCCCCGCCCGCCGACGACCGCACCACGCTGCCCGTCGCCGCCACCGGCCGGTGCATGGACATCGGCGCCGCCGCGGGCGCCCAGCCGTACGAGGCGGACTGCGACGGCGCCCGCAGCCAGCAGTGGGAACTGCTCGTCTCCCTCCCGCCCGTGCAGGAGGTACGGATCCGCAACTACGCGACCGGCATGTGCCTGACCCACTCCGGCACCGATGCCGACGGCGCCCCGGTCAGCCAGCAGCAGGGCGCCTGCGAGTCCGACGCCCCCACGGCCCACTGGAAGTACTTCCTCGAAGGGGAGGACAAGGTCATCTTCACCCAGCGGGACTCCTCCGGGCAGTTCCTCGGCCTCGACGACTGGCGCGCCGCAGCCGCAGGACAGCCGCACGCCCCGGACATCGGCACGACGGCGAACTACGAGGCGACCGCCTCACTCCGCTTCCGCTACCGGGGGCCCGCCTTCGGCTACTGACGAACGGCCACCGGAAACCTTGGTAAAGCAACGGTAAAATCGCGGGACCGCCGGGCCCGTTCGCGCTCTCCCCTTACAGGAACCGATCACCGAGTCCGTACGGGAGAGCCATGAGCAGTGCTGCACGGCTCGACGTCGAAGGCGCCGACTGGGTCCCGGGATCCGAGCGCCGGCAGCGGTGGCGGCGGCGTCCGGTGCCGACGCTGGTACAGCGGTCGGCGGGTGTGGCCTGCACGGCCCTCGGCGTCCAGGACCTGCCCCCGTGCGACACGGGCCCGCGCGTGGTGCAGGGCCACTTCGCGCTGGTCCTGCTGGCGGGCGCCGGCTGGTTCTCCCGGGACGGCCGGGAGCGGGTCCGCGTGGCGGCGCCCGCGCTGCTGTGGCTCCTGCCCGGCGTCCCGCACCGCTACGGGCCCCACACCCCCGCCTGGACGGCGGCCTTCGCCGGCTTCACCGGCCCCGCCGTGACCGCCTGCGCCCGACGCGGCCTCATCCCCGCCCCCGGCGAAGGCGTCGTCCCCCTCGCCACGGGCGCCCCCGCGCACCGTACGATCCGCAAGCTCGCCACCGTCTGCAACGAGACCGAGCCCGCCTACGCCGCCACCTCCGCCGCCGGACTCCACGAACTCCTCGCCGCCCTGCGCCGCTCCCGCGCCACCGGGCCCGCGCAGCCCCCGCCGGTCGTCGAGGAACTCGCCGGCGCCGCCCACCGGCCGGTCTCCGTAACCGAGATCGCCCGCAGGCTGTCGCTGCCGCTGGCCGAGTTACGCGAGGAGGTCCAGTACACGGCCGGGTGCAGCCCGAAGGACTTCGTCCTCGGCACCCGGCTGAACACGGCCAAGGAGCTGCTCGCCGCCACGGACCTCAAGGTCGCCGCCATCGCCCGCCGCGTCGGCTACGCCGACCCCGGGCACTTCACCCGGCTGTTCACCCGCCGGGTGGGCGTCCCGCCGGGCGCCTTCCGCAGCAGGCACGGACCCCACCCCATGCATTGACGCGCGCCTGCCCGTTCCCTAACGTGCTGTCGTTTCGGGGCGGGTTGGTCGGGGTTCGGGGGGTCGGCTTGGGTCTCATCGAACGGGAACGGCCCCTGCTCGACGGGTTACGGCCGGACGAGCGGGCGGCGCTGCTGGCGCTGGGCGTACCGCGGAGCTACGCGCACGGCGACGTGCTCCTGCCGGAACGCGCCCCCACCTCCTACGTCGTCGCCCTCCTCCGCGGCTGGACGGCCGTGTCCACGGCCACCGAGCGCGGCCACCGGCTCATCCTCGCGCTGCGCGGCGCCGGGGACCTGGTCGGCGAGATGGCCGCCGTCGACCGCCGGCCGCGCAGCGCCACCGTGACGGCGCTGGGACCGGTGGACGCCGTGGTGATCCCCGGCGACCGGTTCCGCGGGTTCCTCGGCGCCAGCCCCGCGGTCAGCGCGCTGGTGCTCAAGCAGCTCAGCTCCCGGCTGCGCAGCTCCGACGGCGAACGCCGCTCGCTGGCCTCGGAGAACGTGCTGCAACGGCTGTCCGTACGCCTCCTGGAGCTGGCCGCCCGCACCGGGCGCCGGCACGCCGACGGCAGCGTGACCATCGACCTGCCGCTGCCGCAGCACGACCTCGCCGCCTCCGTGGGCTCGACCCGCGAGGCCGTCGCGAAGGCCCTGCGGCTGCTGCGCGAGCAGGGCATCGTCCGTACGGCGACCAGACGGCTGGTCGTCGTCGACACGGAGCCGCTGCGGCTGCTGGCCGGGGACGGCGACGATGCCGCGGGGCCGGTTGTGTAAACGGCTACATACACCGGGGCCCGGCAGGGCCATCCTGAGTACACAGCGGCAACGCAGCACCGCAGCAGGGCAGTTGGAGCGTCATCCGAGGGGGACCGAGTGAGCGTGAGCGGGGACGGGGCCGTCCACCGGCTGGTAATCAGCGCGGACATCAAGGGCTCGGGGCGCCTCGGCCACCGGGGCAAACTCCGGGCGCGCCAGGGGATGTACGAGGTCTTCGACGCCGCCTTCGCCGCCGTGGGGGTGGGCCCCGACCGGGTGCACCTGGAGGACCGCGGGGACGGCGTGCTCGCGGCGCTGGCGCCGGAGGTGCCGCCGGCGGCGCTGGTCGGGCTCTGGCTCGAAGAGGTCCACCAGGGGGTGCGCGAGCACAACGAGGGGCTGAGCGAGCCGCTGCGCTTACGGATCGCGATGCACGGCGGGCCCGTCGGCGACGACGGCAGGGGGCTGGTGGGCCGGGCGGTCGACCTCGCGTGCCGGCTGTGCGACAGCGAGCCGGCGAAGGCGATCCTGGCGGCGGACGACGACGTGTACGTGGTCTTCGTGGCCTCCGACGTCCTGTTCCGCTCGGTGATCGCCGAGGGCGGCAGGTTCGTGGAGCCGGAGCACTACCGGCCGATTCCGGTACGGGCCAAGGAGACGGACGAGGTCGCGTGGTTCCACGTACCGCGCCGCACCGCACCGCCGTGGCCGCCTGCGGGGCCTGAGCAGCCCGCGGCGCCGGAGCGGCCCGTACCGCCGGAGCAGCCTGTCCCGACCGCGGCGCCCGGGGGGCGGCCGGGGCAGGCGCCGGCGGCGGGGTCGGAGACGGCATCGGGGGCGAAGTACCAGATCACCGTCCACGGCCAGAACCAGATCGTGGACGGGGCTCAGGTGCACGGCGACATCGTCGGGGTGCGCGTCACCGGCGGCCGGAACGGCGGCACGGAGGGGGCGGAACGCGGTGAGTGACGGCGGCGGTTCGACGGGTTCGGGCGGGCGGAGCAGCGGCGGAGGCGCCGGTGCCGGTGCCGGCGCGGGGCGCAACGGGAGCGGCGGCGGCCCGGGGCGGGGCGGAGGCGGCGGCCAGGGCGGCGCAGGCGCAGGCGGCGGCAGGCAGGGCGGCGGCGACGGCGGCGCAGGCGGCTCCGGCGGCAGGCAGGGGCGCGGCGACGGCGGCGGGGGCAGCGGCTCCGGCGGGTCGTCCTCCGACGACGGCCGGCTGCGCGGCGCGGCGCGCTCCGGCCCGTTCGCGGAGCGGGCGGCCGAGGCCGGCGCGGACGACGCCGTACGCCAGGCGCGGGCCAACTTCGTGGACGTACACGGCCGCAACGCCATCGTCGACAGCAGCCACGGCGACGTCCACCTCGGCGACCACCACTACTACACCTCCGCCCGCGCCGGCCTGCCGCGCCTGGTCTCCGGCGCCGTCCCCCGCGACGAGTTACGGCGCCTGCGGCTCGTCTTCGAGGAGCCGCCCGGCTACCCCGAGCTGCGCGAACTCCTCCAGCGGCAGCGGCTGATCGCCCTGTGCGGCGACCCGGGCAGCGGACGCGGCTACGCCGCGCTCTCCCTGCTCGACGAGGTCACCCGCGGGCAGGTCGAGCGGATGGACCCGCGCACCGAACTCGACCGGATCGCCGAGTCCGACCTCGCCGAGGGCCGCGGCTACCTCGTGGAGATCGCCGACCAGGCCCCGGTCGCCCCGCGCCGCCACCCCGACGACGAGCGCGACCGGCCCGAGCGGGACCGCCGGGAGACCGCCGAACTCCCCGCCGAGCTGCACCTCGACCGGCTCGGCGCGCTCCTCGCCCGGCGCGGCGCGTACGCGATCCTCGTCGTCGGCACCGACGGCGCCGGCGACGAACTCCTCCGCGGGCGCTACGGGCACCTCTTCAAGACCGCGTCCGCCGACGGCATGCTGCGCCGGCACCTCGCCGCGCTCCTCGGCCACGCCGAGGAGGAGCCGCTTGAGCAGGCGCTGGCCCTGGCGCGGCGGCCGGACGTCACGCAGGCGCTCGGGCTCGACCCGCTGCGGCCCCACGAGGTGGAGTCGCTGGCCCGCCTGCTGGTCGCGCGGCTCGGCGAGGAGTCCTCCGACGACGAACTCCTCGCCGAGCTGCGCACCTTCGCCCACGCGCAGGCGCGCGCGTGGTTCGCCGCCGCCGGTCGGGCCGCGCCGCGCCGCCGGGACGCGGTCCCGGGCGCGCTGCGGCAGGCGGCGTTCCGTACTGCCGTGGCCGTCTACAACGGCTCGCCGTACAGCGTCGCCGCCTCGGCGGCGGAGCAGTTGGCGTGGGAGTTCGCGCAGGCGGCGGAGCCCGGCCGGGAGCCGGGGCGGGTGCTCTTCGCCGACCACGGCCGGGCGCGGCTCGCGGCGGCGCGGGCCGAGCTGTTCACCGGCTACGTCACGTTCGCCGACGACCGGCGGCTGGACACCCGCAACGTACGGCTCCAGGGCACCGCGCTCGCGCGGGCGGTCCTCACGCACGTCTGGGAGGACCACCACACCGTACGCGGCCCGCTGTGCCAGTGGCTCCGTACCCAGTGCGCCGACGAGCGGCCGGTGGTGTGGGTGCCCGCCGCGATCACCGCGGGCGCGCTGTGCACGCTCGACTTCGCGTACGCCCTGGAGGAGATCGTGCTCCCGCTGGCGTCCGACGAGTTCGTCCAGCAGCAGATGGCCGCCGCGACGGTCCTCGCCGAGGCGGCGGCGCTGAGCGACCCGGTGCGCGTGGTCGTGCGGCACACCGTACGGGGGTGGGCGCGCCAGGACGACGACGCGCGGGCCGCCACGGCGGCCCTGGTGCACGGCTTCGGCACCGCGGAGGAGTCGGTGTCCGCCTCCCTCGACGAGCTGGGCCGCATGGCCGGCACGCTGTACGAGGGGATCGGGCTGGACTACGCCGCGCTCAGCGCGGCCCGGCTGCTGGCCGGCGCCGAGCCGGAGACCGTGCTGCGGCGGCTGGGCGCGTGGATGGGCGACCGGCGCACCAGCCACCGCAACCTCGCGCTGATCACCGTGGACAACATGGTCTCGCTGCGCACCTCCGGCCTGTGGGGGCTCAGGGACGTGCCCGCCCTGAGGGCCCACGGCCGCTGGCCGCTCACCGCCGCGCTGCTGGCCGGCAGCCCGCAGCACACCCGGATGCTGGCGGACCTGGTGTGGTGCGGGCTGGACACGGCCAGATCGCGGGAGGGGCTGCAGGAGTCGATCGCCGACTGGATCCGGGAGGCGGACGACGACCCGCACCTGCTGGACGTCCTGTGCGACTTCCTGCCGCGGGTGATCAGCAGCGCGGACGACGCCGCGCGGCTGGGCAACCTCGTCCGCCGCCTGGAGCGCGACCCGGACGAACCGGTGGCGCACGCCACCGTGGGCAGGCTGCGCGAGGCGATCGCGGGGCGGCCGGCCATGACCGTACAACCGGACTGATCCGGCCCGCCGGACGAAACGAGGGATCCGATGACCACCCAGCCGCCGCAGGCCCCCGTGCCCGCGCCCCTGCCCCCGCCCGCGCCCGTACCCCCGGCCGCGCCCGTACCCCCGGCCGCGCCGGGCACCGGGAACGGCTGGCGGACGGGGCTGACGCCCGCCGCCCCCGCGTCGAAGACACCGCCCGACCGGCCCGCGGCCAGCCAGCAGTTGGCCGGCCCGTTCCGGCGCGAGTACCGCCCGGAGTGGCCGTACAAGCACCCCAGCGCCCAGGTCGCGACCGTGCTCTACTACCGCGGCCGGCCGGCGCGGACCGTGCACCCCGACGGCGGCGTGGGGTTCCTGCTGCGCTGGTGGTTCCCCCGCCCGTACACCGCCTTCGAACTGCAACTCGGCTGGCACACCGTGTCGTTCGCGGCGGAGCTGCCGGCGAAGGAGCACGGCCGGACCTTCCCCGCGAAGGTGGACGTGCGCTGGCAGGTGAACGATCCGCAGCTCGTGGCGCGGTCCCAGGTCACCGATGTCGCCGCGCTGCTCGTGCCGGAACTGGAGCAGCGGCTGCGCGACGTGTCGCGCGACTGCTCCATCAACGACGTGGAGAAGGCCCGCGACGCGGTACGCGCGGAGCTGCGGGCGCTGAGCCAGAGCGGCTCGCCCCTGGGCAGCCACTTCGGGCTGGGCCTCGACGTGTTCGTGACCATCTCCGTGGACAAGCTGATCCAGGACCACGGCAAGAGCCTCGGCCAGGTGCGGTACCAGACGGACCTGGAACAGCTCAAGCACAAGCTGCAGGGCCTCAGGGACGACAACAAGCGGAAGCTGATCCGCAAGTGGGCCGACGACTTCCAGGGGGCGGTGTCGCGCGGCGACGACGCGGTGATGGCGCAGATGATGGCGCGGAACCCGGAGGACCAAGCGGCGATCCGGCAGATGTTCAGCAAGGAGCGGAAGGAGGAGCGCCAGGACGGCATGGAGCTGATGTCGCGGCTGATCGACGGCGGGCTCCTCGAACGCTGGGAGCTGGGCGACCAGGCCATGGTGGTGGTCGAGTTCCTGCGGGAGGGCACGCGCCGGGTGGCGTACGACTCGCTGCCGCAGCAGGCGGGCGACGGCGGGGGTCCGCGGCGGATGCCGTACTGGGTGACGGGGGGCAGCGACTCGGCCGACTCAGCCGGCTCGGGCGACACGGCCGACTCGGGCAGCTCGGGCGGCGGTGCGCAGGAGTCGCCGGATGCCGACCAGGAGACGACGGACTGACGCGAGCCTGAGGACAGGCTGACGAAACGGGAGGCGGAACGATGCCGGCCCCGGACACCCCACCACTGAGCCCACCGCACGCGGCGGACGCAGGGCCCGCGCCCGCGACTGGCCCGCCGCCGCCCCCACCGCCCGCCTTCTGGCCCGTCCCCCCGCCCGCCTCCCCGCACCTCTCCCCGCCCGTGCCGCCCGCCGTCCCGCTGCTGTCCGAACCGGGCGCGCGGTTCGTCGCCGAGCGGCTGCTCACCACCCTCCGCGAGGAGATCGCGCGCGCCGACACGAAGGCGGCGGTCCTGCTGTCGAGCAGCGTGGCCCTGCCCACGCTCGCCTTCCCGGCGGCGCACGCGGGCGTCGGCTCGGGCCCGTTGGGCGTGGCCGGGGTGCTGCTGTGGCTCGCGGGGATCGTGATGCTGACCATCGTCACCCTGCCCCGTACGCGACGGCGGCCCTCCGCGCACGCGGGCCCGTCGCCGACCGCGCTCCACCGCGGCACCGGCCGGGGCGCCGGGCGGTGCGACGCGGCGGCTGCGGTGGTGGCGGCGGGGCGGGATCCGGGGCGCTGGCTGCTGGAGCAGTCGTACGACCTCGGGGCGATCCTGGCGGCCAAGTACCGCTGGATGCGGTGGGCGGTGGGGTGTCTGGTGGCGGGCGGGGCGATGACGGCAGCGGCAGCGCTCCTGTGAGGAGGGATTCTCACAGCGCTGTTATATTAGCGCTGTGACATCTCCGGATCCCACGAAGCTGCCCGACCCGTGGCAGGACCTCCACGCGCTGCTGGCCTCCCTCGACACCGAGATCGAGCGGGTCTACGCCGCCCGCGGCATCGAGGGCGTACGCCCCCGGTTCGCGTATCCGCTGATCCGGCTCGCCCACACCGGGCCGCTGACCATCCGCGAACTGGCCGAGTCCCTGCACCGCTCGCACTCCGCGGTCAGCCAGACCGTCGCCGCCATGCGCAAGGAGGACCTGGTCACCTCCGAGCCGGGCCCCGACGCCCGTACCCGGCGCATCGACCTGTCCGAACGCGGCCGGGCGCTCGTGCCGTTCCTGGAGGCGGAGTGGCGCGCGACCCACGCGGCGGTCGCCGAGCTGAACGGCGAGCTGCCGTACGCGATGACCGCGGTGGTGAACGACGTACGGGAATTGCTGGCACGCCGGTCGATGCGCGAACGGATCGAGGACCGCCTCACCGAGCCACCCCGATGAGGCGGCGCGTCCACTTCCTCGACACCCGCCCGCTGCGCAGCAGCCCCGCGTTCCGCGCCCAGTGGATCGGCGCGGCGGCCTCCCAACTCGGCGCCCAGATCACCCTCGTCGCCGTACTCGCCCAGGTCTGGGACCTGACGGGCAGCCCCGTCGGCACGGGCGCCATCGGCCTGGCCACGGGCCTGCCGATGATCCTCTTCGGCCTCCTCGGCGGCACCCTGGCCGACACCGTGGACCGCCGCGCGCTCGTACGGGCCACGACCGCGGGCCAGTTGCTGGCGGCCGGCGCGCTGTGCGCCCAGGCCCTGGCGGACAACCGCAACGTCGTCCTCCTCCTCGCCCTGGTCGCTCTCGCCACGGCCTTCTCCGCCCTCGGCGCCCCCGCCCGGCGCACCTTCCCGGTCCGCCTGCTGCCGGCCGACCAGGTGGCGGCGGGCATCGCCCTGAACACCGGCTCCTTCCAGGTCGCGATGCTCGCAGGACCGGCGGCGGCCGGCCTGATCATCGCCCGCTGGGACGTGGCCGCCGCGTACGCCACCCAGGCCGCGGCGATCGCCGTTGCGATGGCCACGGTCTTCCGACTCCCGGCGATGCGCCCCGAGGGCGTACGGGCGAAGGACGGCAGACGCCGGGCCGAACGCGGCGGCTGGCGCGTCGTCCTGCACCGCCACACCCTCTGGGGCTCCCTGGCCACCGACCTGTCCGCCACCCTCCTCGCGATGCCCATCGCACTCTTCCCCCTCGTCAACGAGGTCCGCTTCGACGGCAACCCGCAGACCCTGGGCCTGTTCCTCTCCGCCGTCGCCGTCGGCGGCATCACGGCGGGCCTGCTCTCCGGCACGGTCACCCGCTGGCCCCGCGGCGGCCTGGTCCAACTGACCGCAGCATCCGTCTGGGGCCTGGCCCTCGCCTGCTTCGGCCTGGCCGGCCCCCTCTGGCTGGCCCTGACCTGCCTCGCCGTGGCGGGCGCAGCGGACACGGTCTCGGTCGTCACCCGCAGCGCCCTGGTCCAGCTCGAAACCCCGGACGCCTACCGGGGCCGGGTCTCGTCGGTGGAACACGTCATCGGCGTAGCGGGCCCCGAACTCGGCAATTTCCGCGGCGGCCTCATAGCCTCCGCCACCTCGGCCACGGCCTCCCTGGTCACGGGCGGCCTGGCGGCAACGGCGGTGATAGCGGCAATAGCCGCCACCAACGCCCCCCTCCGCGCCTACCGCACCCCACCCGCGGACCGGAAGGCCCCGGCCGCCCGCAAGGCCCCTGCTCCGTGCGACTAGCAGCCATTCAGGCCGGACCAGAACGAATACGGGTGAGTGGTGCCGCCCGGCGGCAAGTCCAGTGGGCCGTCCGCCTTCCGCGGCCGCGCGGTCTACGTCGACTGAAACGTCGTCGACCATGACGAACCCCGACAGTGGCGACGAGAGCGCACGCGACAGCGCAATGGCACGCATCGAGCGATTCCTGCAGACGGCAGGCTCTGGATTCCAAGCCACCCAGCAGCTACTGGGTCTCCTCAACTCCTAGTTGACACAGCGCTGTGCGCAGGAACGTCACCGGCTGCGTTGTCAGGCTGCGTCTACGGGCAGCCGCCCGCCCCGGCGGATTCCCTTCTGCAGCTTCTGTCCTTCCTGGTCGGTCAGTCTGCGCACCCACACAAGCTCGGCCACCACAACCCCAGCGACCGGGATGGACGTCACGGCCCTGACAACCGCTGACCCGGCGAAGGCAGGCGGCCACACCACTAGCTGCCCCACGCCATGTTGGCCGCGGCCACGCACAGCACGAGGACACCCCCCACGCCCTGGACGGCCTTGGCCCAGCCGGGCATCTGCTCACCCCGCCGCGCCGCCGAACGGGCCGCGCTGAAGGCGGTCAGGAGCAGGACGATCGCGACGGGACCGAACACGATGGACAGCCAGTCGACTTGAACCGGGGTCACGGGAGTTCTCCTTCTGCGCGTCTCGGGGACGGTCCGTCATCGTCGGCGAGATCGCCCGGGACCGGTCCCGGGGGCGGATCCGAGGCAGGCCGGGCCCCCACTCGGATAGGGTGTGCGCCCGCGTCAAGAAAGGGCCTGGTACGCCTCATTCGACAAAAGTCGGGCCACGTGGGCGATTTGACATACTTTCGAGCGTGGGTTACCGCGAGTCTGTCCCGACGAGGCGCATCCGGGACGCCTCGGCGCGGGGAGCCCGGATCGAGTGGGTGCCTCCGTGGCTTCGGTAGCCTGCTGCCACCTGTGCGTCGGGGGGAGCCGAGCGTGGAGAACATCCTGTCTGTGGCTTTGGGGGCCGCCATCGGCGTCATAGGGGTCGCGTTCGGCTCTTGGTTCACCGCCCGCCGGCAGGACCGCATGTGGCTGCGCGAGCAGAAGCTGAAAGCCGGGGTCGCCTTCAACACGGCCGTGACGCAGCTCATCGACTACCTGCGCGACACACGGCTCAGTGACGACGGCGCCGGAGCCAACGAGTTGGCTGGCCGGATGCAGGAGGCCCGCTCAGCCCTCTACCTTCTGTGCACTGACGACACCACCAGGCTCGCCGAGGCTCTCGCGCGTCGCGTCTGGAACTCCCGGCCCAGCGAAGGAAGAGACGACCGCAGAGCCGAACACAAGGAGACGCTGCAACTGCTACGCCGCTTCACGCTCCAGCTCAGGCAAGAGATCGCCAGGACGTAGTCCCAGGTGGTTCGTTGCGCGGACCGCAGTCGTGCCCGCCCTCGCCCGGCCATGTCCCGCAGGACGGCATCGCCGAACTCGCCCGCCGCATCCCCGGCGGGCGAGTGGTCACCATCCCGGTGGGCCACCTGATCCACGACGCAGCGCCGGGGGCGTTCACCGAGGCGGTTTCGGCGTTCCTGGAGGGGACTTCGGTCCCGCCCGGCAGGGGCGGGAGCGGTCGCAGGTCGTGACGTAGGGCGACCTGGAAGGGCTACGTGCCGGCGTCGGCCCGTACTCGTCTCGCGGTTCCTCCAGGAGGCGGGGCCCCTGGACCTCGGGCCGCCCGAGCACAGCCACTGGCCCGAGGACGGCGAAGCCGGTGGCACCGTCTGGGTGCGTATCGTTGAGCAAAAGTCGGGTCGCGTGGGCGATTTGACCCGGTTTTGAAGGCAGGTTGCCGCGCATTTGTCACGCTGGCGTTCGGGCCCCCACCCCGGACCGCCGCGCCAGGTGCTGGCGTTCAGGCGCGGCGGTCGGCGGCGGCCTGCCCGGCGGCAGCCTTACCGGGTCGGGGTCGCGACCAGGTTGATCTCCGCGGCCGAGGCATAGCCCCCGTATCCGTCGAGGGCCACCAGCCGGATGAACCGGGCTCCCCCTGCCTCAATGTCCGCCGCGTGCTCGTTCTCGTCGGCGGCCCACGTGCCCCGGCCGACCTCGGTGTACGTCTGGCCGTCGGTGCTCGCCTCGATGACGTACTCGGTGATGCGGCCGTTCGAGTTGCCGTCGGTTCTCGGCAGGTACCGGAGCTGGCTGACGTCGTGCGTGCCGTTCAGCTCCAGGGTGATCGACTGCGGCAGCTCGTCCTTCGCCGGGGTCCACTGGGTGTGCCAGAGGGTGCCGGGGTCGCCGTCAACGGCCTTCTCGGGGCCGTTGGCCGCGGACGTCTGGGCGCTGGTGGCGGTCGCGTGCAGGTCGTCTCCCCGGAGGCAGACCTGCCCGGGTTCGGCGGTGACCAGGACCGGCACCGTTGTCGGGCGTGCCTGCGGCTGGTCGAGCGTGAGCTTGTAGCGGCCGGGATCGGTCCCTTCGGGCATCGTGAGGTTCAGGCCCACCTGCTTCTCGTAGCCCGGCGGGAGGTAGGTCGAGATCATCTCCAGGGAGGTCTCCGCCCCTTCGGGGGCTCGTACGAAGACCGTTGCGTAGAGCGGGTCCTGGTTCTCGTTGGCTACGTTGACCGTGGTGGATCCGCGCAGGCAGGGGCCCATCTCGATCAGGCTGGGGGATGCCGTCACGGTCGCAGCCGCCGAGCCCTGCGCGGCGGCTTGGCCGGGTCTGACCGCCTGGGCGGTCGCGGTCGAGGCGATCACCACGGCGATCCCGGCGATACCGCCGATCACGTGGAGGCGGCGCCTGGCGGACATGGTGGGTACGACGCTCATCTGTGTCTCTTCCTTCCCACTGCGGGCTTCGGGCTTCAGGCTTCGTTCCGGTCAGACGGTCTGGAGACCGCGCCGGCCGTTCTCGACGACGAAGCTGGCCCGCGTGGAAACCGGCGCGCCCTGCGTGGTGACGTACGGGACGATCCGGTAGTCGGACCGCCAGGTCTCGCGGTCCAGCGCGCAGCGCACGTAGCCCCGCTGGTAGTTCGTGAACGCCATCTGCGGGTTGAGCCGCAGCAGCGTCTCGCCGAACGCGGTCTGCTCGGCGCCGTTGCCGCCGGACGAGACGGAGGTGCCGAGGAACTCGGACGCCACCACGGGCGACGCCGGGTCCTCCGCGTCGAGGAGGACGTCGGCCGCCATGTTGTTGTGGTTGTCGCCGGTCAGGACGATCGGGTTGCTGACGTTGCGCTGGACCATGCCCTGCAGCAGCCGGTCGCGGGCCGGGGCGTAGCCGTCCCACAGGTCGTGGTGGTAGGCGGTGCCGTCGTCGTTCTGCTTGTAGCGCGTCATCACGACCTGGTTGGCGAGTACGTTCCAGGTCGACGGCGAGTTGCCGAGACCGTCGAGCAGCCAGCCCTCCTGCTCGAAGCCGAGCATGGTGCGCGACGGGTCGAGCCGCTCCGCACAGCCGATGACGGCGGTGCCGTGGTTGTTGCAGGCGTGGGTCGAGCGGTACTGGCGGCCGTCCAGTACGAAGAAGGTGGCGAGGTCGCCGAAGGCGAACCGGCGGTAGAGGTCCATGTCGGGGCCGATGGGCGCCCGGTCGGGGCGCATCGGCATGTGCTCCCAGTAGGCGCGGTACGCATTGGCGCGCTGGGTGGCGAAGTCGGTCTCGCTCATGCCCGACCACTCGTGGAGCGTCGCGTAGTCGTTGACGACCTCGTGGTCGTCGGGGGTGACGAGCCACGGCGCGCGGGCGTGCGCTGCCTGGAGGTCGGGGTCGGCCTTGTAGATCGAGTAGAGGTTCCGGTAGTCGTCGAGAGTCCGGGCCTGGCCGATGAAGCGCTCGTCGACCGGGACGTTGCGCGCCCCGCCGGTCGCGTTGATCCCGGACTCGTAGATGTAGTCGCCGAGGAAGACGACCAGGTCGATGTCCTCCTCGGCCAGGTGCCGGTGTGCGGTGTAGAAGCCGCCGTGCCACGCCTGGCAGGAGGCGAAGGCGAAGTTCAGGCGGTCGAGGCGGCGGTCGGGAGCGGGTGCCGTCTTCGTACGGCCGACCGGGCTGATCTCGGCGCCGGTCCGGAAGCGGTAGAAGTACTCCCGCCCGGGCTCCAGACCGCGGGCGTCGACGTGGACGGTGTGGGTGTACTCCGGCCGGGCGGTGGCCGTGCCCTCGCGTACGACCTGGCGGAACCGGTCGTCGGTGGCGACCTGCCACTGCACGGCGACCTTGCGCCACGGCATGCCGCCGAACATGTCGAGCGGCTTCGGTGCGATACGCGTCCAGAGCACAACGGCGTCGGGCAGGGGGTCGCCCGAGGCGACGCCCAGGCCGAAGGGGTTTTCCATCCCGCCCGAGGTCGACGGCACCAGGGCGGGAGTGCGTGTCGCCCCGTGCGCCGTTCCGGCGCCGGCTGCCGCCACTCCCGTCGCGAGCGCCGCCGCGCCCCACCCCAGTACCCCGCGTCGGCTCAGCCCGGACTCGTCCTTCTCACCTGCGTGTGTGCGGCCCATGTCGGCCCACCCCCAGTAGCTCGGATCGCCGGTTGCGATAGGTGCATGAGCCAACTGGTGTTGTGTGTGGGGCAGATGACGCAGGAGGGGTGGGGTCAGAAATCTCTGGCGAACAGGAGCATGCACATGCAACGGGTGGACGGGGCCCGGCGCGCGGCGCGTTCCGGAAGTTCTTCGGAGTTGGTTCAGCCGTGCCGGAGGGCGATCAGGCGCGGCGGTCTGCGGCGGCGGTGACGATCTCGTCGAGGCGGGCGAGGGCCGCGGTGTACTCGTCGATCTGCCTGCGGATACGGGCCCGTTCGGCATCGAGCATGGCGCGCTGCTCGGCGGTGGTCGTGCCGGTGTCGATGCACGGAAGCAGCTCGGCGATGCGGCGGCTGGGCAGGCCGGCCGCGTAGAGCTGCTGGAAGAAGCGGACCCGGTCGACGGCGTCGTCGGCGTACTCGCGCTGGCCGCCGGGGGTGCGGGTGGGCGCCAGGAGGCCCTGCTCCTCGTAGTAGCGCAGCGCCCGGACGCTCACTCCGGACCGCCGGGCGACCTCTCCGATACGCATGCGCGCGTTCCCCATTTCCCGCCGGATCCGGACCGGCGCAGGACCTGCACCTGACGTCAACGGCAGGTCTCCCAGCGTACGGCACGACGGCTCCCCCGGGCACGGCTCCGCCGACCGGGCGCGTACCCGCCGCGTCCGGGTGGGGGCCGGTGGCGGCTCTGCTCGGCTGAGGCCGGGAGATCCCTGGCCGCGCCCTCGTCTGCCGCCTGAAGGTCACCGGCTCCACGGCGACGGTCGTCGACTGCGCGCCGATGCCGGCCAATCGAGGCCGTGGCGTGCGTGCCGGGGTCCGCCGACGCCTTTCTGGGCACGGACGACGAGAACCTCGGCGGATACGAGTTCGCCGTTGCTGAGGATCCCGCCGCCGCTGCTGACCACCGCGATGCGCGGCACCCTGCCGCCGCGGATCCTGGAGTGCACCACCAAGGACCACGCCAACGCCGAGGAATACGCCGGCCTCGCGGCCCACCGCCGCACTCTCGCCGCCGAGGAGTGGCTATGCGACCTCGAAGCCCACCCGCACCCGTCCTACCTGAAGGAGCTTCCCAATGCTGATGTCAAGCCGCTGCCGTGACGGGTGGTGTGGCTTCGTAGCACGCTCCGTCGCGGATCATGGCCCACAGGACGTTGACGCGGCGGCGCGCGAGCGCCAGCAGCGCCTGCTTGTGGCCCTTGCCCTCGGCTCTCTTGCGCGCGTAGTACGCCTTGGAGGCTGGGCAGCCCTTAAGACTGGAGAGCGCGGAGAGGTACATAGCGTTGAGCAGGCCGCGGTGAAACCGGCGTGGTCTGCGGAGGTTGCCGCTGACGCGGCC
>NZ_JCANSZ010000064.1:0-38378 GCF_059570535.1 Streptomyces sp. CNP082
ACGAGCTGCGCGACCGCACCTACCTGCCCACCTCGTTCGAGTTCAAGAACTTCACCGAGGTCTGGAAGGAGTCCACGCTCGGCGACAACCTCCAGGTCACCCTGCTGATCGCGGGCGGCGCCACACTGCTCGTGCTGCTGGTGTCACTGCCCGCCGCNTACTACACNGCNCGCGTGCGCTACCGCGGCCGCAAAGCGTTCCTGCTGCTGGTCCTGATCACCCAGATGTTCCAGCCCACCGCACTGCTCATCGGCCTCTACCGCGAGTTCCACCAGCTCGACATGCTCAACTCCACCTGGACGCTGATCCTGGCCAACGGCGCCTTCAACCTCGCCTTCGCCGTCTGGATCCTCACCGCCTACATCTCCTCCATCCCCGCAGAGCTGGAAGAAGCAGCGATGGTCGACGGCACCAGCCGCATCGGCGCACTGTTCCGGGTGACGCTGCCGCTGGCCATGCCCGGCGTGGTCACGGCGCTCATCTTCACGTTCATCGCNACCTGGAACGAATTCGTNATGGGCCTGACNCTNATGACCGAACCGGAGAAACAGCCCCTGACCGTCGGCATCAACAACTTCATCGGCAACTACACCGTCGAATGGAACTACCTCTTCGCAGCCTCCGTCGTCGCCATCATCCCCGTCGTCGTGCTCTTCGCCTTCATCGAACGACACGTCGTCTCCGGCCTGACAGCCGGATCCGTGAAGTAGGTCCCGGCCCACGGCGCGGGCGGCCGTATGCTGCCCGCACACCGCACCCCGCCCCGCCGGCGCGTCCGGCCGGCGGGGTGCGGTGTCCCGCGGCCGGGGGAGCGCGGGGGCGGGAACGGCTGCGCCGGTCGGGCGATATACACCGACACCCCGCGTTTCCTTCAGCACGGCGCGCGCATTTGCCGGTAATTTCGACCGATGCGACGAATTATCACACAAACCGGAGCGGCTACGGCCCTGTGCGTCGCCCTCGCCGTCCCCGCCGGCGGCGCTCCGCACGCCGGCGTCCGCCCCGACCCGGGCACGGACGGCAAGGCCGGGGCACGAGCGGTGCGCGGCACCGTCGACCGGCTCTTCCGCGACGCCGCCGCGGCGACCGAGCGCTACGAGGCCGCCCGCCGGGCGTCCGCCGCACAGCGCACGAAGATCGCCAAGCTCCAGCGGGCCGTACGTGCCAAGCACCGCACGCTCGTCGTCCTGCGCGGCCGGATCGGGCAGCTCGCCGCCCGCCAGTACCAGTCCGGCGGCCTCGGCCCCACCGCCGCGCTGCTCACCTCGCGCACCCCCGAGGACCTGCTCGAGACGTTCTTCCTGCTCGACCAGGGCGAGCAGGCCGCCGCCGGCCTCTACCACCGCGCCCGGCAGGCCGAGCGGCGGCTCGCGGCCGAACGCAGGCGCCGGGCCGTCGCGCTCGCCGACCTGCGCGCGGAACTGCGCACCCAGGCGCGGGTGAAGCGGCTCATCGAGAGCAAACTGGAGCGCGCCCAGGGGCGGCTGGCGCAACTGCAGAGCGCCCAGGACGCCCGCTCGCGCAGCTCCGGCTGCCCGCGCGCCGAGCAGCCCCGGGCCGTGACGCTCAGCACGGACGGCAAGGCACTGGCCGGCCGCGCCTGGACGGCGCCGGTGGGCCGCTACACCCTCTCCTCGCGCTTCGACCAGGCCGGCGGCATGTGGTCGTCCCGGCACACGGGCCTGGACTTCGCCGTCGACGAGGGCAGGCCCGTGGGCAGCGTCGGCTACGGCGCGGTGTACGAGATCGGCTGCGACGACGCCTTCGGCAACTCCGTCACCGTCCGGCACGACGACGGCTACTTCACCTTCTACGCCCACCTTTCACAGGTGCGCGTGCGGCCCGGCGAGCGCGTCTTCCCCGGCCAGCCCCTCGGCCGCGCCGGCACCACCGGCAACTCCACCGGCCCGCACCTGCACTTCGAGGTACGGGTGACCGCGCAGTTCGGCTCGGCGATCGACCCGGAGCCGTGGCTGCGGGACAAGGGCGTGCGCCTGCGTGAGACGCCGGCCGGGCCGGGGCTTCACGGCTGAGGCTGCAGGCCGCCCGTGATCCGCTCGTGCTCCTCGTCCGAGACCTCCTCGCCGGAGGACGGCAGTAGCTGCGGGATCCCGTCGAGCACGGGATAGCGGCGCCGCAGCCGGGGGTTGTAGAGCGCGTCGCCGGAGTCCAGGAGGGTCAGCGGGCCCTTGTCGAGCGGGCAGACCAGTATCTTCAGCAGCGGGTCTTCGGGGTTCACGGGGCGGGTCCTCCACGGTCGGGCGTCGGTACGGGGGCGGGCGGCAGGGCGGCGGGGCGCCGCCCGGGTGGCTGGTCTTGCTGGTCTTGCTGGTCTTGCTGAGGCTGCTGGGGCTGCTGGGGCTCTGCCGCGGACTCGTGCGGCGCGCCGGGCACTTCACCGCGTACAGGCCCGGAAGCCGGCTCCCCGCCGGGCGTCTGGTCCGGCGCCGGGTCGTCGTGCCGCGGCAGCGTCAGCAGCACCGACACCGCCATCGCGATCCCGCCCAGCCGCAGCAGCAGCCGCGGCACGTCGTCCGGCAGCGGCTCGCCGAAGACGAACGTGCCCGCGGCGACGGCGTGCAGGCAGTTGGCCGTCGTGCACACCGGCACGATCAGCGAGGCCCGGCAGCGCTGGAGCGCCGCCTGCGACATCACCAGCCCCGCCGCCCCGGTGAACAGCAGCGTGTACGGGTACGGGGACGCCAGCAGGTCCCCCGCGGTGCCGAGCAGGTCCGAGCCCGCGACCAGACCCGAGACGCCCTTGATCGTCAGCGAGCTGACCCCGTACAGGAAACCCACCCCGACCCCGTAGGCGATGCCCGTGGTCGGGATCCGGTGCCGCCGCTTGGACCGCAGCTCCGCCGCCAGGTACAGCCACAGCCCGGCGGCCAGCGACGGCAGCGCGACCAGCAGGAACCGCGCGGCCGGCGCCGACGTGCTGACCGTGTCGGCCTCGCTGTCCAGGGACAGCACGATCATCCCCAGCGAGAGCAGGATCGCGCCCACCCCCGCCAGCTCCCGGGTGCTCAGCCGCTCGCCGAGGAACCGCGACGACAGCAGCACCAGCAGCACCAGACCGGAGACGAGGATGCCCTGCGCGGCGGCCAGCGGCAGCGTGCGGTAGCAGACCAACTGGGCGGCGAAGCCGAGCCCCAGGCTGAGGCAGCCCACCAGCCACAGCGGGCTGGACACCAGCATCCGCACCATGCGGCCCGGCCGCTTCACGTTCAGCTCGGGCAGCGCCGACAGCGCCCGCTTCTCCAGCACGAAGCCGCAGCTGATGAAGACGTTCGCCAGCAGGGCCGCGGCAACCCCCCACCACATCGGCTACTCCCGCCTGGCGTGGACGAGCAGGATCGAGGCAAGCGACGGCGCCCGGCACGCGAGGCGGTCGAACGGCCGCATGGGCCGGGGCACGTCGTGGTACGGCGCGCCGGCCACCTTCTCCACCGTAAAGCCGGAGGCCGCCAGGAACTCCCGCAGTGCACGGGCCGTGTACAGCCGCAGGTGCCCGACGACCTGGCTGCCGGGGCGGCCGTGGATGCCGCGCAGGCTCACCTCGGAGAACACCGGCTGCACGCCGGCCAGCAGGAGCACGCGGTTGTACCAGGCGGCGAGGTTGGGGGTGGACAGCAGCAGGTGGCCGCCGGGCCGCAGCACGCGGCGCAGCTCGTCGAGCGCGGCGTCCGGGTCGACCAAGTGCTCCACGACCTCGCTGAACAGCACGGCGTCCGCGCTGCCGGCCGCGAGCGGCAGCCCCGCGGGCTGCCGTTCGCCGCCGGCACCGCCGTCGGGCAGCCCGCCGCGTACGACGTGGACCGGCGTGCCGGGGGCGGCTTCGCGGGTACGGGACCGGGCGCGGCGCAGCGCGTCGTGCGACCAGTCGACGGCGACGACGCGCTGCCCGCCGGGGCGGCGCCCGTCGAGCACCCCGGCGGCCACGGCCGCGGCGGAGCCGTCGCCGCACCCGACGTCCACGACGACCGCGGGCGCCTGTCCGGTACGGAACGGGCCCAGGGCGTCCGCCAGCATCCGCGCCTGCCGCCGGCTGCGGGCGTCGCCGGAGGCGACGGGCACGGCGGGGTTCTCGTAGAACTCCCGCAGCGAGGCGGGGGCTTCGGCCCGGCTCACGCCGGGTCCTCCGCACAGGCCGCGAGACCTTGCTGCATCAGCTCGCCGATGCGGACGGCGGCGGCGTGGTCGAGGAGGGCGCGGGAGTAGCGGATGGCCAGGTGCAGCCGGCCGGCGGTGGACGCGGCGGTGATCGCGAGGCCGCGCGGCATCCGGGCGGGGGCGGAGAACCACACCGCGGTGGGGCGGCCGGCGGCGCCGAAGTCCAGCGGGTAGACGATGCGGCCGATGTTGGACAGCAGGGTGGTCGACATCAGCGGCGCGGCGGCGCGGCGCAGCGTACGCGCCAGCACGCCGCGTACGCCCACCGGCAGCACCGGCGCGGTGAGCAGCACGCCGTAGAGTCCCAGCGGGCGGCTCGGTACGGACTTCAGTGCCTGCGTACGGGCCATGGTGGCGCGCAGCAGCCGCTCCACCGCCGCCCGGTCCGGCGCCTCGCCGCCGGTCAGCGCCTCCGCGTCGGCCAGCTCCTCGGGGCCGAAGCCGACCTCCGTCAGCCGGGTGCCGTTGCCGATCATCATGTCCGCCGACTCCCGGGTGCGGCTGTCGACGGGCATCGTCAGGCGCACCGGGGCGCTGCGGGCCCCGTGCGCCCGGTTCCAGCGGGCGGCCGTCAGGCAGGTGGCGACGAGGAGCTGGTCGTTGACGGTGGCGCCGAAGGAGGTGCGGCGGGGTGCGGGCAGGTCGAGGAGGTGCAGGCCGTTGGCGGTGCCGGGAGCCTCAGAAGACGCAGTGGACGACGTGTCGCTGGCGAGGCGCGCGGGGCGGGTGGGTCCTGAGCGGGCGGCGGCGGGCGGGGCCGGGGGCGCCGCGGGGGCGGCCTTCGCGCCCGTAGCGCCTGAGTCCTTGCTGCCCGGGTCCTTGCCGCGTGCGCCCGTAGCGCCCGAGCCCGTACCGCCCGAGCCCGTACCGCCCGAGCCCGTACCGCCCGAGCCCGTACCGCCGGACGGGGCCGCGGTCTGCGGTGCGCCGCCCGCGTACACCTCCGCCGCCGTGGCGAGCACCCGCAGCCACGAAGGGCCGTCCATGGCGGTGTGGTTGACGGTGGTCATCAGCACCGTGCCGCCGTCCTCGGTCTCGACGGCCTCGATGCGCACCGGCGGCGCGGCGTCCAGCGGCGGGCAGTCGGTCAAGGTCCGCTCGCGCGCCGCCTGAAGCACGCCGGGACCTGCGGCCAGGAAGCTGACCGGGTCGACGTCGGGCTCCTCGGTCACCTGCCACTGGTAACGCCGGTGCCACCAGCGGCTGGCGGCCTTGCGCTGCTGGAACCGCGGGTGCCGCCGCGCGGCCTCGGCGAGCGCGGTGCGCAGCCGCTCGGGCTCGAACCGCCCGGGGAAGTGGAGCTCGACGTGCACGGTCTCCGGCTCCGCCGGATCCGTGCAGTGCAGCGAGACCTCGTCCACCGTGGGGAACGGGACCCGTCCCGGCGCCGCCGGGGCGGTCCTGGCGGGCTGCGTCACCGTCATCTGCGCCTCTCCTCCGCGGTGGGCGCCCCGCGCTGCGGGACGCCCACCGTCACTCACTTGCCCTTCTCCTCCCGCCGGTCGGCGGGCGTGCCGTCGTCCGGCGGGGTGTCGGCGGGGGGTGCGTCCGCGGGCGGGGTGTCCTGTACGCCGTCCGCCGGGTCCTCCGCCTCCGCCGTACCGCTGAGCGGGATCGGCGGCTTGGGGACGAAGGCGTCGCGCGGCTCCCCGTGGGCGGTGCCCAGCGGCGGGGTCTGCTCACTGGCCGACTCCGCGGCGGCGGGTGCGCCCGGGGACCTGCGGCGCCAGAACCGCTGCGTCGGCCGGTCCGGCTCCGCCGCGGGCGCCGGGTGCTCCGGGCCGGCGACGGCCGTACGTCCGGGCGGCCCGCCGGGGCCGGCCGGCGGCCCGCCCGCGGCACCAGCAGCACCCGCACCCGCGGGCCCTGCGCCGTACGCCGGGAAGGCGGCTGTCTCCGCCTCCGGGTCGATGTCCGGGCCGTACCCGGGCTCCTCCCCGGCCGGCTCCGGCCGCTCCGCGGTGACCAGCGCCGCGGCCAGCGCCAGCACGGCGAGCGCCTGCGCGACCCCGCTGAAGGCCCCCTCGTCCATGCGCACAGCCTCGCCCGCACCGGTCAGCGCCGCAACACCCGCGCCGGCCATCGCCACCAGCGCCAGCGGCGCGAGCAGCCCGGCCCGGGTCCGCGCCAGCACCGCCAGCGCCGGCACGATCAGCGCGTACGGCCCGGCCACCACGGCGACCACGGCGGTGAGCACCAGCGCGCCCAGCACCCAGCCCGGCGCCGGCGGCGCCGGCTCCGCGGCGACCACCTCGCGCCGCCCGGCGCGGACGAACGCCAGCCCCAGCAGCGCCAGGATCGCGGCGACGCCGGCGAAGATCCCGGCGTCGTACCAGGTCGAAGGCTTGTACTCCAGCTTCACCTCGCCGGCCAGGTCCGCCGGCACCAGGAAGCCCTGCTGCCAGCCGTCGAGCCGCACCGACTCCAGCTCCTTGCCGTCGAGCGTGGCCTTCCAGCCGTCGTTGTAGTTCTCGTACGTCGTGAGGTAGGCGTCCTGGCCCTCGCCGACGGTGACGGAGCGCTCGTCGCCCGCCCAGTCGGTGGCCTCCACCTCGCGGCCCTCGGCCGCCGCGACGGGCTCGCCGCGGGTCAGCGTCAGGTCGGTGACCGCCAGCGCCTCGCCGTCACCGGCGGCGACGGCGTGCCGGCCGGCGTCCAACTGCACCGGTCCTGCGGTCTCGCCGTCGTCCGGGCACAGCTCGATGCTGACGGGCCGGCGGTCGACGAGGTCGCCCAGGGTGCCTTCGGCACGGGTGCCCAGGAGCTGGCCGTCCACGGACACCATCGGGCCCTGGCCGCACTCCAGCTCGAACGGCTCGTCCTTGTCGACCGGCTCGGTGCGCAGGTCCTTCTGCGCGTCCTCGCCGAGCGCGGGGACGTAGACCTCGGTGAGGCCCACGGGCAGTTGCACGTCGCGGTCCGCGAACGGGTTGTGCACCGCCAGCGTCTCGGTCTCGGTGACCTTGATGTCGAGCCGGTCGGTCGTCACCGGCGGGATCCGCACCCAGCCGTTGGCGTCCACGCCGACGGTCTGCGCCCCGGTGGGGGTGCTCACCTCGACCTCGGTCGGCCGCGCCGACAGGCCGCCGGCGGGCGCGAGCACGAACTCGCTGATCTCCGTCGCCTCCGGCCAGGTCAGCGTGAGCGACTGATCCTCGCCCGCGATCCAGGCCGTGGTCAGGTCCGTGTCGGCCAGGTTGCGGGGGCTGAGCTGCGGGCTCAGCGGCAGCGTCGAGCCCGCGGTGACGTTGATCTTGTCCTCGTCGGCCGCGCCCAGCTCGTCCAGCAGCAGGTCGAGTTCCCGGCCCTGTACGGGCAGCGCGCTGCCGGTCACCGTGTACTCGCCGGCGCCGGACTCGAAGCGCCGCTGGAGGCCGGTCTCGGCCGCGGCCGGGTTGAGGCCGCCGAGGTCGCTGCCGCGGTGCAGGGAGATCTGCTCCGCGTCGGCCGCGACCTGCTTGGCGTCCGCGGGCAGTTGGAGCTGGCGGCTGACCTGCGAGACACCGGGGATCTCGACCTCGGCGAAGCCGGCGCCGGCGAAGCCGGTGCGGGTGCCCTCTGTCTTGCGGATGGTGATCCGCAGCCACTCCGCCTGCCCCGAGGGGGACTTGACGGTCTGCGTCCCGGCGCCGCTCTGCAGCGTGCTGACCTCGCTGCCGCGCGCGGTCTCCACCTCGACCTCGACGGGCTCGGGGCGGATGCCGGCGCCGGGCAGCGGCGTCAGGTCCAGGGTGCCCTCCAGGTTCGTGGGCTCGGTGAAGTCGATCTGCAGCCACTCGCCCTCGGAGGTGTCCGGGTTGCCCTCGGCCCAGCCGGTCTGCGGCACGCCGTCGAAGGCGCCCACGGGGTCGAACTGCGGCAGGTGGAACATCCAGTTGCCGCTGGTGGAGGCGGTCACCGAGGCGGCGCCGTCGAGGACGGCGGTCGTCTGGTGCTCGACGCCCTTCTCCGGCACGATCATCCGCGGCTCGTCACCGGCGTCCTGCAGGCTCTCCGACGGGTTCTTCTCGTCCTCGGTGTAGGTGTACGAGGTGTTGTTGTTGACCACGCCGAACCGGGTGTCCGCCCGGCGCAGCCCGTCCGCCTGCACCTTGACCGCCGGCTCGTCGACGCCCGGGTGGGCGTCGCCCGCGAGCACCGCGGGCCGGCCCTGCCAGTCGGCGTCGGCGGACAGTTGCAGCAGCGACTCCGGGCCGCCGCTGAGGACGGCGGTGTCGGCGGCGTTGAGCGCGCCGGCCGGGCCGGGGCGCAGGTCCTCGCCGTCGGCCGGCTGGAAGATCTCCACCGCCCGCTGGCGCGAGTACAGCCCCTCGATCTGCAGCGGCGTGCCTTCGGGGATGCGCCCGCCGGTCAGCTCGGGGCCGAACTCGGCGACCTTCTCGTAGCCGGAGGACTCCAGCGTCTGCTTCACGGTGGTCGGCGGGACGTAGCCGACCTGGTCGGGGTCGAGGTCGTTGCGTACGACGACGTAGTGGAGGCCGGCGCGGGCCAGGAACGCCTGGAGGCCCGGCACTTCGCCGCCGGTCATCAGCGCCTGGTCGACGGCGTCCATCGCGCGCCGCGAACCCGCCGTGCCGAACGGCACGTAGTCGCGCTGCGCCCAGCGGGACTCGGCGAGCACGTCCAGCGGCTGGTCGATCGGCTTGCCCCACTCGTACGTGCCGTGCGCGGTCGCCGGTACCACCAGGGCCCGGCTGTCGGGGGAGTACTCTTCCAGCCAGTCAGCCGTCTGCTCCCAGTGCTTGGGCAGCTTGTCGAACGCGCCCGGCTGGAGCACGTCGCCGTTGGCGTACGGCAGCACCAGACCCGGCAGCACCACGAGGGTGGCGATCGCCGGCACCCACGCGCTGCGCCGCGGCGTGGCGCGGGAGCCGTGGTGCTCGGCGGCGACCGCGACGAAGTGCGCGAGGCCCAGCGCGAGCGCAAGGGCCAGGCCGGGCTGGAACTTGTAGATGTTGCGGAACGGGCTCAGCCAGCCGTCCAGCGCGTCCTGCACGCCGTCGGAGAACGGCGCGCCCAGCGCGCCGCCGTAGCCGGCCATCGTCACCAGCGCGACGGTCATCACGGTCAGCACCAGCCAGCGCCGCTCCGGCACGTCCCGGCGGGCCAGGCCCGCCAGGCCCAGGCCGGCGGCGAGCGCGGAGGAGATGATCGGCAGCCAGCCGGTGGCGACGGTCCAGCCGCCGGGCAGCCATTCCTCGCCGAAGTTCAGGTACGCCACCCAGTTGCCGGTGCCGCGCAGCACCTCGGTCGCCGACATGGTGGTCGTGGTGTTGTGCGCGGTCTCGATGAACGGCAGGAAGTTCTCGCCGTAGGCGCCGAGGAGCAGCAGCGGCACGATCCACCACAGGCACGCAAGCAGCACCCCGGGCAGCCACCACGCCAGCAGCTTCGTGCGGCGCGGGCCGGTGCGGGTGCACACGTACAGCAGCGCGGGCAGCAGCGCGGCCAGCGTGGAGGCCGCGTTGACGCCGCCCATGAACGGGACGACCAGCGCCGAGCGGGCGGCGGCGACCCGCGGGGTCAGCCGCTCGTCGAGCAGCGGCAGCAGCACCCAGGGCAGCACCGCGCCGGGCAGCGCGCCGGCGGAGGTGGAGCCGACGATGACGGTGAACACGGGCCACAGCGCGTACGCGGCGGCGCCCAGCACCCGGGTGCCGGAGGTGCCGAAGCCCAGCCGGTCGGCCAGCTTCAGCGCGCCCCAGAACGCGGCCGTGACCACGAGCGACAGCCACAGCCGCTCGGCCAGCCACGTCGGCATCTGCACCAGGTCGGTGAGCATGTAGTACGGCAGCATCGGGAACGCGTAGCCGAAGAACTGGTCGTGGATGCCGCCGAAGCCGTTCTGGTCGTGCCACAGCTCGCCCAGGTCACCGGCGAACTTCCAGGGGTCGACCGCCACGCCGAGCTTCGTCTCGAACGTCGTCTTGCCCGCGGAGGGGATGAGCCAGGCGACGAACGCGAACGCCCAGAAGGCGAGCGGCCAGCGCCAGCCGCGCCGGCTTCCGGGAGGCTGCGCCCCCTCCGGCCCCGCCGGGGGCGGTGGTGAGTAGGGCCGGCCGGGCGTGGCTGGCTGGGCGGGGAGGGTGGAGGTCATGGGCACCGCCGGAGTATGAGAAGAAGGTTCCAGGTGGCGAACTCGCGTACGCCGGGGACACGGACGACGGCCTCGGCGAGGAAGGGCCAGTAGCGGGAGCGGGCCGCGACGATCTCGACGTCGTCCCGGGCCCGTACCGCCTTGAGCGTGGGGCCTATGTGGATGGGGAAGAGGTTCTCCCCCAGGGTGTGTTTGGGGTCGCGTCCGGCGCGCCGCGTGTAGCGGCGGCGCGCGCGGTCCGCGCCCAGGTAGTGCCAGGGCGCCTGCTCGTGGCCGCCCCAGGGGGAGAGCCAGTTGGTGAACGCCACGTACAGCAGGCCGCCGGGCTTGGTGACCCGGATCAGCTCGCTGAGGAAGGTCTGGGGGTCGGCCACGTGCTCCAGCACGTTGGAGGAGAACGCGATGTCGGCGACGCCGTCGGCGAGCGGCAGCAGATAGCCGTCGGCGACGACCGCACCGGTGCTCACGTCCGAGCCGGCCGCCATCTCACCGGCGTCGCAGTCGAAGAGGTACGCCTCGGCGCCGCGGCTGCGGAACTCCTCCGTGAACCAGCCCCCGCCGCCGCCGACGTCGACGACCAGCTGGCCCTTGAGCGGCGTGATCCGCTCGACCTGGTCCGCCGCGTCCCGCGCCAGCAGGCTGTAGGCGTGGGCGGGGTCGTCCTGCTCCTTCATGAAGGCGCGGAAGAGGGCGACCGACCGCCGGATGGAGGGGTCCCGCACTGCGCTCAGCCCTCCCGCTTCTCGTGCTGCCCGGCGCGGGCGAGCGCCTCGTCGGCGACGGTGCGGAAGTCGCGTACCGTCGCCTCCCAGCTCAGCCGGGCGGCGCGCTGCCGGGCCGCGGCGCCGAGGGCGGCGCGCCGCTCCTCGCTGAGCGCCAGCGCGCACCAGTGGGCGGCGAACGCGCTCTCGCCGCGGGCGAGCATGCCGGTGTCGCCGTCGCGGATGGAGTCGCGCAGGCCGGGTATGTCGAAGCCGATCGCGGGGGTGCCGCGCACCGCCGCCTCGGTCACCACCAGACCCCAGCCCTCGACCAGCGAGGGGTGCAGCAGCAGCCAGGAGGAGGCGAGGAGGCGGTGCTTCTCGCCCTCGGAGACATGGCCGGTGAACGTCACGCCGGGACCGGCCATGGCCTCCAGCCGGGCCCGCTCGGGGCCGGTGCCGACGATGACCAGCCGGCCGCCGGTGATCGGGCGCACCCGCTCCCACAGCCGCAGCAGCAGGTCGATGCGCTTGTACTCCACCAGCCGGCCCATCGCCAGGAACAGCGGCTCGGGCGACTTCGGCGGCAGCGGGCCCGGGTCCTCGACGCCGTTGTGGACGACCCGTATCCGCTTGGGGTCGACGCCGATGTTGCGCAGGGCGGTGGCGGTGGAGGAGGAGACGGCGACCAGGAGGTTGCCGCGGTGCGCGCCGGCCAGCGCCCAGTGCTCCAGGCGGCGGCCGAGCCGGGCGAGGGGGCCGGGGTAGCGCATCGCCCACAGCTCGGTGTGGACGTGGTTGACCAGGCAGAGCGACGGGCCGCGGTGCCACAGCGGCGCCAGGTAGGGCATGCCGTTGCAGACCTCGACCAGCAGGTCGGTGCCGCCGACGTGGCGGGACAGCGCGCGGCGCGCGCGCAGGAAGTGCCCGGCGTCACCGCCCGCGGACACGACGCGGTAGTCCCGGTACGCGGCCGGGCCGCCGCAGACCAGGGTCACCTGGTGGCCGTGGTCGGTCAGACCGCCGGCGAGCCGGTCCACGAGCAGTTCGGAGCCGCCGGCGGCGGGGTTGCCGAGGTCGCGGCGGGCCAGGAAGGTGATCCGCCGGGCGGCGTGGCCGTCGGTGCCGCGGCCGTGGGCGCCGCGGGCTTCGGCTTCGCGGCCTGCCGCGCCCGGTCTGGCGGGCGCGGCGGCGGCTGCGGGCACGCCGGCGCTGCCGGCCGGGTGCGGGTGCGTACGCCGAAGCGCGTCCGCGTCCAGGGACGGGGGTACGTGCTGGGGCATCGGTGCTCCAACTCGTCTCAGGGTGCGGGCGGGTGGTTCAGGGCCGTTCGTGGGATGCGGCATATCGGTCGGGGGATTCGTGGGGAAGGAGCGACGGGGACGCCGGCCGGGGGAAACCGGCGTCCCCGTCACGGGGGTGGGGGGTGGGGGGCATCAGGCCGCGACCGGCTGGGGCGGAACGCCGTCCGGCTCGCGGTCGCGGTCCGGCTCGTCCCGCCGGCCGCCGCGGGCCAGCAGCACGGCGCCGGCTCCGGCGAGGACGAAACCGGCCACGAGGGCGACGACCGGCAGGGTCTCGCCGACCAGTTTCAGCCGGCTGCTGTCCTCGTCGGCGAGGTCGACCTGCTCCTTCTGGGTCTCCTCGGTGAACTCGATGCCGTCGCTCTGCAGCAGCGTGACCTCGTCGGTGCCGCCGCCGGGCTGGCGCAGCGTCTTCTTCGGGGCGATGGAGGCGTAGATGATGCGGCCGGTGCGCTCGTCGGCGACCAGCTCGATCTTCTCGTTGGAGTACCACTCGTCGGCGAAGACCTGCTCCTTGTCGGGCAGTCCGACCATCACGCCCGGCACCTGCCGGGTGCCGGTCTTGACGGGCTCTACCTCGCCGGTGAAGGCGAGCCCGGTGTAGCCCTGGATCTCCCTCTTGCCGTCGTACTGCAGCGCCACGGTGTCCTGGGCGCTGCTGTCCCACCAGCGGTAGGTGCGCTCCTCGACGTCGAAGGGGAACTTCAGGTAGGCGTCGCCGGCGAACTTCGGGCCGTTCGGGCCGCCGTCCACGCCGGTGTCCTCGCCGCAGCAGTGCTCCGGGGCGTTGGTCTCGCGGTCCATGACCCAGCGCTCGGTGGTGAACTGGAAGGCGCGGCGGGGGTCGTCGATCTCCTTCGTCAACGGGGTGTCGAGGGCGGTGGCGGCGTCCCAGACGGCGGTGTCGTCGTCGCTGGCGGCCACGTCGCCCAGCACCTTCCGGACGATGGTGATCTCCTGGTTGGCGCGTTCCTTCCGCGCCTCGGTGTCGTAGAAGGTCCCCTTGCCCTCGTAGCGGGTCGTCGACTCGATGTCGACGGGGTTCAGCTTCGCCCGCGGCTCGACGTAGAACGCGAGCATGGGGGCGAGCACGAGCAGGAAGACGCCCAACCCCAGCAAGATGAGGGACAGGGGTGACGCGGTACGGCGGCTCATGCTGCACTCCCGGCAGGGGCTGGTTTACGACGCTGGTTTTGTCACCGCGGTGCAAGGTCTACGGGTCGGTAACGTAAAGCTGTGCTTGACAGGGTGTCAATGCTGCTCCCACACTCAGCGTCCATGCAGAACCGACTGGTAGCCGCCGTGGTGACCAGCGTCGCCGCTGCCGTTCTCGCCGTGGGCGCCGCCCTCGGCCTGGTGGCCGCGCTGAACGCCACGCCGGAACAGCCCAACGTCCCGCTCATCAGCTTCAACGGCCGCTGACCTGGCATGTGCCCCCGCCGCGGAGACCGCGGCGGGGGCTTCGCCCTGCCCACGGTTCCGCCGGGTGACGGTTGGGACACGCCGGGGCAACGATGTCGCACAGATGACGGAAAATTGTCGACCAGGTGACAAGTGGTCACCGACCGGCGGCGCGTTACGGCGCCGTGCGCCGGCGCCGGCGCCGCTGTCCGCGCTCCGTGCGGCCCCGTGCCGGCGGTGTCAGCCGAACTCGGCCCACACGCACTTCTCGTTGCCGCGCGGCTCCACGCCCCACACGTCCGCCAGCCGGTCCACCAGCAGCAGCCCGCGGCCCGAAACGCCCGCTTCGCCCGGCTCCCGGCGGTGGGGCAGCGCACTGGAGCGGTCCTCGACCTCGACGCGCAACCTGCGCTCCGGCGTGCTCAGCGGGCGGATCGTCACCACCGCCGGGCCGTCGGTGTGCAGCAGCGCGTTGGTGATCAGCTCGTCGGCGACCAGTTCGATGTCGTCCGCGCGCTCGGCCGCGCCCCAGGAGCGCACCGCGCTGCGGATCATGTGCCGGGCGGCGGAGAGCGCGTCGGGGTCGGAGGGCGGGATGTACTGGCGCAGCCGGCCGCCGGGCAGCGCGGTGCCGCCCGCGGTGCGGCGCAGCATCACCAGCGCCATGTCGTCCTCGTTCTGCCGCTCGTCCACCACGTCGCACAGCCGGTCGGTCAGCTCGCCGATGTCGCGCGGCCCGGTGCTGACCAGCTCGGCGAGGTGGGCCAGGCCCTCGTCCAGGTCGGCGCCGGGGATCTCCACCAGGCCGTCGGTGTACATCAGCAGCGCGTCGCCGGGGTCGAGCGTCATGGTCGTCACGGGGTAGTCGAGCGAGCCGAACGCCGCGGAGAGCCCGAGCGGCAGCCCGCCCGGTACGGACAGCCAGCGGCAGCCGCCGTCGGCGTGCCGTACCAGCGGGTCGACGTGCCCCGCGCGGACCAGTTGCAGGACGCCGGTGACCAGGTTGATCTCCGCGTACGTACAGGTGGCGAAGCGCTCGGTGTCCAGCTCGTGCAGGAACTCCGAGGCCCGGGCCATCACGGTGGCCGGCGTGTGCCCCTCGCCCGCGTACGCCCGCAGCACGATGCGCAGTTGCCCCATCACGGCGGCGGCCTTGGTGTCGTGGCCCTGGACGTCGCCGATGACGACGCCGACCCGGCCGCCGGGCAGCGCGATCACGTCGTACCAGTCGCCGCCGATGCCCTGCCCCTCGTGCGCCGCCCGGTAGCGCACGGCGACCTCCGCGCCCGGCACCTCGGGGATGCTGCGCGGCAGCATGGCCTGCTGCAGCTCCTCGGCGAGGCCGTGCTCGCGGTCGTGCAGCTTGGCGCGCTGCAGGCTCTGCCCGACGCCGCTGCTCAGCGCGACCAGCAGGTTGCGCTCCTCCGGTGAGAAGGCGCGCTTGCCGCGGTAGGACAGCCCGAGCGCCCCGATGACGCGCCCCTCGGCGATCAGCGGCAGATACGCGGCGGAGTCGATGTCCAGGATCTCGGCGAACGGGTAGAGCCGCGGGTACGCCGCCGCGAACTCCGCCCGGGAGAGCACCAGCCGCGGCCGGCACGTACGCACCACCTCGCTCAGCGGCAGCCCGGGGTCGTCGACCCGGACCCACTCCGCGATCTGCTTCTCCGAGCCCTCACCCATGGCGATGATGTGGAGCCGCCCCGCGTCCACCAGCCCCAGGACCACGTTCACCGCGCCGAGCCGCCCCAGCCCCTCCGGGCCGCCGAGGACGCCGATCACGTCGTGCACGGAGCTGGCGTTCGCCAGCGCCGCCGTCGTCTGCTGCACGACGCCGGTCTGCCGGCGCCGCTCCTGGTCCAGTGCGAACTGCTGCGCGGTGTAGTTCAGCTCCAGCGCGGCGTCGCGGACGATGCCGACGATCCGGTGGGCGTTGCCCTCGTCGTCGCGCACGATGGTGCCCTGGGTGTGCGTGAGGCGGGACGTACCGTCGCGTACCTGTACCCGCAGGTACGCGCTGTAGCCGCGGTGGCCCTGCGTGACGGACTGGGAGACCAGCGTGTCGAGCCGGGCGGCCTCCTCCTTGGTGACGCGGGAGCGGAGCGTCTCCGGGTCGCCCCCGAACTCCTCCGGGCGCAGGTCGAAGACCCGCAGCGCCCCGTCGTCCAGGTGTATCCGCCCGCCGTCGAGGTCCCAGTCGAAGCTGCCCACGTGGTTCAGCTCCATGCTGAGAACCGCGTCCGCGGGCCAGTCGCCGGCCGCCGAGGACGGCGTCGCCGTGCCTCCCCGGTCGCTCATGCCGCTACTTTCGCACTGTTTGTACGGATATTCGAGTGGGCAGCCAGTCTACGCCCCGGCGCCCCCCGCGGGAGAAACCGGTGGCGCCGTCCGTGCCGCCCCGGCATGCTGAGCCCATGATGATCAGGGACGCCACCGCCGACGACTGGCCCGCCATCTGGCCCTTCTTCCACCGGATCGTCGCCGCCGGCGAGACCTACACGTACCCGCTGGACATGAGCGCCGAGCAGGGCCGCGAGATGTGGCTGCTGTCGCCCCCGGACCGGACGACCGTCGCCATCGACGACGAGGGCCTGATCGTGGGCTCGGCGAAGATGAACGCCAACCGGCCGGGCCCCGGCGACCACGTCGCCAGCGCCAGCTACATGGTCGACCCCGACCGGCACGCCCGCGGCGTCGGCCGTGCGCTGTGCGAGGACTCGCTGCGCTGGGCCCGCGCCCGCGGCTTTCTGTCCATGGAGTTCAACGCGGTCGCCGAGACCAACGTCCACGCCGTGAAGCTCTACGAGTCCCTCGGCTTCCGCATCACCGGCACCCAGCCCCGCGCCTTCCGCCACCCGGCCGAGGGCCTGGTGGGCCTGCACTGCATGCACGTCGATCTCTGACCCGGCCTCTCCTCCGGCCCCATTGCCCGCCGCGGGGGCGGAGGTTACGCTGCGTCCGTCATTTCGATAACCGGTCGAGATTTCGGACCGCCAATGGGGTGGGTGAGCACGATGGGACGACTCGTACCGGCCGTGACGCGCGCTCTGGACATCCTAGAGCTCTTCCTCGACCGGGACGCGACGCTCTCCGCCCCCGAGATCACCCGCAAGCTGGGTCTGCCCAGGACCACCGTGCACGAGCTGGTCACCACCCTGGCCGCCCGCTCCTACCTCGCCGCCGTCCCCGGCCAGCCGGGGCGCTACCGGCTGGGCGTGCGCACGTACCAGCTCGGCAGCACCTTCGGCGAGCAGCTCGACCTCGCCGCCGAGGGCCGCGAGGTCGCCCGCGAGGTCGCCGAGACCTGCGACGAGACCGTGCACATCGCGATCCTGGAGGACACGGACGTCATCTACATCGCGAAGGTCGACAGCACCCGCGCGGTACGGATGGTCTCCGCCACCGGCCGCCGGCTGCCCGCGCACTGCACCGCCGTCGGCAAGATGCTCCTCGCCTCGCTGCCCGAGCCGGCCCTTGAGGCGCGGCTGCCGGAGAGCCGGCCGCTGGCCGCGATGACCGACCGCAGCCACACCTCCGTACACGAGTTGCGCCGCCACCTCGCCGCCGTCCGCGAGCGCGGTATCGCCGTCGAGGAGCGCGAGTCCAACCCGGACGTGAGCTGCGTGGCGGCGCCGGTGCACGACTCCGCGGGCCGGGTGGTCGCCGCGCTCAGCATCTCGGTGCCGATGATCCGGTGGAGCGCGGAGCGCCGGGACGAACTGGCGGAGCTGGCCGCGAAGGGCGCGAGCCGGCTGTCCGAGCGCCTGGGCCACCGGGGCCCGGGCGGCACGGCCCGGTGAGCCGGGGACGTACCCGCGAAGGAGCCAGGTGACGATGGTGGACGTGGCCGTACACACCCGCGCCGAGCTGGGCGAGGGGCCCACCTGGGACCCCGCGGCCGGCCGGCTGGTCTGGGTCGACATCCTGGGCGCCCGCATCCACGGCTACGAGCCGGCCACCGGCAGGCGCACGGTGCAGGCCACCGAGCAGCACGTCGGCGCCGCCAAGCCGCGCGCCGGCGGCGCCGGTTACGTCGTCAACCTGCGCGACGGCGTCGGGCTCTACGACGCGGACGGCGCGTTCCGCTGGCTCGTCCACGAGCCGGTCGCCGGCCGCCGCGGCAACGAGGCGATGGTCGCCCCGGACGGCGCCCTGTGGGCGGGCACCATGCGCTACGACTCCACCCCCGGCGGCGGCACCCTGGCCCGCGTCACCGGCGACGGCGCGCAGACCGTCGTCCTGGACGACGTCACCGTCAGCAACGGCACCGGCTGGAGCCCCGACGGCCGGCTGATGTACTACGCCGACACCCCCACGGGCCGCATCGACGTCTTCGACACCGATGCCACCGACGGCACTGTGGTCACCGGCCGGCGCCTGTTCGCCGCCGTCGAGGACACCCCGGGCTCGCCCGACGGGCTCTGCGTGGACGCCGAGGGCTACGTGTGGGTCGCGCTGTGGGACGGCGCCGCCGTCCGCCGGTACGCCCCGGACGGCACCCTGGACCGCACGGTACCCGTGCCCGTACGCCGCCCCACGTCCTGCGCGTTCGGCGGCCCGGACCTGACCGACCTGTACGTCACCTCGTCGTCGCTCGACGACCCGCACCCGCTGGCGGGCTCTCTCCTGGTGCTCCCGAACGCGGGCCACGGCCTGCCACAGCCCCCGTTCGCGGGCTGACGCGCACGGCGCCGGCCGCCGCGGGCCGCCGGCCGCCGCGGGCCGCCGGGGGCCGCGGGGCGGACGGCCCCGCGCCCCCTACGAGCCCGCTCTCCGCTTGTTCCAGACGTCGAAGCCCACCGCCGCCAGCAGCACCAGGCCCTTGATGACCTGCTGGTAGTCCGTGCCCAGGCCCACCAGCGACATGCCGTTGTTCAGGACCCCCAGCACCAGGCCGCCGATGACCGCGCCGAACACCGTGCCGATGCCGCCGCTCATCGACGCGCCGCCGATGAACGCCGCCGCTATCGCCTCCAGTTCGAACATCTCGCCGGCCTTCGGGACGCCCGCGTTCAGGCGGGCCGCGTAGACGCAGCCCGCGAGGGCGGCGAGGACGCCCATGTTGACGAAGACCAGGAAGGTGACCCGCTTGTCCTGCACGCCGGACAGCGTGGCCGCCGCCCTGTTGCCGCCCAGGGCGTAGACGTGGCGGCCGACGACCACGTTGCGCATGACGTAGCTCAGGAGCACCAGCAGGCCCGCCATGATCAGCAGCACCACCGGAATGCCCTCATAGCTGGCCAGCATCAGGGTGGCGACGGCCACCGCCCCGACGATGAACGCGCACTTGCCCACCCACAGGGGGTACGGCAGCACGTCCAGCTCGTACGACAACTGCCGGCGCCGGTCGCGCCATTCCCGCCACAGCAGGAACAGCCCGACGCCCAGCCCGAACAGCAGCGTCAGATTGTGGTAGTTGGTGTCCGGCCCGACCTCCGGGAGCGAGCCCTGGGCGATGTTCTGGAAGCCCTTGGGGAAGGGGGACAGCGACTGTCCTTCGAGCACGATCTGGGTGAGGCCGCGGAAGACCAGCATGCCCGCCAGCGTCACGATGAACGACGGGATGCCGACGTACGCGATCCAGAAGCCCTGCCACGCCCCGGCCGCCGCGCCGATGAGCAGCGAGCACACCAGGGCCAGCGGCCACGGGAAGTCGTGGTTGACCATCATCACGGCGGCCATGGCGCTGACGAACGCGACCAGCGAGCCGACGGACAGGTCGATGTGGCCCGCGATGATGACGATCATCATGCCCATGGCCAGGATCAGGATGTAGCTGTTCTGCTCGACGATGTTGGTGACGTTGCGGGGGAGCAGCAGGGTGCCGTCGCTCCATATCTGGAACAGCACGACGATGAGGCCGAGCGCGACGAGCATGCCGTACTGCCGCATGTTGTTGCGCATCGCGTTCTGCAGCGCGGCGGCGAGTGATCCGCCGCGTCCGCCCCCCTTCGGCGCACTCGGCACCGCGTCGCGCTTGCCCGTGGTGACCGGACTCATCCTTCGCCCCCTACCTGCATGGTCATGTGTCGCATGAGAACTTCCTGGGTCGCCTCTGCCCGCGGTACTTCGCCGGTCAGGCGGCCCGCGGTCATGGTGTAGATCCGGTCGCACATGCCCAGCAGCTCGGGCAGTTCGGAGGAGATGAAGACCACGGCCTTGCCGCGGGCGGCCAGTTGGCCGATGACGGTGTAGATCTCGTACTTGGCGCCGACGTCGATGCCGCGGGTGGGCTCGTCCAGGAGCAGCACCTCGGGGTCGGCGTGGATCCACTTGCCGAGGACGACCTTCTGCTGGTTGCCGCCGCTGAGGCGGCCCACGGTCTCGAAGACCGTCGGGGTCTTGATGTTCAGCGACGTGCGGTAGCCCTCGGCGACCCGGCGCTCGCGGTGCTCGTCCACGGCGCCGCGGCGGCGGAGCTTCGGCAGGGAGGGGAGGGTGATGTTGCGCATGACGTTGTCGATGAGGTTCAGGCCGTACGTCTTGCGGTCCTCGGTGACGTACGCGATGCCGTGCCGCACCGCGTCCGGCACGGTCCGCACGTCGGCCTCCCGGCCGCCGACCCGGACCGTCCCGGCCTCGTACCGGCCGTAGGAGCGGCCGAAGACGCTCATCGCCAGCTCCGTGCGGCCCGCGCCCATCAGGCCGGCGATGCCGACGATCTCGCCGCGGCGCACCTCGATCGAGACGTCGTCGACGACCTTGCGCTCGTGGTCGATCGGGTGGCGTACGGTCCAGCCCTCGACGGCCAGCGCGACCGTGCCGGCCCCGGGGCCGGAGTAGGGGGTGCGCGCGGGGAAGCGGTGGTCGAGGTCGCGGCCGACCATGGCCCGGATGATGCGGTCCTCCGACAGGCCGCCGCTCCCCCCGCCGTCCCCGCCGCCGCTCCCGCCGTCCCCGTCCCGTACCGCCAGCGTCTCGATCGTCCGGCCGTCCCGCAGGACCGTCACCGTGTCCGCCACCTGCCGGATCTCGTTCAGCTTGTGCGAGATGAGGATGCAC
This sequence comes from Streptomyces sp. CNP082, assembly GCF_059570535.1. Lineage (NCBI taxonomy): Bacteria > Bacillati > Actinomycetota > Actinomycetes > Kitasatosporales > Streptomycetaceae > Streptomyces > Streptomyces sp. CNP082. The sequence goes on from NZ_JCANSZ010000064.1 coordinate 20,679, forward strand.
GCGATGCCCTGGTCGCGGAACTCCCGGATGAGGTCGAGCAGTTTGCCGCTGTCCTCGTCGTTGAGGGCCGCCGTCGGCTCGTCGAGGATGAGGAGCTTCACCTCCTTCGACAGCGCTTTGGCGATCTCCACCAACTGCTGCTTGCCCACGCCGATGTCCGCGATCCGCGTCTGCGGCTTCTCCTCGGCAAGACCGACCCGCTTCAGCAGCGCGGCGGCGTTGCGCAGCGTCTCGTTCCAGGAGATGACGCCGCGCTTCGCCTGCTCGTTGCCGAGGAAGATGTTCTCGGCGATCGACAGGTACGGCACCAGCGCCAGCTCCTGGTGGATGATGACGATGCCGCGCTCCTCGCTGGCCCTGATGTCCTTGAAGGCGCACGGCTCGCCCTCGAAGAGGATCTCCCCCTCGTAGCTGCCGTGCGGATGCACTCCGCTGAGGACCTTCATCAGCGTCGACTTGCCGGCGCCGTTCTCGCCGCAGATCGCGTGGATCTCGCCGGGTGCGACGGTGAGGCTGACGTCGGCCAGGGCCGTGACGCCGGGGAAGGTCTTGGTGATGGAGCGCATCTGCAGGACCGCAGCGGTCACTTGAGGTCTCCGGCGTTGTAGTAGCCCTCCTCGACGAGCAGGTCGGTGTTGCTCTTGTCGATGCTGACCGGGTCCAGCAGGTACGACGGGACGACCTTGACGCCGTTGTCGTACGTCTTGGTGTCGTTGACCTCCGGCTTGCCGCCGGTGAGCACGGCGTCGGTCATCTGCACGGCCTGCTTGGCGAGCTTGCGGGTGTCCTTGTAGACGGTCTGGGTCTGCTCGCCGGCGATGATGGACTTCACCGACGCCAGCTCGGCGTCCTGCCCGGTGACCACCGGCAGTTCCCGGTCGCCGCTGCCGTAGCCCGCGCCCTTGAGCGCGGAGAGTATGCCGATGGAGATGCCGTCGTACGGCGACAGCACGGCGTCGACGTCCTCGCCGGTGTAGTTGCCGCTGAGCAGGTCGTCCATGCGCTTCTGGGCGGTGCCGCCGTCCCAGCGCAGGGTGGTGATCTGGTTCAGCTTCGTCTGGCCGGAGCGCACGGTGAGCTGGCCGGAGTCCAGGTACGGCTGGAGCACGCCCATGGCGCCGTTGAAGAAGTAGCGGGTGTTGTTGTCGTCGGGGGAGCCCGCGAAGAGCTCGATGTTGAACTTGTCGTCCGGGTTGTCGTCGAGCTTCAGCGCGTCCACGATGTACTGGCCCTGCAGCTTGCCGACCCGCTCGTTGTCGAACGAGGCGTAGTAGTCGACGTTCTCCGTCTGCAGGATCAGCCGGTCGTACGCGATGACGGGGATGCCCGCCTCCTCGGCGTCGGCCAGCACCTCCGTCAGCGCGGTGTTGTCGATCGCCGCGATCACGAGCGCGTCCACGCCCTTGGTGATCATGTTGTCGATCTGCGAGACCTGGTTCTCGACCTTGTCCTCGCCGTACTGCAGGTCGGTCTCGTAGCCGGCGGCCTCGAACTCCTTGACCATGTTCTCGCCGTCGGCTATCCAGCGCTCCGACGACTTGGTGGGCATCGCGATGCCGATCGTGCCGCCCTCGTCCGGGTTCTTTTCCTCCTTGCTGCCGCCCTCGCTGTCCTGGCCGCAGGCGGCGAGGGCGAGGGCGAGTGCGGCCACGGCGGCGGCGGTGCGCAGGCGGGCGGCCCGGGGGGTGCGGGTGCGGGGGGTGCGCATGATGGTCAGATCCCTTCGGGTACGGAGTCGGGGGAGGAGCCTGGGGCGGAGTCGGGGGCGGGGTCTGGGGAGGAGCCGGGAGCGGGGGAGGGGCCCGGGGCCGGTGCGGCGGCCGGGGCCGGGAACCGGCGCAGTGCGCCGGGCAGCCGGGAGCCCGGCGGCGACATCGCCCCGCCCGCGCCGAGCCGGTCGAGGAGGTCCAGGACCAGCCGCCCGCGGCGCACCCGTTCGCGGGCGGTGGCGAGCACCGTCTCGCGCATATGGGCGCCGTACGGGTAGATCCCGGGGGCCTTGGACAGGCCGAACTTCAGGTACAGCGGCGCCCCGCGGCGGATCAGCTCGGCGGTGTCGTACATCCGCACGAAGCCCCCGATGTCGTCGGGCGCCTCCACGTACAGGTCCATCGGCGCCGCGCTGGCCCGCCGGATCTCGGTGAGCTGCTGCAGCGACAGGTCCGAGGGGATGTTGAGCGAGTCGGCGCCGAGCCGTTCCCACACCGCGTACGCGGCCGGGTTCACCGGGCCGACGAGCGCGGAGACCTTGAACGTGGTGTGCGCGGGCAGCTCGCCCGCCTCGCGCAGCCCGTGCAGCAGCCACAGCACCCCCTCGTCCGCGACGAGCAGGCAGGTCACGCCCAGTTGGGCGGCGCGCAGCGCGTCCTCCACGCAGCCGGCGAGCTGGTCGTGCCCGCGGGCCCGCGGCCCGGCGCCGCCGGAGGGGCTGAGGGCCGCGGCGCCGGCGTCCCAGGTGCCGCGCGGGCCGGTGAACAGCGACAGCTCGATGCCCCGCGCCGCGCAGGCCGCGACCATGTCCTCGATCTCGGCGTCGGTGAGCATCCACACGCCGCTGCCCTGGCTGATCCGGTGGACCGGCACGTCGAGGCGGTCGCTCTCCGCCAGCACGGCGGCCAGCGCCTCCGGGCCCTCGACGGACGGGATCTCGGTGCGCCAGCGGCCTCCGTCGGGGAAGGCGTGCGGCGAGGTGTCGGCGGGGTCGGGCGGCGGGGCGGCGAAGCCGAGGCGGCCGAGGGCCGGTTCACCAGGGGCGTGAGGCACGGTACTCCTTTGTTCGTCATCTCGGACGTCGATCGGTTGCGTACCTGTGGAGGGGCATACGGCACCGCGCGGCTGCCTGCCGCCGCACGGCTGTCTGTTGCCGGGGTGGCGTCACGGCCGCAGCAGCACCTTGCCGACCGCGGGGTCCCCGCCGCCGACCAGGCCGACGGCCTTCTCGTAGGAATCCAGGGGAAGTTCGTGCGTGATCAGCGCCGCCGGGTCCAGCAGTCCGGTGCCGAGCGCCCGCACCGCGTACGTCCACGCCGCCGACGGGGCGCCGAAGACGCCGGCCACGGTGACCTGGCGCATCGACAACTCCAGCGGGTCGATGCCCGCCGCCCCGCCCGGCGGGATGCCGGTGACGACGACCCGCCCCCCGCGCCGTACCAGCGCCACCGCGGCCACCGCCGAGCGCGCCGCGCCCGCCGTCTCCACCACCATGTCGTACGCCCCCGCCAGGCCCGCGGCAGCGCCGGGTGCCACCGCCCGCGCGCCGAACCCCCGTGCCACCTCGGCCCGTTCCGCCCGCGGCTCCACCACCAGCAGCTCCGCCGGCGCGTACCCGGCGAGCAACTGCACCGCCAGCAGCCCCAGCGTCCCGCCCCCGACGACCGCCACCCGCTCGCCCGGCAGCGGCCCCGCGCGCAGCACCGCCGCCGCGGCGACCGCCGCCGGCTCCAGCAGGGCGGCGGCGCGCAGCCCGGCGGCGTCGTCCAGTACGTGCAGCAGCCGCGCCGGCACGGTGACGGTCTCGGCGAACGCCCCGGCGCGGGTGAACCCCGTCTCGTCGTAAGGACCGGCGCACAGGTTCGTCTCGCCGGCCCGGCAGCGTGCGCACACCTGGCAGCAGCGGAACCCCTCGGCGACCACCGGCCGCCCCGCCAGCTCCTCGGCCACGCCGGGCCCGACGGCCTCGACGGTGCCCGACCACTCGTGGCCCGGCGTCAGCGGGTAGGTGACGTAGCCGGCGGGCCGGGTGCCGTCGTACACCTCGCGGTCGCTGCCGCACACCCCGGCCGCGTACACCCGCACCCGCACCTCACCGGGCCCGGGCGGTGGCGACACCACGCTCTCGACCTGCGCATGCCCCGGTTCCCGCAGCACGACGGCACGGTGCGTCACGCCCATCGCAACCCCCCTCTGCCCGTCGTTCGATATTTCGTAAGGCGTTCGAGAACGCAGGCGAGACGCTAAACAGGCAGGCGGCGGGTGTCAACGGTCAGCGCACGGCGAACTCGTAGACCGTGGCCGAACGGTAGTGCTCACCGGGCCGCAGCACGGTCGAAGGGAAGTGCGGATGGTGGGGCGCGTCGGCGAAGTGCTGGGTCTCCAGGGCGAGCCCGTCGCCCGGCCGGTACGCGCGGCCGGAGGGCCCGGTGAACGGCGGGAAGACGAAGTTCGCGGTGTAGAGCTGGAGCCCGGGCTCGGTGGTCAGCACCCGCAGCACCCGCCCCGAGGCCGGCGACCGGACCTCGGCGACCGGCTCGGGGCCGGCGGTGACGCCCTTGTCGAGCACGAAGTTCTGGTCGTACCCGTGGCCGATCAGCAACTGGGGGTGCCCGGAGCGCAGTTCTGCTCCCACCGGGCGCGGGGTGCGGAAGTCGAAGGGCGTGCCCGCCACGTCCGCGATCTCGCCGGTCGGCGCGGAGGTGGGGGCGTTGACGGTGAACCGGCTCGCGGCGATGCGCAGCCGGTGGTCCTCGACGCTGCCGCTGCCCTCGCCGTCGAGGTTGACGTACGTGTGGTTCGTCAGGTTCACCACGGTCGGCGCGTCAGTGGCCGCCTCGTAGTCGAAGCGCAGCGCGCCTTCGGCGGTCACGGTGTACGTCGCCCGCACCTCAAGCGTGCCGGGGAAGCCCTCCTCGCCGTCCGGGCTCGTCCGGGACAGCAGCAGCGCGGCGGCCCCGGGCGCGGCCGGCGCCTCGGCCGCGGCCCACACCCGCTTGTCGAAGCCGCGGGGGCCGCCGTGCAGGCAGTTGGGGCCGTCGTTGGCGGGCAGCGGGTACGTGCGCCCGTCGAGCTCGAAGGAGGCGCCGGCGATGCGGTTGGCGTACCGGCCGCACAGCGCGCCGAAGTACGGGTCGCCGTGCTCCACGTACTCGTCCACGGTCGCCAGCCCGAGCGCCACGTTCGCGTACTGCCCCGCCCGGTCCGGCACCTCCACGGACTGCACGATCCCGCCGTACGACAGCACCCGCACCCGGGTGCCGCCGGCGGTCAGCGTCCACCGCTCGACGGGCGTGCCGTCGGCGAGTTTCCCGAAGGGCTCGGCGGTGACGGAGGGCGCCGGCGCGGCGCCGGGCGGGGGCGGGGGGGTCTCGGCCATGACAAGACCCTATGCGCAGCGCCGGAATCCGCCGCGTGCGCGGCCCGCGACGGCGCCCGGCCCGCCCGCCGCGGTCACTCCGCCGTGGTCAGTCGTCCGCGGGCCGCACGGGGTGCCTGCTCATGATGGAGACGCGGTTGAAGGCGTTGATGGTGATCGCCCCCCAGATCACGGCGGAGATCTCGTCGTCGTTCAGCACCTCGCGGGCGGCGCCGTACGCCTCCTGCTGGAGGGCGGCGTCCGCCGCCGCGGTGGTCGCCTCCGCCAGCGCGAGTGCCGCTCGCTCCTGAGGGCTGAACAACTCGGTGTGCCGCCATGCCGGGAGCACCCCGATGCGCTGGGTGGTCTCCCCGGCGCGCAGCGCGGCCCGGGTGTGGACGCTGAGGCAGTACGCGCAGCCGTTGATCTGGGAGACGCGCAGGTTGACCAGCTCCATCAGCCTGCGGTCCAGGCCGGCCGCGGTTGCGGTCGCCCGTACCTCCTCGGCGGCCCTGGCCATGGCCTTGTACGCCTGGGGGCTCTGCTTGTCGATGAACACGCGTCGACTCGCCTGAGCCTGGGCCGGGTCGCTCACCTGCACTCCTTCTGCGGGCCGCCGTCGGCGGCTCAGGGACGGTGCGTGCCCGCGAAGGGCGCGTCAGTGCTGTCCAACATGATCGTCGCAAGGGGTAACGAAGGCGGGAAGGCGGTAATTCCCCGGTCGCGCCGGCCGCCCGGTCCGGACGGTCAGGCCCTCCGCCACCTCCGCCGCCCACCTTCGCCGCCCAGGCCGCCGCCCGCTGACCGGCACCCGCTGACCGCCGCGCGCCGGCACTAGCCCGCCCCGCGTGCCTCGCGGAGCTTCTTGTACGCGATCTCCGCCAGGACGTTCTGCCCGTCCTCGTCCGGGTGGAAGGCGTCCCACTGGCTCAGGTGGTCGTCGGTGAAGGCGTACTCGAACGCCGCCCCGTCGTCGTACACGCACAGCGGGTGCTTCCCGCACTCCTCCTCAAGAACCGCGTTGAACTCCGTCACCCGGTCCTGCACCTCGTCGCGCCGGTCGGTCGCCGTCGCGCCGAGGTCCGTGGGGTCGGCGAGCATCGACTGGCAGATGCCCAGCGACCAGACCTGCCGGGAGAGCATGCTGTCCCGGCCCACCTCCCACAGCCGCAGCAGGCTCGGCACGCTGGAGACGTACACCTGCGTCCGCGGCAGGTCGCTCTCCAGCCGGTCCAGCGAGTCCGCCACCGCCGTGCGGAAGTCCGCCACCGGCGTCATGCCCTCCGCGCTGTCCGCACACGCGTCGTTGGCGCCGATGAGTATGGTCACGAGGTCCGGGCGGCGGGCGACGGCCTCGCCCGTCTGGACCGGCAGGTCCGCCACCTGCGCGCCCGATCGGGCGAAATTCCAGGTGTGCCCCGACGGCTTGTCCAGGAACCGCTGCGCCAGGCTCTTCACGTCCTCCGACGTCCCCGTCGACCAGGACTTCTCCGGGCAGTCGGAGAGGGGCTTGCAGACGTGGAAGCCGCGCGTGATGGAGTCGCCGAGCGCGGCGACGGACCGCACCGGCCGGGGCGCCGCCCGCGCACGCTCCGGCGGCGCGTCCGCGTGCTCCGCGCCGCCTGACGGCGCGGCAGATCCCTTGTCCTTCCCCCGTGTCCCCTCCTCGCCGGTGCAGCCGGCCAGGACCAGTGACACCGCCAGCACCCCGGTGCAGACGAGTGCCGCCCCTCTGCGCATCCCCGCGCTCCCTCCCGCCCCCCGAGGTGCTGCTCCGAACGTAGGTCAGCATGCCCAGGACCGACGGTACGGCACACGCGGGGTGTGGCGGCACGGTAGCTTGGCTGGTGCTCAACGGGCCGTATCGCGGCGGGATCGCACCCCGTAACGGAGTGTCCTGTTTACCCGGAAAGGCGACCCGTGGTGTTTACTCTAGGCAACTTCGAGCCCGCGGATGGAGGCCCCCGGTGACGACGCGTGGAGTTCTGTTCGTCCACTCTGCCCCGCGGGCGCTCTGCCCGCACATCGAGTGGGCGGTCGCCGGTGTTCTCGGCGGCAGGATCAGCCTCGACTGGATCCCCCAGCCCGCCTCACCCGGTACGTGGCGCGCGGAGTTCTCCTGGCAGGGCGAACCCGACACCGCCTCCCGGCTCGCCTCCGCACTGCGCGGCTGGCACCTGCTGCGCTTCGAGGTCACCGCCGAGCCGTACGCCACCGCGGAGGGCGAGCGCTACAGCTCCACCCCCGACCTCGGCATCTTCCACGCCGTCACCGGCGTGCACGGCGACATCCTCATCCCCGAGGACCGGCTGCGCGCGGCGCTGGCGCGCGCACAGCGCGGCGAGGCGCAGTTGGAGGCGGAGATCGCCAAGCTGCTGGGCAAGCCGTGGGACGACGAGCTGGAACCTTTCCGCTACGCCGGCGAGGGCGCCCCGGTCCGCTGGCTGCACCAGGTCGTTTGAAGGGCCGTCTGAAAGCAGCCGCGCCGGGCCCGTCCCGGGCCGGGCACGTTTCCGTCCCCGGCCCCATGACGTCAGATTGCCCGGAAGGCAAGCACTACGTTGTGGCCGCCGAAGCCGAATGAGTTGTTCAGCGCCACGATCCGGCCGCTCTTCGGCAGCGGCGTCGTCTCCACGGCGATCAGCTCCGGGTCGACCTCGTCGTCCAGGTCGTCGACATTGATCGTCGGCGGCGCGACGCGGTTCGCGACCGTCAGCACCGCCGTCACCGACTCGATGCCGCCGGCACCGCCCAGCAGATGGCCCGTCATCGACTTCGTACCGGAGACGAGGACGTGCCCCAGCTCGTCGCCGAACACCTTCTGCATGGCCTTGACCTCCGCCACGTCGCCCTGCGGGGTCGACGTCGCGTGCGCGTTGACGTGGACGACCTCGGCGGGCCTCAGGTCGTTCTGCGCGAACAGGTTCTCCAGCGCCGCCGCGATGCCGCGTCCGCTCGGCTCCGGCTGCGCGATGTGGTGCGCGTCCGCCGACAGGCCCTGGCCGACCGCCTCGCAGTAGACCTTCGCCCCGCGCCGCTTGGCGTGCTCCGCGGACTCCAGCACCAGCACCCCCGCGCCCTCGCCGAGCACGAAGCCGTTGCGCGCCTTGTCGTACGGGCGGGAGGCGCCCTGCGGGTCGCCGTTGTTCTTCGACATCGCCATCATGTTGGCGAACGCCGCGATGGGCAGCGGGTGGATCGCCGCCTCCGTGCCGCCGGCCACGACGACATCGGCGCGGCCGGTGCGGATCATCTCCACCGCGTACCCGATCGCCTCCCCGCCGGAGGCGCAGGCGCTGACCGGCGTGTGCACGCCGGCCCGGGCGTTGATCTGCAGGCCGACGTTGGCCGCCGGGCCGTTGGGCATGAGCATCGGCACCGTGTGCGGCGAGACCCGCCTGGCACCCTTGTCCCGGAGGTTGTCGTACTGCTCCAGCAGGGTCGTCACGCCGCCGATGCCGGAGGCGACGACCGCGCCCAGCCGGTCGGGGTCGACCGCGGAGTCCTCGCCCGCCTTGGCGGTGAACCCGGCGTCGGCCCACGCCTCCCGGGTGGCGACGAGCGCGAACTGCGCCGCCCGGTCCAGCTTGCGGGCCTGCGGCCGGGGGATGATCTCGGTGGGCTCCACCGCGACCTCGCCCGCGAAGTGCACGGGCAGGTCGGCGGCCCACGGGTGGTCCAGGTCCGCGATGCCGGAACGGCCGGCCAGCAGGCCGTCCCACGTGGCTGCGCTGTCGCCACCCAGCGGTGTGGTGGCGCCGATTCCGGTGACGACCACGGTGCGATCGGTCGCGTTCACGTCGATGCTCACTCCGAAGGTTGAGGTGATTCTGCGGTGCCACCGCGGGCCGCCGCCCGCGCCCGCGGGCGCAGGGGGAGGAGGGGTGGCGACAGCGGGCGGTACGTCGGTCAGCTCTGGTGCTTGAGGATGTAGTCCGTGGCGTCGCCGACGGTACGCAGAGCCTTGACGTCGTCGTCCGGGATCTTGACGTCGAAGCGCTCCTCGGCGGCGACGACGACCTCGACCATGGACAGCGAGTCGACGTCGAGGTCGTCGGTGAACGACTTGTCCGACTGGACGTCCTCGGCCGGGATTCCGGCGATCTCGTTCACGATCTCCGCGAGACCGGCGACGATCTCTTCCTGGGTGGCGGCCATCTTGGGGACTCCTTCTTTCCGTTCCTTGAGGGTTCTCAGTGGGGAGTGAGCTGCGAGGCGGTCGGGGCGGCCCGACCGCGGGTCAGGGGAGGGTCACGACCGTGGCGGCGTAGACCAGTCCGGCCCCGAACCCGATGACGAGGGCGGTGTCCCCGCTCTTCGCCTGCCCGGTCGCCAGCATCCGCTCCATGGCCAGCGGGATGGAGGCGGCCGAGGTGTTGCCGGTGGTCTCGATGTCGCGGGCGACCGCGACGTGCTCCGGCAGCTTGAGGGTCTTCACCATCGAGTCGATGATCCGCATGTTGGCCTGGTGCGGGATGAAGACGTCCAGGTCGTCCGCCGTGATGCCGGCGGCGTCCAGGGCCTCCTGGGCGACCTTGGCCATCTCGTAGACCGCCCAGCGGAAGACCGTCTGGCCCTCCTGGGTGAGCGCGGGGAACTTCACGTCGCCGTTCTCGTCCAGGGGCAGTTGCTCCAGGTCGCCGATGCGGAAGCGGTCCCACGACACGGTCTGCTTGATGGTCTGGTGCTTGTCGCCCTCCGAGCCCCACACCGAGGGGCCGATGCCCGGCTCGTCGGCGGGGCCGACGACGGCCGCGCCGGCGCCGTCGCCGAAGAGGAAGGCGGTGGTCCGGTCGGACTTGTCGGTGAGGTCCGAGAGCCGCTCGACGCCGACGACGAGCACGTGCTCCGCGCTGCCCTCCACGATCAGGCCCTTGGCCAGCGTCAGCCCGTACCCGAAGCCGGCGCAGGCGGCGGAGATGTCGAACGCGGCGGGCTTGCCGGCGCCCAGCAGATGCGCGATCTCGGTGGCGACCGACGGCGTCTGCATGAAGTGCGAGACGGTCGAGATGATCACGGCGTCGATCTGGTCGGCCGTCACGCCCGCCGCCGCGAGCGCCTTGCCGGCGGCCTCGACGGACATCTGGGTGACGGTCTCGTCCGGCCCGGCCCAGTGCCGGGTGGCGATGCCGGAGCGGCTGCGGATCCACTCGTCGGAGGAGTCGATGTACTGCAGGATCTCCTCGTTGGGCACCACGCGCGTCGGGCGGTAGCCGCCGACGCCCATGATGCGGGCGTACGGTGCGCCCTTGGTGGGCCGGATCTTCGCGGTCATGCGCTCTCCTCCGCGGCTGACGCAGCGGTCGTCGCGGCGACGGCGGCGCGGGCCTTCTCGATGTCCTCGGGGGTCTTCAGCGGGACCGTCTGCACGCCCTTCAGGGCGCGCTTGGCGAGTCCGGTGAGCGTGCCGCCCGGCGCGGCCTCCACCAGCGCGGTCGCCCCGTGCGCCGCGAAGGTCTCCATGCAGGCGTCCCAGCGCACCGGGCTGGCGACCTGGGCGACCAGCCGCTCGACGATCTCCGTGCCCGCCGCCACGACGCTGCCGTCGCCGTTGGACACGTACGGAATCTGCGGGTCCGCGGGGGTGAGCTGCCCGGTCCGCGCCGCCAGCGCGGCGACGGCGGGCTCCATGTGCTCGGTGTGGAAGGCGCCGGCGACCTTCAGCGGGATGACGCGCCGCGCCCCCTCGGGCTTGTCGGCGGCCAGCTCGGCGAGCTGCGCGGCGGTGCCGGCGGCGACGATCTGGCCGGCGCCGTTGACGTTGGCGGGGGTGAGGCCGAGGCGGTCCAGGTGCGCGAGCACCACGTCCTGCTCGCCGCCGAGGACGGCGGACATGCCCGTCTCGGTGACGGCGGCGGCGTCGGCCATGGCCAGGCCCCTGGCCCGTACCAGCGCGATGGCCTCCTCGTCGGTGATCACCCCGGCGAGCGCCGCGGCGGTCAGCTCGCCGACACTGTGCCCGGCGACCATGCCGACCTGCCGGCGCAGCGCCGCGGGGCCGTCGAAGAGCGCGTACGCGCTGACGAGGCCGGCGGCGACCAGCAGCGGCTGGGCCACCGCGGTGTCGCGGATCTCGTCCTCGTCCGCCTTGGTGCCGGCGTGGACCAGGTCGAGCCCGGCGACGTCCGACCAGGCCGACAGCCGCTCGGCGATGCCGGGGAGGTCGAGCCAGGGGGTGAGGAAGCCGGGCGTCTGGGCGCCCTGGCCGGGGGCTACGAGTACGAGCACCCTTCAACCTTCTCTTGCCGGGGGTGTCTGCCGCCCGTGGGGACGGGGACGAAGAACACCGGAGGGATTTGTTGAGTCCGAACAAATGACTAGGGCTGGGGTTCCGTCTCCGTCAGCCTGCCGAGGATCAGTGCGATACGCAGAGTAAACGCTGAGCGGACATCGGACGGAGACCAGCCCGTGACATCGGTCACACGTCGCAGCCGGTAGCGAACGGTGTTGGGGTGAACGAACAACATCCGCGCGGCGCCTTCGAGGCTCGACGCCTGCTCCAGGTAGACGCTCAGCGTCTCCAGGAGCGCCGAGCCCGCCTCCGCGAGAGGACTGTAGATCTCCTCCACCAGTTGCTCGCGCGCGGCCGGATCGCCGGCGATCGCGCGCTCCGGCAGCAGATCGTCCGCCAGCACCGGCCGCGGCGCGTCCTCCCACGCCGAGCACGCCTTCAGCCCGGCCGCCGCCGCCTGCGCGGACCGGGTCGCGGCCAGCAGGTCGCCGACCACGGGGCCGGCCACCACGGGCCCCTGCGCGAACGGGCCGATCAGCGCCTTCGCCGCCTTCAGCGGATCCGGGCTGCCGCCCGCGATCACCACCAGCCGGCTGCCCAGCACCCCGGTCAGCACCTGGAGCTTCGCGTGCCGGGAGGCCCGCCGGATCGCCTCCACGGTCAGCTCGCTGTCCCCGTCCGGGGCGGTGCCCAGCACCACGCACACGTGCTCCGGCGAACTCCAGCCGAGCGCCGCCGCGCGGGAGACCGTGCCCTCGTCGGCCTCGCCGGAGAGCACCGCGTTGACCACCAGCGACTCCAGCCGGGCGTCCCAGGCGCCGCGGGCCTCGGCGGCCTGCGCGTAGACCTGGGCGGTGGCGAAGGCGATCTCGCGGGCGTAGACGAGCAGCGCTTCGCGCAGCGCGGACTCGTCGCCGGGCGCGGCGACGTCCTCGATCGCGGACTCCATGACCTCGATCGTCGTACGCACCATCTCCACCGTCTGCCGCAGCGTGATCGCCCGGGTCAGCTCGCGCGGCGCCGTGCCGAACACGTCGGTGGAGATGGCCTGCGGCGTCTCGGGGTGCCGGAACCACTCCGTGAAGGCCGCGATGCCCGCCTGCGCCACCAGCCCGATCCACGAGCGGTGCTCGGGGGGCATGGCCCGGTACCAGGGCAACTGCTCATCCATCCGGGCGATGGCGGCAGCGGCCAGTTCCCCGGACGACTTCTCCAGCCGGCGCAGGGTCGCGGTGTGCGGATGCTGCAACCGAGCGGCGTCACGATCGGGCGGCTCGGGTGTCTCGGTCGGTTCAGGCACGGGTCTAGCCTGCCCTATCCGGGGCGCGGCGGGCGAAAACGGCGTCCTTCCGCGGAGCCGGAGGCCGCTTCGGGCGGCGTACGGTGGCGGGGTGATTCAGCTACGGCGGGCGCGGGAGCGCTACCGCGGCGGGGACGCGCAGGCGGGAATCGAGACGCTGCACGCGTTCTCCTTCGGCGGCTTCTACGACCCGGACAACGTCCGCTTCGGCTCGCTCGTCGCGTGCAACGAGGAGCGGCTGCGGCCCGGCGCGGGCTTCACCGAACACCCGCATCGCGACATGGAGATCGTCACCTGGGTCCTCGACGGCGAACTGACCCACGAGGACTCCGCCGGCCGCACCGAGACCGTCCGCCCCGGGGACGTCGCGCGGCTGTCCGCGGGCACCGGCATCCGCCACGTCGAACGCAACGCGGGCCCGGCGCCGCTGAGGTTCCTCCAGATGTGGCTGGCGCCGGCGGAGCCGGGCGGCACCCCGTCGTACGAGGTCGTCCACGGCATCGCCGACGGCACCCCCCTCGCCGTGGAACGCGCCGCATCCGTCCTGCACGTACGCCGCCTGCGCGCGGGCGAACGCACGGCGCTGCCGGACGCCCCGTGGGCGTACGTCCACGTCGTCCGCGGCACGGTACGCATCGGTGCCGCCTCCTCGCCCGCGGAGCCGGGCGACGCGGCGCGCATCGAGGGGTGCGAGGGGCTGGACTTGACGGCGGAGGAGCCCGCGGAGGCGCTGGTGTGGGAGATGCAGACACCGGGCTGACCGCAGCCGGGAGGCCCGGCGCCGGGGGAGAGGCGGGCACCGGGCCGGGGTGGCCCACGACCCCGTCGGGCTTACGGACCAGGCTGATGCGCCGCACGGCCCGTTCGGTGCGCCACTCCAGCGACTGCCGCGCGTGTCCGATGCTCTCCGGATGGATCACGGCCAGCACCACGGTCAGCTCCCAGCGCGCGACCCGCACCGGATGCCCCTCGGCCCCAGGACGTCCACGACGTCATCGGCGCGCCCGCGCATGGCGTCGTACATCGCCGCGACGAAGGCGAGGCGCCGCTGGAGGGGACTCGCCGCCACTCCGCGCCCGCCCGCCGCGCCAGCCGCAGGGCCGCGCTGCCCTGCTCGGGCTAGGAATCCGCCACGGCCGCATGCCTGCTCCACCGGCGAATGCCTGATGCCGTGGCACGCCCACTCTCCCCAGAACGAATGAACTTGGGAACCGGTGGAGACGAGTGGTCGTTGGGTCCGTTCACGGTGCCGGGCCGGTCCGCCGAGGGGAGGGCGGGCCGGCCCGGCCGCGTACGGGCGGTGCGGCGGTTCACGCGGGCGTGGGTGCGCTCACCACTGTCACCCGACGGAGACGGCCACGAAATCGATCAGCAGACTGCCGCCGGGGACGGTGGCGGCGGTGGGCGTGGTGCGGCCGGCGACCCCGTTGGGGAACGCCCCGCCCATGGCGAGGTTCAGCAGGATGAAGTGCCCGTGGTGGGTGGCGTTCGCCCACGCCTGCTCACCGACCTGGGCGGAGCTGACGGTGTGGAACTGCTGCCCGTCCCGGTACCACCGCAGGTACTCCGTGCTGCCCGTGCGGTCCAGCTCGATGGCGTAGTTGTGGAAGGCCGACCGGCAGGTGGAGCAGGGCAGCGAGGCGGCGATGCCGTTGGTCTCGTTGCACGGGCCGCCGGGGTTGACGCCGCAGTGCAGGACGCCCCAGGTCTGGTTGGCGCCGTTGACGTTCTCCATGATGTCGAACTCGCCGATGCCCGGCCAGTTCCAGTAGTTGCCCCGGTACGGGGCGCCCAGGGTCCAGAACGCCGGCCAGTAGCCGAGTCCCGCGTCGCCGCTGCGCTCCGGCAGCTTCATGCGTGCCTGTATCCGCAGCACGCCGCCCTCGGGTGCGGCGAAGTCGGTGCGCCGGGTCTCGATCCGCGCCGAGGTCCAGCGGCCCTTTCCGCTGTGCGAAGGGGGTGATCCTTGCGGGCTAGGGATTGAGAGCGCTCTCACCGTTGCTCTCGCACAGTGACGTTGTCCGCCTGAGCCGTCAAGCCCCGCGTCGGAGAGCGGCTTGAATCGGTACGGGAGGCGCCGACGCCGAGGGCGCGGAGCGACCGATGCTCAGTCGGCGCGTTGCACGCACATCTCCGCCAGGATCTCCACTCCGTCCGGCAGTTGCTTCAGCGGTTCGTACTGCTCAGCGGCGGCTGCGGCCTCCAGCTCCCGTGACGCCGTGGGGTCGGCTCCGACCAGCAGGATCATGTACTCGTGGCCCTCGTCCCCCGTGGCCCCCACCGAGGGGATCTGCATCGACCAACTGCTGCTCGCGGCCCGGGTCCGGGCGCGCGGGCCGGGCCACAGGGAGCTGTCGTTCACCGGCTGGGTGATCTCCCACAGCGTCGCCCCGTTCGCCATGGTGGCGGTGCCCGTGAGGGTGACCGGCTTGTCCCGGTAGATGGGGAGGCATTCGTCGGAAGCGACGCGCGGGCTCCCGATGACGGCGGAACTGGCGCCGCGCTGAGCGAAGCTGTTGGCGCTGTCAGCCTGATCGTTGGCGCGCTGGGCCTGCAGGCTCGACCAGCCGCTGAATCCCGCACTCACGAACGTCAGCGCCACCATGATCCACGTACTGGCGGTCATCTGCCGGGACTGCGGCTGATCCACGGGGCGATCCTGGGGCCGGGGTTCTGCGGGTGCCGGGCGGCGTGCGCTTTCCGCCGCCGCGGCCAGGTGTGCGTGACCGGCCGGGTCGTCGATCGGCGGTGAGGCGCGTACGCGATAACCCGCCTCGTCCGCGGCGAAGGCCCGGAACGCCGCCAGCGCGTCGTGCTCGGCGCGGCCGAGCCAGGGCGGCGGGACGGGGCCCGGGACGGGGGACAGGTAGGCGATGCCGTAGATGATGCGGAGCGGCCGGCCGGACCTGTCCAGCGGAGGGGCGCCCAGCAGGGCGAGAGCGGCGTGGTCGAGGTCGCCTGCCGTGACGGGACGGCTGGTGTAGGTGACGTGGAGCGACTCTCCCGCGTGGGGTGCGGACTGCCCGTGTACGAGTTCGCCGTCGGGCCGGTCGGCGGAGACCAGGCCGGTGAGCACGCCGGTGCCCGTCGACAGGAATCCGGGGGCGCTGAGCACCCGGTAGCCCTCGTTCCGGCCGCGCGCGATCGCGAAGGTGCCCGCGTGCACCCGGCCAGGGTGCGCCGTCATGTCAGGCCACCCGCCTCAGGACGGTCTTGCTCCGATGATTTCCTGGTGGCGCACTCCTCGTTCTTGCCACTGTGGCTGCCGTTCGCCACGAGCAACTCTCCGGCATATTCGGTGTATCGGATCGTGAATGCCCGGTGGAACTTGCGGAAATCGCCGACGGCCAGCAAAACTTCCATGGTCCCCGCTCCCCAATTGAATAGTTTCCCGCGCATACGCCCCTTGCCGTGGGCATCAGGCGGCGTCGCGAGGCCAGTGTCGGCTCGGCGCCGGGTAACGGCTATCCGCGGGGCGCACGCCGTCTGTACGCTGAGCGCAGATGGTGGTCGAGGGAGCACGGCATGACGGAGAATGCCTTACAAAGCCAGATCTTCCGTAACGAACGGCCGTTCGGAAACGGATCTCCAGCCGGTATACGTCTGCCCCTGGACGGATATCGGCGACTGCACACCCGGGATGTGGATCAGGCACGGCACACCGTTGCCCGGGCGTTCTGTCCGCACCGCCTCACCGTGCCGGTGCGGGAGCCGGGTTTTGAGACCAGATTCCACGCCGTGCAGGCCGGCCGGATGAGTCTGTGCTATCTGGACTACGGCGGCAGGGTGGACATCGCCGTCGAGCCGCAGGAGAGCTTCTACCTGGTGCTGGCGCCGCTGGCCGGCCGGGCGGCCCTGGCCCACGGGCGCCAGGAGGCCCGGTACGACCGCCGCGGCGCGGCGGTGCCCCCGGTCGACCGCCCCTACCGGATCGAGGTCCAGGCACGCAGCCCGCACCTGGTGCTCCAGATCCCGCGGAACGCGCTGGAGCAGCAACTGCACGCGATGCTGGGCCGCCCGGTCGCTCAACCCATCCGGTTCGACCTGCGGATGGACCAGACGGCACCGGACATCGAGGCGTGGTGGCGGATCGTGTCCCTGCTCCGCGCGGACGCCGACCGCGGCGGCGTCAGCGTACGGAACCCGCTGGTGATGAGGCCGCTGGAGCAGGCGCTGCTCGGCCAGTTGCTCGACGGGCAGCCCCACAACTACTCCGCCCGCCTCCACGAGCGGAGCGCCCCGGCGTCCTCCGCGTCGGTGCGCCGTGCCGCCGACCTCATCGAAGAACGCGCGGGCGACCGGGAGTTCACCGTGGCGGACCTCGCGTGCGCGGTCTCCCTCAAGCTGCGCGCGCTGCAACTCGGATTCCAGCGCGAGCTGCACACCACACCCTCGGCCCGGCTCCGCGAAGTCCGGCTGCGCCGGGCCAGGGAAGACCTCGTGGCCGCGACTCCGGCCGGAACGACGGTCAGCCAGATCGCGGAGCGCTGGAGCTTCTCGAACTACGGCAGGTTCGCGGCGTACTACAGACACCGCTTCGGCGAACTCCCCTCCACCACCCTCCACCGCTGACCCCGCCCGCCCCGGGCGGCGCCGGAATGCACGCCACCGGCAGAAAGTCACCACCACCGACCTTCCATATCGGGCTGAATCGCCCGCGCGGTCCGAATTTTGCCCACCGAGACGCAGGCACCGTGAAGACGGGGATGCCGACGTCCCCGGCGAACAAGCCCGGGGCACCCCCGGCGGCGGCGCAGACCGCGCCCTCCGCGATGTTCGCGAGGGGCCCGTCGTCGCCGTTCTGACGGGCCATCAAAAGTGCAGGTCAGCGATCCAGCGCACCTTCGGTGCGCGCCGGGGGCGTGGTAAATCTCGTGGCGCGCGCCGGAAGTGCTTCTGTCCGCTCTGACGGGGCTGATGCCGGTCCGGGATGCTGGTGGGGTTCGTTCCGGCCGAAACCGATGCCTCTGTGATGCCGGTGAGCTCGCAGGTCAGCGTGGTGCTGGGGGCCTTCCACGGGAACCGTGGAGTGTTGCTGCGAAGCACGTGCGTCAGAATTCCTGATTCACCCTGGCCCTCCCGGAACGGCGTACTTCTCGG
>NZ_JCANSZ010000065.1:0-37995 GCF_059570535.1 Streptomyces sp. CNP082
CCCTTGGGGTCGTAGACGGTGACCTGGCCGCCCTGGAGGTGGATCTGCCCGGCGACGTTGAGGGCGGGGGAGTCGCGTACGTCGTCGGAGTCGGGCTTGAACGTCGCGCCCAGGACGGCGATCCGGCGGCCGAGGAAGGTCTCCCCGCAGGCTTCGCGGGCGAGTTCGACCATGTGGGCGCGGCGGCGCATGTTGATCGAGTCGACCTCGCGCAGGAACGTCAGCGCCTGGTCCACGCCGAGTTCGCCGGCGCGGGCCATGAACGCGCGGATGTCCTTGGGCAGGCAGCCGCCGCCGAAGCCGATCCCGGCGCGCAGGAACTTCTTCCCGATCCGCTCGTCATAGCCGATGGCCTCCGCCAGCTTGACGACGTCACCGCCCGCCGCCTCGCAGATCTCCGCCATGGCGTTGATGAACGAGATCTTCGTCGCGAGGAAGGCGTTGGCCGAGGTCTTGACCAGTTCGGCGGTCGGGTAGTCGGTGACCACGAACGGCGTACCGGAGTCCAGCGGCGTGGCGTACACCTCGCGCAGCACCTTCTCGGCGCGCCCGCTCCGCACGCCGACGACGAGGCGGTCGGGGCGCAGGGTGTCCTCGACGGCGAAGCCCTCGCGCAGGAACTCCGGGTTCCAGGCCAGCTCCGCCTTCTGACCGGCGGGCGCCAGCTCGGCCAGCCGGCGCGCCAGCCGGTCCGCGGAGCCCACCGGCACCGTCGACTTGCCGACGACCAGGCAGGGGCCGTCGAGGTGGGGCGCCAGGGTGTCGATCGCGGCGTCGACAAAGCTCATGTCGCAGCCGTACTCGCCGTGCTTCTGCGGCGTGTTCACACAGACGAAGTGCACGTCACCGAAGGCCGCGGCCTCCTCGTACGACGTGGTGAAGCGCAGCCGCCCCGTCGCGCCCTCGACCCCGGCGACGTGCTTGCGCAGCAACTCCTCCAGGCCCGGCTCGTACATCGGCACCCTGCCCGCCGACAGCAGCTCGACCTTCTCCATCACCACATCCAGGCCGAGCACCTCGAAGCCCAGCTCCGCCATCGCGGCGGCATGCGTGGCACCGAGGTAGCCGGTGCCGATCACCGTGATCTTCAAGGTCATGGTCCCGAGCATAGCCGCGGGCTGTGACACATCCCGCCTGGGCAACCATGGGCCCGGGTGCGGAGTCTGACTCATGTACGTGCACTGAGAGAGTGGGGATCGTGGCGAGGCAGCATCTGGACGGAGCGGGCGGCGGAGCCGACGAGCCCGGTACGCCGCACGTCTACGGGCCGGAGGCGCCGTACGCCGCGGACACCTCGACGGCGGGGCACGCGGCGTACATAGACGCGGCGTACGCGCCGAGTGCGCTGTACGCCCCTGACGCGCCGGACGCGCCGGGCCCCAAGGGACACGACGCAGACCNGGCCGNCCCTGNNNGCCCTGACGGCCCTGACGGCCCTGACGGCCCTGACGGCCCTGACGGCCCTGACGGCCCTGACGGCCCTGACGGCCCTGACGGCCCTGACGGCCCCGACGATCCAGACGCCCCCTCGCACGCCGCGCCCCGCCGCCGCATGAGCCGCGGTCGCAAGGTGCTCCTCGGTGCCGTGATCATGCTCTTCTCCGGCATACTCCTGGCCGCCGGCGGCCTCTGGTGGGCGTACGAGCACTACACCGGCCGCGTCGACCGCATCCCGAACGCCTTCCCGACGAACGTCCCCGACAAGCACCAGCCGGCGCCCGCCAAGGGCGGCGAAACGTACCTCCTCATCGGCGTCGACGCCCGCTCCGACCTCCCGCTCACCGGCGACGACGCCGGCGAGCACACCTGGAAGCCGGGCGCCCAGCGCAGCGACACGATGATGCTCGTCCACCTCCCCGAGGGCCGCGACGGCGGCTACGTCGTCTCCCTGCCCCGCGACTCCTGGGTGAACATCCCCGGCCAGGGCGACGCCAAGCTCAACGCGGCCTTCTCCTACGGCGGCCCCCCGCTGCTCATCGACACCGTGCAGCGGATGACGGAGGTCAAGATCGACCACCTCGCGGTGATCGACTGGAGCGGCTTCAAGCGGCTCACCGACGCCGTCGGCGGCGTGGACATCACCATCGACGAGACCACCCCGCGCCGCAACGGCGGCGGCGAGTGGACCGCCGGCACCCACCACATGGACGGCCAGACCGCCCTGGACTACGTACGCGAGCGCTACGGCCTGCCCCGCGGCGACCTCGACCGCACCCAGCGGCAGCAGAACTTCCTGCGCGCCGTCCTCACCGAGACGATGTCCGCGAGCAACTTCTCCAACCCGCTCAAGGCCAAGCGCCTGCTGGACGCGGTGACCGCCACCGTCAGCGTCGACGACCAGTTCTCGGACGGCGCGATGCGCGACCTGATGTGGGACATGAAGGGCGTGCGCTCCGACGACTTGGTGTTCATGAACGCGCCGGTCGCGGGGCTCGACATGATCGACGGCCAGTCGGTGGTGCTGCTGGACGACAAGGCGGGCGACCCCCTGTGGGAGGCCATGCGCAACGACACCATGGCGCAGTACGTCGAGAAGTACCCGACCGACCGCCTGGGCGCCACCGCCCCCTGAGCCCCCGCGCCCCCTGAGCCCCCGCGCCCTGGGGACTCCGCCCCCCTGCCCCGCCTCCCGCCGCTCACCCTGTCGCCAACGTCACGTAGGTCCGGTCGCCGCGCACGGCATACCATCAGAACTACTAAACAGTAATAAGCATGCGCGGGAATGGAGAGAGCCTTGGCAGGAGCGCCCGAATTCGACCTGTACCGCCCGGCCGAGGAGCACGGCATGCTCCGCGACGCCGTACGCTCGCTCGCCGAGGCGAAGATCGAGCCCTTCGCGGCCGAGGTGGACGAGGAGGCGCGCTTCCCGCAGGAGGCACTGGACGCGCTCGTCGCCAACGACCTGCACGCCATCCACGTCCCCGAGGCGTACGGCGGCGCGGGCGGGGACGCGCTGGCCGCCGTGATCGTCATCGAGGAGATCGCCCGCGTCTGCGCGTCGTCCTCCCTCATCCCGGCGGTCAACAAGCTCGGCTCGCTGCCCCTGGTGCTCTCGGCCTCCGAGGAGCTGAAGGCGAAGTACCTCACGCCGCTGGCGAAGGGCGAGGCGATGTTCTCGTACTGCCTCTCCGAGCCCGAGGCCGGCTCCGACGCCGCCGGCATGAAGACCCGCGCGGTACGGGACGGCGACTCCTACGTCCTCAACGGCGTCAAGCGCTGGATCACCAACGCGGGCATCTCCGAGTACTACACGGTGATGGCCGTCACCGACCCGGAGAAGCGCTCCAAGGGCATCTCCGCCTTCGTCGTCGAGAAGTCCGACGAGGGCGTCTCCTTCGGCGCCCCCGAGAAGAAACTCGGCATCAAGGGCTCCCCGACCCGCGAGGTCTACTTCGACAACGTCCGCATTCCCGCGGACCGCATGATCGGCGCCGAGGGCACGGGCTTCGCCACCGCGATGAAGACCCTCGACCACACCCGCATCACCATCGCCGCCCAGGCCCTGGGCATCGCTCAGGGCGCCCTCGACTACGCGAAGGGCTACGTCCGCGAACGCAAGCAGTTCGGCAAGCCGGTGGCGGACTTCCAGGGCGTGCAGTTCATGCTCGCCGACATGGCGATGAAGATCGAGGCCGCCCGCCAGTTGACGTACGCCGCCGCGGCGAAGTCCGAGCGCATTTCGGCCGGCGGTACGGAGCCGGACCTCACCTTCCAGGGCGCGGCGGCGAAGTGCTTCGCCTCCGACGTGGCGATGGAGGCCACGACGGACGCGGTCCAGCTCCTGGGCGGTTACGGCTACACGCGGGACTACCCGGTGGAGCGCATGATGCGCGATGCCAAGATCACGCAGATCTACGAGGGCACGAACCAGGTCCAGCGCATCGTCATGGCCCGCAACCTGCCCTGATCCGACAGAGACCCCAGGTCAAGCGGCATCTGCCAAGGCCCCGCCGGGAACGTCCGGCGGGGCCTTGGCACGTCCGTGGGAGATCGTTCGGGCCCACATGGGAGAAAGTGGGGAGATCGGGACGGCGCGGGCCGGGAAGAAAATACCAAGTGCCGTGCCGGTGAACGCTGTTACGGTGGAGACCGCCGCGAAGCGAAGCCCGGGGTTACTTCCTTTTCAGCAGAGAACAGTTCCTCGGGTGACCGGTACTCGCAGCACCCTTTCGGGGATACGGCAACTGGATACAGGTGATCGGCGAAGCGCAGTGCGGAGGTACTTCGTTTCGAGAACGAGTGGTTGCGGGTTCGAATCCTGTCGCCCGCTTAACCGCGGGTGTAGCTCAACGGATAGAGCACTACGTACTTCGCACGTCTGGTACTCGCCGGTCTCCCGTGTCCAGTTGCCGCCCCCGGATTCCGGTGGCTCCGCGGCCGGGCCGACAATTGCAGAAGGCACCGCGAAGCGCAGTGTGGGCCTACTTCCACTCCGAATGGGGAGGTCGCGGGTTCGAATCCCGTCGCCGGCTCAGGGTCGGCGTAGCTCAGCGGCCAGAGCACCACGTAGCTCACGCGACTGGTACTCGCGGTGCCTTCTGCAGTCCGTCCGTCGGCCCGGAATCCCTTTTCCCGCCCCAGGAGGACCGCCATGGGCAAGTTCACCTCCCGGCGCGCCGGCCCCGGCTCGCCGGTGACCACGACCGGCACGACCGCCACCTTCGAGGGCGGTGCCGGCTTCACCCGGGACGCCAAGAGCGACCTTTTCCTGTTCGCCGCGGTCAACATGGCCGGGGAGGACACCTTCTACGAGACCGCCGGCGACCGCGACCAGCGGTTCCGGGAGCTTGTGCATGCCGCGACGAAGCAGGATCCGGACTGGGTCGCCTCGTTCGTGCCGTATCTGCGGGGCGAGATGAACATGCGCTCGGCGGTGATCGTCATGGCCGCGGAGTCCGCGCTCGCGCGCCGTGCCGGCACCGACGTCGATCCCACCGTCCCGGTGCGGAAGATGGTCGCGTCCGCGCTGCTCCGTGCCGACGAGCCGGCGGAGTTCATCGCGTACTGGAAGCAGCGCACCGGGAAGGCGACGCTGCCCGGCGGGGTGCAGCGCGGTGTCGCCGACGCTGCCGCACGGCTGTTCAACGAGCGCGCCGCGCTGAAGTACGACGGGGCGAACGCGCAGTGGCGGATGGCCGACGTCGTCGTGCTGGCCAAGCCGAGCCCGGCCGGGCCGTGGCAGGCCGACCTGTTCGACTACCTCGCCGACCGGCGCTGGAAGCGGAACGAGGTGCGCGTCACCGAGCGCCTGTCGACCCTGTCCGCGTACCGGGCCGCGACGGCCATGCCGCAGGACGAGCGCCGGGCCTGGTTCCTTGCGGACCCCGGCCGGCTGAAGGCGGCCGGCATGACGTGGGAGCAGTTGTCGTCCCTCGGGCCGATGGACGCCGCCGCGTGGACGGCGATGATCCCGCACATGGGGCTCATGGCCCTGTGCCGCAACCTCAGGAATTTCGACGAGGCCGGCGTGGCCGACGCGGTCGCCGCACAGGTGGCCGCGCGGCTGGCGGACCCGGAGCAGGTACGCCGCTCGCGGCAGTTCCCCTTCCGGTTCCTGTCCGCGTACCGGGCGGCGCCGTCGCTGCGCTGGGGCCACGCCCTGGAGCAGGCGCTCGCCGCGTCCACGGCGAACATCCCTGCGCTGCCGGGGCGCACCCTCGTCCTGGTCGACACGTCCGGCTCGATGGGCACGGCGGTGTCGGCGAGGAGCCAGGTGCGGCACGTCGACGTCGGCGCGCTGTTCGGCACCGCGCTCGCCGCCCGCGGCTGCGAGGTCGACCTGGTGGGCTTCGCCAACGGCGTGTTCCGGCACCCGCTCACGAAGGGCGGCAGCGTGCTGCGGCAGGCGGAGAGGTTCTGCGGCCGCGTCGGTGAGGTCGGGCACGGCACCGAGACCGTTGCCGCGCTGCGGGAGACGTACCGCGGCCACGACCGGGTCGTGCTCGTCTCGGATATGCAGGCGTTCGCCTACCCGGGCCGGGTCCGGGGGCTGTCGGTGTCGGACGCGATCCCGGCCGGGGTGCCGATGTTCGGCATCAACACCACCGGCTACGGCAAGGCGTCGATCGACACCGGCCGGCCGAACCGGTACGAGATCGGCGGCTTCTCCGACGCACTGTTCCGCATGATCAGCCTCCTCAGCGCCGACCGGACCACCGGCTGGCCCTGGGAGAACTGACCGTACGCCGCCGCGCCCCCGCCGCCCTCGGGCGGCGGGGGCGCGTCGGCGTGCGCGCCACCGGTACAAACTAGCGGTAACACCCTTGCCAAGACATCCCAAATCACCCACCGACCCCGACTTTTGCCCAACGGCACGCATCACTCGAGGTACGGGGCAGGACCCGGGGCCCAGAGCCCCGCCCCCGTACCTCCGACGCCAGCGATGTCACCGCACCCGCGTACCCTTGGGCGGGTGTGCGGGGGAACGGCCGCTACCGCCCGGACCTGGCCGGGCGCCGGACTCTGGGCGCCAGACCCTGGGCGCCGGGGTCAGAAGCGGGCTATGTCCGGGATGGCTTCCTTGGGTTTGCGGCGCGGGGGCATGCGGCCCAGGAGGCAGATGTAGCGCGTGGCGCGGTGGCGTTGGGACGGGGGCTCGTACGGGGCGAGCAGTTCCAGCATCCGCGCGTCGTCCGCGTCGCGTTCGCCGGCCAGGGTGTAGCCCACGATGCGGGGCAGGTGCAGGTCGCCCACCGTGACCGCGTCGGCGGCGCCGTTGACGCGCTGCAGGGTCTCGGCCGCCGTCCAGGGGCCGATGCCGGGGATGGCGGTGAGGCGGCGGGTGGCCGCTTCGAGGTCCATGTGCGCCGCCGCCTGCAGGGCGCGGGCGCGGCGGGCGGCTCGTACGATCGCTGCCGCGCGCTTGCCGTCGACGCCTGCGCGGTGCCATTCCCAGGACGGGATCATCGCCCAGCCGTGCGCGTCCGGCATCACCCGCATCCGCAGCTGGGTCCCCGCCGGGCCCGGGGCGGGGGTGCCGTAGCGGTGCAGGAGCAGGCGCCAGGAGCGGTACGCCTCGTCCGTGGTGACCTTCTGCTCCAGTACGGACGGGATGAGCGACTCCAGCACGTTGCCGGTGCGGATCAGGCGCAGGCCCGGGTGGCGGCGGCGGGCCTCGTGGACGACCCGGTGGCGCGGCGTGAACGGCTCGGGGTCGTCCTGGGCGCCCAGCAGCGCCGGCAGGCCGTCCAGCAGCCACTCCGCGCCCGGGCCCCACGCCTCGGCGGTGATCGCGCCGCCCGCCGGTGCGACGCGCAGCGTGCCGGGGCCCGCGGGGGTGCGGCTGGCCCGCCAGATCGCGCCGTCCGCGACGCGGTATGCCGGGTCGCCGGGGCCCCGCCGCAGCACGCCCAGGGTGTGCCCCAGGGCGTACGGGCCCGGGGGCGCCCAGGTCCGGGTGCGGGCGCGGTGGTCGGGCGCGGCGGGCATGACGCACGACTCTAGCGCCCGCCGCCCGCTCCACCGGACGGGGGTAACGCCCCCGCGTAACCTGGCGGCGTTGACTTCTCCCCCAGCCCTGAGGCAGGGGGATTCAACCCTCACGGGTTGAGTTTTCTGCTTCGCAGCCCGTTGCCGACCCGAACCAACGGCGACTTGGTGTGCCAACCATCGGTCTTACACAAGCTCCACAGACCTGACGTCCCGCCAGCCCGGCGGTAGACCCGGCCAGCTTGGCTACCGCCGACCGGGCGTGCCGACCGTACCGCACGACCGCGGACGGGGGATGCGACGATGCGCCCCGGACGGTGCATCCCGTACAATCCCCCCGCTCCGCAGGAGTCCGCTTCTTCCCCTGCGCCGACGCGGGGGTATCCACGGAGGAACCCCGATGAACCCCGCCGCCACCCCCGCCGCCCTGCTCGACGCCGCTCTCGCCGCCGACCCGGCCCGCCCCCTGGTCACGTACTACGACGACACCACCGGCGAGCGCGTCGAACTGTCCGTCGCCACCTTCGCCAACTGGGTGGCCAAGACCGCGAACCTCCTCCAGGGCGACCTCGCCGCCGAGCCCGGCGACCGGCTCGCGCTGCTCCTGCCGGCCCACTGGCAGACCGCCGTCTGGCTGCTGGCCTGCGCCGCGACCGGCGTCACCGCGGTGCCCGCCGACCCTGCCTCTTCCCACACCGCAGCCGCCGCCGACCTCGTCGTCAGCGGGCCCGACACGCTGGAGCAGGCCCGCGCCTGCACCGGCGAGCGGATCGCGCTCAGCCTGCGCCCGCTCGGCGCCCGCTTCCCGCAGCCGCCGGAGGGCTTCCTCGACTACGCCGTGGAGGTCCCCGGCCAGGGCGACCGCTTCCAGCCGTACGCCCCCGCCGACCCGGACGCGCCGGCGCTCGACGTGGCGGGCGCGCGGTTCACCGCCGCCGAGCTGGTCGCACGCGCCCGCGCGGACGCGGAGTCGCGCGCGCTGGCGCCGGGCTCCCGCACGCTGTCGACGCTCGGGTACGACACGTGGGAGGGGCTCTCCGCGGGGCTGTACGCGCCGCTGGCGGCCGGCGCCGCCGTGGTGCTCTGCCCGTACCTGGACCGGCTCTCGCCCGAGCAGCAGGAGAAGCGCAGGGCCGACGAGCGCGTCGCGTAGCACCGTCCCGCCACCCCTCACACGGCAGCTCCGGGAGCGACGCGCGCGGGTGAAGTTATCGGCCGTAGCGCCTCATTCGTGATGCGATGTACCGAATGTGGCGGGCCGTACGCCCACGGGGCTGCCCGGCCGTCTGCACGAGTGGACACCGGCGGAATGGGTGTGAGGGATGGGCGCTGACGAGACCGGCCCGCGGGAGGGCGCTTCCCCGGACCCGGCCGGCCTCCGGCAGCCCCGCCGCCCCCGCCCCCGCAGCCGCCGCCCCCGCTCCCGCCGGCCCCGCAGCCGCCGCCGGGTCCTCGCCCGCCGCGTCGGCGTCGGCCTCGCCGTCTTCTTCCTCGTCGTCTCCGGCGTCGGCTGGTACCTCTACCAGCGCTTCGACAGCAACATCACCGTCGACTCCGCCACCGCCCGCGAACTGCAGCGCTACGAGGAGGACCGCCCCCCGCCCGCCGCCAGCGGGGCCACCAACATCCTGATCATCGGCTCCGACTCCCGCGCCGGCACCGACCGCTACGGCCGCGACACCGGCGTCGAACGCTCCGACACCACCGTGCTCCTGCACCTCGCCGGCGACCGCGACAGTGTCACCGCCGTGAGCGTCCCGCGCGACCTCATGGTCAGGATCCCCGACTGCCGCCGCGCCGGCGGCGGGCGGAGCGGCAAGCAGGTCAACCAGTTCAACTTCAGCTTCGCCTACGGCGGCGCCGCCTGCACGATCCGCGTGGTGGAGAAGCTCGTCGGGGTGCGCGTCGACCACCACGTCATCGTCGACTTCCAGGGCTTCAAGAAGGTCGTGGACGCCGTGGACGGCGTGGAGGTGTGCCTGCCCGCGCCGATGCGCGACAAATCGGCCAAGCTGCGGCTGCCCGCGGGCCGCCAGGTGCTCGACGGAGAGCAGGCGCTCGGCTACGTACGGGCACGCAAGTCCCTCGACGGCGGCAGCGACACCCAACGCATGGCGCGGCAGCAGGAGTTCATGGCCTCGCTCGTCGGCAAGGTGCAGAGCAACGGCGTGCTGTTCAACCCGCTGCGCCTCGCCCCGCTGCTGGACGCGGTGACCTCCGCGCTCACCGCCAACGAGGAACTGTCGTCGCTCGCCGAGCTGTACGACCTCGTACGCGCCGTGCGTGACGTGCCGAAGGAGCGCGTGCACTTCCTGACCGTGCCGCGCCGCCCGTACCGCCTGGATGCCAACCGCGACGAACTGGCGCAGCCGGCGGCGGGCAAGCTGTTCGAGGCGCTGCGTGACGACAGCGTCGTGCGGTTCGTCTCGGAGGGCGCGAAAGCCAAGCAGAAACGGGGCTCCGGCGCGCCGCCCGCGGTGAAGAACACAACCCCTGTGGATGACATCTGCCGATAGAGCGGATCAACGCGCACAAGGGGGGCACGGTGTATGGAGGGGATGCACGGGATGTCCTGTTACGAGTGCGTGGAATTTGTCACGGGCGTCGCCAGTCGTTGAATCAGGCGGCTAGTGTGAGCCGACCGGCCGCCTGACAGGCGGTCGTCGAGCGTATGCAGGAAGACCGGGCGCCGGCGGGGGAGGCGCCGACCGAGCGATGCGAGGGACCCAAACGACCGTGGATGGGCGAGGCCGTGGACACGCCGGCGAGGTCGACCCCGCCGATCAGTGGGTGTTCAATCCCGAGACCGGCAGCTACGAGCTGCGTCTCGACCCGCAGATCCCGGGCAGACAGGGCCCCCAGCCCCACGGCCAACACGCACCGGGTCCGCACGGTCACGCCCCGCAGGGGTACGGCGGCCGGCCGCAGGCGCCGCAGCAGTACATCCCGCAGCAGAACGGCCAGCCCCCGCACGGCCAGCCTCAGCACGGCCAGCCCCCGTACGGGCAGCCCCCGCACGGCCAGCCCCCGCACGGGCAGCCCCCGCACGGCCAGCCGCCGGGCCCCCCGCACGGGCAGGCACAGCACGCGCCGCCGCAGCAGCCCGGAGCACAGCAGCCCGGAGCGCCGCAGCCCGGCAGGCGCCAGCCGCAGTCCTCGCCGGCGGAGGCCCCCGACAGCCCCCAGGAGCCCCGGCTGCCGTCCCAGCGCCGCCGCGGTGCGGCGGGCGGCGCGGGCGGTTCCGGCGGCGCGGGCGGCTCCGGTACGGGATCGGGCTCCGGCCCCGGCGGGCCGCACAGCCGCCGCCGTCCCAAGCCCCGCAAGAGCCGTAAGAAGAAGGTGCTCATCTGGGTCGCGGCCAGCCTCGCGTTCGTGGTGTTCGCCGTCGGCACCGCCGCGTACCTCATCTACCGCAAGCTCAACGCGAACATAGACAAGGTCGAGGTCGCCGGCGAGGACCACGCGGCGGTCATCGACGGCCCCGTCAACATCCTGGTGATGGGCACGGACAAGCGCACCGGCAAGGGCAACACCAGCTACGGCGACATGAACAGCCCCGGCCACGCCGACACCACCCTGCTGTTCCACTACTCCGAGGACCGCAGCAACGCCACCGCGCTGAGCATCCCGCGCGACATGATCACCGACATACCGGACTGCAAGACCAAGCAGGAAGACGGGAGCTGGAAGACCATCCCGGGCACGTACGAAACGAAGTTCAACGAGAGCCTCGGGCAGTACGGCCGCGACCCCGGCTGCACCTGGAAGACCGTCGAGAAGATGACCGGCCTCGACATCAGCCACTTCATCCTCGCCGACTTCAACGCCGTCAAGGACCTCTCCAGCGCGGTCGGCGGCGTCGAGGTCTGTCTCGCCGAGGACATCAACGACCCCAAGTCGCACCTCAACCTGCCCGCGGGCCGGCACACGATCGAGGGCGAGGACGCGCTCGCCTTCGTCCGCACCCGCTACTCGGTCGGCTTCGGCAGCGACCTGAGCCGGATCGAACTGCAGCAGCAGTTCCTCAGCTCGCTCATGCGCAAGGTGAAGTCCAGCGGCTCGCTCACCAATCCGAAGAAGCTCTACGACCTGGCCGACGCCGCCACCAAGGCCCTCACTGTCGACTCGGGCATCGGCACCGCGAAGAAGCTCATGGACCTGGCCAAGGACCTCAAGCGGGTGCCGATGGACGAGATTACTTTCGCGACCTTGCCCGTTCTGGACAACCCTGAGGACGACGCAACCGTCGTAATGGACGAGGCGAAGGCCAAGCCGCTCTTCAAACTGCTGGACGCGGACAAGCCGTTCGACGGGGCGAAGAAGGGCGCGAAGGGCAAGCCGGTGAAGAAGGCGGACCCCGAGGAGGTGAGGGTCGAGGTCGTCAACGGCGGCGGGGAGTCCGGCATGGCGTCGGCCACCGCCACGTGGCTGCTGGACGAGGGCGCGGGCTACGCCGCCGAGGCGGGCAACGCGCCGGAGACGCTGCCGGAGACCCGGCTTGAGTACGGCCCTGACCAGGCCGGCCAGGCCGCGCGGCTCGCCGACATGATGGGACTGCCGAAGCAGGCCATGAAGAAGACGGGGGAGGACGCAGGGGCCGAGGGGGTCATGACGCTCACGCTCGGCGAGGACTTCGCCGCGCCGGGCACCCCGGTCGAGGCGCCGGACAAGGCGCCCGACGGAGTGCAGAACATCAAGGCCAACGACAAGAACATCTGTGCGAAGTGAGGCGTACGGGCGGACTGGACACCGCACGTACGCGATCGACCAGGAGGCCCCATGCGCCGCAGCAATGTCCGCGGTAGCGGAGCGGACGGTCGCTCCGACAGAGCCCGCGAGCTCGGCTGGGACGACGCTCTGTACGAAGACGCGGGTGCGCCGGGCCTGCCACGGCAGCGCGGCGACGCGCACGACCACGACCCGCACTACGACGGCCCGTACGACGACGGCCCATACCCCGACGGCTACGCGGACGGCCCCGGCGACGGCGGCCCGCCGCCGCGCCGCCGCCGCGGGATGCGCATCCTCCGCTGGTTCTTCGGCATCGTCGCCTTCCTCATACTCGGCACCGCCGCCGCCGGATACCTCTACTACCGCGACCTGAACAACAACCTGGAGAAGGACCCTCTCAACCTCGGCAAGAACAAGCTCGACGAGAAGCAGCCCAACGCCGAAGGCCAGACCCCCCTGGACATCCTGCTCCTCGGGTCCGACAGCCGGAACTCCGACGAGAACGTCCGCCTCGGCGGCGCCCACGCCGACCGCGGCCGCAAGCCGCTGGCCGACGTGCAGATGCTGCTCCACGTCTCCGCCGACCGCAGCAACATGTCCGTCGTCAGCGTCCCGCGCGACACCCGGGTGACGATCCCCGAGTGCACCGACCCCGACGACGGCACGGTCTACCCCGAGACCACCACCGACACCATCAACACCAGCCTCCAGCACGGCGGTCCCGGCTGCACCGTCGCCGCCTGGGAGGCCATGACCGGCGTCTCCATCGACCACTTCATGATGATTG
The DNA here is from genome assembly GCF_059570535.1 of Streptomyces sp. CNP082. Classification (NCBI taxonomy): domain Bacteria; kingdom Bacillati; phylum Actinomycetota; class Actinomycetes; order Kitasatosporales; family Streptomycetaceae; genus Streptomyces; species Streptomyces sp. CNP082. The sequence continues at coordinate 12,947 of NZ_JCANSZ010000065.1, forward strand.
ACTTCGCCGGCGTGGTGAGCATGGCCGACGCGGTGGGCGGCGTCCCCGTCTGCGTACGGGACAACGTCTACGACGAGGACTCCGGGCTGCGCCTAGAGGAGGGCGAGACGACCATCAAGGGCGAGCAGGCGCTGCAGTGGCTGCGGACCCGGCACGGCTTCGAGGACGGCAGCGACATCGGCCGCACCCACGCGCAGCACCAGTACATGAACTCGATGGTCCGCCAGCTCAAGGAGGGCGCCAAGCTCTCCGACCCCGGCAAGCTGCGCAAGCTCGCCGAGGCGGCGACCAACGCGCTCACCGTCAACGAGGAGCTGGGCTCGCTCAAGAAGCTCTACGACCTCGGCAACGACATCAAGCGGGTGCCTGCCGAGCGCATCACCATGACCACGATGCCGTGGGTGCCGGACCCGCAGAACAGCGCGCACGTCATACCCAACGAACAGGACGCGCCGCAGGTCTGGTCGATGCTCCGCAACGACGTCGCCTTCGACGGCAAGGACAAGCCCAAGGAGAACAAGCCCGACGACCTCGTCGCCGAGGCCGAGCCGAAGGCGGACATCCCCGTCCTCGTGCAGAACGGCACGGGCACCACCGTGTACGCCCCGGTCACGGGCCGGGCCGGGGTCATCGCCGAGGTGCTCGCCGAGGACGGCTTCACCCAGGCCGCCACCGACGCCACGCCCAAGTCGCAGGCCGACACCACGGTTTCGTACGCGACCGAGGAGCAGCACGCGAACGCCCTGGCGGTGGCCAAGTCGATCGGGCTGCCTGACCGGGCGGTGAAGCAGTCCGTCAGCGTCGACAAGGTGACGCTGGTCGTCGGCGCCGACTGGCGCGAAGGGAACGCCTACCCCGAGGCCGAGGGCGACGACGCCGGCGGCGGTCAGGAGGAGCCGGAGAAGGCCCCGGAGAGCTCCAACCCGCTCGGGGGCGGCGACGAGAAGGCGTGCATGGACGTCAATCCGTCCTACGTCTGGTGAGCGGTGGTCCCGCCCGCGACCGCGGGCGGGGACCGGACGGCGGCTGAGCGGGAAGGCGGAACGGGCCGCCGGCGGAACGGGCCGCCGGCGGGACCGGGACGGCGGGCCGGGCGGCGCTGCGGCTCAGCCGGCCGGGACCGCTGCGCGGCGGCTGGCGATCACCTTCCGCGCCAGCGACCGCGGGCTGGTCAGGAACCCCCAGCCCCACGACATGTGCATGGTCGCCAGCGCAAGCGGGATCTGCACCCGGGCGCGCAGCGGCAGCCCGCGCCCGGCGGGCACCGAGCCGGCCGTGATCCCCACGGCGTACGCGAGCGGGACCGCAAGACCCAGCGGCGTCAGCGGGGTCACCAGCACCCCCGCGGCGGTCCCCGCCAGCGCGGCGGGCGGCGCGAGATAGCGCGGGTTGATCGAGCCCTTGTGGTAGCGGGCGACGACCCGGCGCCAGCGGCCGTAGTCCTTGTACTGTCTGGCCAGCGCCCGCAGGTTCGGCCGCGGCCGGTACGAGACCCGCAGCTCCGGCGAGAACCAGATCTCCCCGCCGGCGGAGCGGATCCGGAAGTTCAGCTCCCAGTCCTGGGCCCGGATGAACTCCTCGTTGTACCCGCCCTGCTGCTCCAGTGCCTCCCGGCGGAAGACGCCGAGGTACACGGTGTCCGCGGGCCCCGCCTCGCCGCCGGTGTGGAACGCCGCGTTGCCGACCCCGATGCGCGCGGTCATCGCTGCGGCGACGGCCTGCTCCCAGCTCGTCTCGCCCTCGGCGTGCATGACGCCGCCGACGTTCTGCGCCCCGGTCTCGGCCAGCAGCCGGACGGCGGTGGAGATATACCCGGGGGAGAGCATGCCGTGGCCGTCGACCCGGACCACGACGGGGTGCGAGGAGGCTTCGATGGCGGCGTTGAGCCCGGCGGGCGTACGGCCCGTGGGGTTCGGCACCGTACGTACGCAGCGCGCGCTGTCCGCCGTCTCGCGGACCAGCTCGGCGGCGATGGCGTCGGTGCGGTCCGTGGACGGGCCCAGGGCGATGACGACCTCCAGGCCGCCCGGGTAGTCCTGCTCCAGGATGTGGCGCACCGACTCGCGCAGGTGCCGCTCCTCGTTGAGCACCGGCATGATCACGGAGACCGCGGGGGGTGGCGTCACAGACTCGTTCATAGGCGGCTCACGTTACCGCGAACGGGGGATCGGGGCGTGCCCGCAGGGTGGCGTTAAGCGTACTGACGGCGTGTGGGGGGAAGGACCGCGCCGACGCCCATACCGTGGTCGGTCCGGGCCCGTGCCGCCGTTCCGCCACGTACTCGCCCCCGCATCCGCACCCGTACACCCGCATCCGTACACCCGCATCCGCGAACCCGCACCCCGACGCAGCCGCCCGAGCCCCGCGGAGGTCCCGCAACCGTGCCAGCCACGTCCGAGAAGCGCAGGCGCTGGGGTCTGCGGATCGCCACCGCGCTGTCCCTGCTGCTGCTGGCCACCGCCGGGGCCGGGTACGTCATGCTCAACTCCATCGACTCCGGCATCGGCCGGGTCGACGCCTTCGGCGGGCTCTCCGACCGCCCCCGGGAGGGGCACGGGCTCAACTTCCTCGTCGCCGGCGTCGACCGGCGCGACAGCGTGAGCGACGCGGAACGGCGCAAGCACCGCCTCGGCGGCGTGGCGTGCAACTGCACGGACGCGCTGATGCTCGTCCACCTGTCGCGCGACCGCGGGCGCGCGAGCGTGGTCAGCATCCCGCGCGACAGCTACGTCGACCTGCCGCCGCACACCAACCGCGCCCTCGGCGAACGGCGCAGCACGCACCCGGCGAAGGTCAACGCCGCGTACACGCACGGCGGCCCGCCGCTGACCGTACGCGCCGTGGAGAAGCTGTCCGGGGTGCACATCGACCACTACGTGGAGATCGACTTCGCGGCGTTCATGAAGACGGTGGACGTGGTCGGGGGCGTGCAGGTGTGCACACAGCGCCCGTTGCGCGACAAGTACTCCGGCCTCGACCTGCCCGCGGGCACCAGCCGCCTCGACGGCGGGCAGGCGCTGGCGTACGTACGCGCCCGGCATCTGGACGGCGCGTCCGACATGGGCCGGATGCAGCGCCAGCAGCGCTTCCTGGCCGCCGTGATGGACAAGCTCACCGGCACCAGCGGCCTGATGAACCCGCTGCGCTTCCGCGAGGTCGGCTCGACGCTGCTGGGGTCCGTGCGTACGGACGCGGCGCTGGACACAGGCGCGGTGTTCGCCCTGGGCAAGGCGCTGCACGGGTTCTCGCCGGAGTCGTCGGATTTCGTGACGGTGCCGGTGGCGGACATGGGCCACGAGGTGCCGGGGCTCGGCGCGACGGTCAGGTGGGACGAGGAGCGGGCCCGGCGGCTCTTCGACAGGCTGCGCGAGGACCGGCCGCTGAAGGAGCCGCGCGGGGGCTCGGACGGCGGCGACGGCAGGAAGGCGGCGGCCGGCCGCCAGGAGAAGGGGAAGGACAAGGACGAGGGCAGGGGCGGGGCGACGCCGGTGGAGGTGCCGCCGGAGCGGGTCCGGGTGCACGTGGCGAACGGCACGGTGGAGAACGGCCTCGGCGGCCGGGTGGACCGGACGCTGACCCGCATGGGCTTCGCCACCACCGGCGCGGCCACGACGGCGGTGCCCACGGACCGCACGGTCATCACGTACGACCCGCAGTGGGACCGCTCGGTGCGCTCCCTGGCCGCGGCCTTCCCGCACGCGAAGCTGAGCCCGGTACCCGGCCACGGCGGGCTCATGACGGTCACGCTGGGCGGGGACCACGAGGAGGTCCACCGGGTACGGCCCGCGGACCCGATCCTGGACGGCGCGGACGTCTGGTCGGCGGTCACGGGCGACGAAGTCCTCTGCACCTGACACCGCTCCACCCCACACCGCTGCAACGCTGCCGCGGTATGTGACGCCGCTGCACGAGACACCGCTGTATGTGACGTTTCCCACGGAGCCGCGAAGCCGGGCGGCCACGTGCGCCGCCGCGGCAGGCAGCGGGCCCGGCGTGCGGGACGGTGCGCTCCCGGGGCGTGCGCGGTCCCGTACGCCGATGTGGCGCACGCCTCCGGCCGCACGCCCGGCCCTCGTAGGTGCCTCGTCCGCCCCCGCGCGAGCCGTGCCCGCGGCGCACGCCCCCGCGGCGGTGCGCCCGCCCCGCCCCGCGCGCCCTGGCGTCAGGCGGATTCGCGGCGGGCGCGCAGGTTCTTGATCGCGCGCCGGCGGGCGAGCCGGTGGGTGCGCCGGATCTGGGCCTCCTGGCAGCGCCGCTCGTCACGCTCCGTCTCCGGCGCGACCGGCGGGACCGGGCGCGGGCGCCCCTGGTCGTCGACCGCGGCGAAGACCAGGTACGCGCTCGCGACCTGCTTCGCCGGCGTCGACTCGTTCCACCGCTCGGCCATCACCCGCACCCCGACCTCCATCGAGGTCCGACCCGTCCAGTTGACCTGCGCCAGCACATGCACCAGGTCCCCGATCCGCACCGGCTCCAGGAACACCATCTCGTCCATCGACGCCGTCACCGCGGGCCCGCCCGAGTGCCGTCCCGCGACCGCCCCCGCCACGTCGTCGACCAGCTTCATGATCACGCCGCCGTGCACGGTGCCGAGGAGGTTCGTGTCGTTCGCCGTCATGATGTGCGACAGCGTGGTGCGGGAGGCGGAGGTGGGTTTCGCCTCGTCCGCCGCCTGACGTGCCTGATCGTTCATGCGTGTCACTGTATGCGGCGCGCGGCTTTGCATCAGAACCGCTACAAGCCAGGCCCGATTCGGAACCCCCCTTCAGGTCGGCCGCGCGGACAGGGCACACTTCCCGCATGAGCGACTGGCCCGAGGGATGGACCGCAGACAGCCGGGACCGGTACGGGCGCGGCAGCCGCGCCTCCGACCCGGAGCCCCACCGCGTCATGCCCGTCGTGGGCGGCGGGGTGCCGCCGCAGCGCTCCCGGGGCTACGCGGACGAACACGCTCCGTACGACGACGGCTACAACGAGGGGCAGGTCTACCGCAGCGGCGGCGGCGAGCCCCCCGGCCCGTACGGCGACGACGGCAGCCGCAGCCCGGCTGGCGGCCCCGGCAAGCCGCCGCCGAACTGGCGCAAGCGGATCAAGATCGGCGCCATCGTCGCGCTCGTCATCCTCATCGTCGTGCCCACCGTCACGTACTTCTGGGCGGACTCCAAGCTCCGCCGCGAGGTGGACCTCAGCAAGGTCGAGGACCGCCCGGACGGCCAGGACGGCACGACCTACCTCATCGTCGGCTCCGACAGCCGCGAGGGCCTGTCCAAGGAGCGGCAGGACGAGCTGCACACCGGCTCCGTCGAGGGCAAGCGCACCGACTCGATGATGATCCTGCACACCGGTGACAACGGGAACACGATGGTCAGCCTCCCGCGCGACTGGAAGGTCACCATCCCGTCCTTCACCGGCTCCGAAACCGGCAACCGCATACCGGACCAGAAGCAGAAGATCAACGCGGCCTACGCCATCGAGGGCCCCGAACTGCTGGTCCGCACGGTCGAGTACAACACCGGCTTGAAGATCGACCACTACGCCGAGATCGGCTTCGGCGGCTTCGCCAACATCGTCGACGAGCTCGGCGGCGTCGAGATGTGCTTCGACGAGGCGGTCAAGGACAAGAACTCCGGCGCCGACTTCGAGAAGGGCTGCCAGAAGCTCGACGGCGCCGAGGCGCTGGCCTTCGTCCGCAACCGCTACGCGCTGCCGGGCGGCGACCTGGACCGCACGAAGAACCAGCAGAAGCTGCTGTCGAAGCTGGCCAGCGAGTCCGCGAAGATGACGACGATCCTCAACCCGTTCAAGCTCTACCCGACGATGGGCGCAGGGCTGGACTCGCTGATCGTCGACAAGGACATGAGCCTGTACAACGTGCTGCAGATGTTCTGGGCCATGAAGGGCGTCTCGGGCGGCGACGGCAAGCAGATGAACCTGCCGGTCGTCTCCGGCGGCAACGACCCCACGCTCGGCTCCGTGCAGGTGTGGGACGAGCCGAAGGCCAAGAAGCTCTTCGAGCAGTTGAAGAACGACGAGAAGGTCACTGTGTCGGCCAACTGAGCAAGGCGGCCAACTGAGCAAGTTGATCAGTCGGACGGGACCCCGGCCCGCGGTGGGCCGGGGTCCCGTCGTCGTACGCCTGCGCCGCCCCCGGCGCGCTCAGCGCACCACGGTGAACGCCTCCGCCGTCCGCGGCGGGCGCTCCCGCGGCGGGGCCGCCGCGTGGCCCACGGCCACCGCGCCCATCGGGTCCCAGTCCGCCGGCAGGTCCAGCACCTCGCGGACCACGTCCCGGCAGAACATCGTGGACGACACCCACGCCGAGCCCAGTGACTCAGCCGCCAGCGCGACGAGGAAGTTCTGCACCCCGGCCCCCGTGGCGACGACGAACATCTCCCGCTCGGCGGCGTTGCGCCGGTCGTCGGGGTAGGTGTGCGAGCCGTCCATCACCAGGCAGGGGACCACCAGATACAGGGCGTTGCGCAGCACGTCGCCGCGGCGGATCCGCTTGGCGATGGACTCCTCCGTGTAGTTGCTCAGCTCCCGCAGGTCGCGGATCCACGCCTCGCGCATCGCGTCCAGCAGCTCGGTCCGCGCCGCCTGCGACTCCAGCAGCACGAACCGCCACGGCGTCGTGTGGTGCGGTGCCGGCGCCGTCACCGCGGCGGCCACCGCCCGCCGCACCGCCGCCGGGTCGACGGGCTCGGCGGTGAACGCGCGCACCGTACGCCGCTGCGTCACCGCCTCGCGGACCGCCTCCGAGGTGCCGAGGCGGAACATGTCCTCGGCCGGCTCCCGCACCAGCGCCCGCGCGCCCGGCCCGTCCTCCTCGCCGGCCGGGGCGACGAGCTGCGGCAGCCCGCTGAGCACCGCGACCGGCAGCCCGCCGGCCTTGCCCTTGACCAGCTCGCCGGCGGCGGCCAGCTCGTCGGCCACGGCGACGATCGTGCCCTCCAGGGCGTTGCCGTACGTGTCCGGGGCGCCGCGCAGGTCGTCCAGCACCCGCACGCCCGCGGAGCCGATGGCGACATCGGTGACGCCGTTGCGCCAGGGGCGGCCGAAGGTGTCGGTGACCAGGACGCCGACGTTGACGCCGAGGGCCGCGCGCACGCCGGCGCGCAGCGCGCGGGCGGAGGCGTCGGGGTCCTCGGGGAGCAACAGGACGGTGCCGGCGGGGGTGTTGGAGGCGTCCACGCCGGCGGCGGCCATCACCAGGCCGTGCCGGGTCTCGACGATACGCAGCGGGCCGCGGCGGGCGACGAGGCGCACGGTCTCCTCGTCGATGGCGGCCTCCCGGTCGCCGGGGACGGCGGTCTGCCGCACCCGGCCCTCGGCCTTGCTGACCACCTTGGAGGTGACGACGAGGATATCGCCGTCGGCGAGCGGGGGTCCGGCGAGGCCGCTCGACGAGGTGGCCGCGGCGGCGACGAGCGCGGCCAGGTCGTCGCCGGGGCGCACCTCGGGGATGCCGGGCAGGGCCCGTACGCGGAACTCCGCGACCGGCGCCGCGCCGCCGGCCTCCGGATCCGGACCCGCACCCGTCTCCGTGCCCGTGCCTGTACCCGCCGTCATGCCCGTACCTCCTGAGCCAGCTCCAGCGCCGCCGCGGCCATCCGCGCGGTCGCGTCCGTGTCCCGCATCATCAGCGGCACCGCCCGGCAGCGGATCCCGGCGGCCTCCACTGCCGGCACCGCCGCCGTGTCCACCTCGTCGACCAGCCAGCCGTCGATGAGCCCGGAGCCGTAGTGCAGGGCGACGGCCTCGGCGGTGGTCTCGACGCCGACGGCGGCCAGCACCTTGTCGGCCATGCCGCGCACCGGGGCGCCGCCGACGATGGGGGACAGGCCCACGACGGGCACGTCGGCGTCGGCGATGGCCTCGCGGATGCCCGGCACGGCGAGGATCGTGCCGATGCTGACGACGGGGTTGGACGGCGGGAAGAGGACCACGTCGGCGTCGCCGATGGCCTCCAGCACGCCGGGCGCGGGCTTGGCCTGCTCGGCGCCGACGGGCACCACGGCGAGCGCGGGCACGGAGGCGCGCAGCCGCACCCAGTACTCCTGGAAGTGGATCGCCTTGCGCTCGCCGTCCACCTCGACGGCGACGTGCGTCTCGACCCGGTCGTCGGTCATCGGGAGCAGCCGGACGCCCGGCCGCCAGCGGTCGCACAGCGCCTCGGTGACGGCGCTGAGCGGGAAACCGGCGCCGAGCATCTGGGTGCGCACGATGTGGGTGGCGAAGTCGCGGTCGCCGAGCCCGAACCAGCCGGGGCCGACGCCGTACGCGGCGAGTTCCTCCTTGACGGTGAACGTCTCGTCGGCACGGCCCCAGCCCTGCCCCTCGTGGATGCCGCCGCCGAGCGTGTACATCACGGTGTCGAGGTCGGGGCAGACCTTGAGGCCGAACAGATGGATGTCGTCGCCGGTGTTGCCGACGACGGTGACGTCCGCGTCCGGCTCTGCCTGCTTCAGGCCGCGGAGGAACCGGGCGCCGCCGATCCCGCCGGCCAGTACAACGATGCGCATGGCGCCCAGTCTTGCAGGCCGGGCTCAGGGGCGGGCGGGCTCATACGTCCGGCGGCCGGCGCAGCACGCGGTGTCGCGCTGGTCCTGGTGCATCGGCATCTCGGTGAGGGCGGGGAAGTAGACGTGCAGGCTGACGGCGGGGGCCAGCGCGTCGTTGACGACCTCGTGGACGTACCCCGGCGCGAAGAATCTCTGCGCGCCCGGCGCGAGGATGCGCGGCGTGTGGTTCGCGCGCTCCGTCAACTCCCCCTCCAGCATGGTGAGTACGCCGGAGGACGGGCCGTGGCCGTGCGCCCCGCTGCGCTGTCCGGGCAGCCAGCTCAGCAGCCACACCTCGTAGCCGGGGCCGGTACGCAGCCGGTGGTACCAGCGCGTGACGGGGTCGTAGTCGACGAGCGGCGCCCAGGCGTTCCGGTCGGCGGCGAGCGCGCGGGCGAGGCCGGCGAAGTCGGCGACGGTGACGGGGTGCGCGGGCGGGGGCGGGAGGAGGTGCGGGAAGGCGAGCGGGTCGCCACCGACCTGGATGTCGCTGAGCATGGGGCTCGGGAGTCCTTGGCGTGTGTGGTGCGCGCAGAGGGTTGCGCGAGGAGGCGGTGGGTGGGGCGTGGGGGCGCCTGCGGTGCAGGCAGCAGGGGGCGGAGCTGGAGCCTCAGCGGCTACAACAGCTCGGACACTCCTCGCTCGGCCGGTACGGCCACGGGCCCGACATGCGCATCAGCAGAGCGGATCCGGGCGGTGGTTGTCAACTGGATGCCGGCGTTCCGCGCAGGGATTCACACCTTCCGGTTGCCGGCCGTGGCGAAAGGTTTATTCACCCCGTTGTACGGAGAGACGGCGACCAACCGCAGACGGCCGTCGGGGCCGGGGTGCCGTTGTGCATCCGTGACGCGACTGTGATCTTCTTCGCTTTGCCGGGCGGGCCGCAACGACGCCGAAGCCCCGATCGTCTCCCTCGGCAGGGGTACCTGCCGGGGCCGCGGTCTATCGGACTGTCATGGTCTTGGCCGATATGAACACTATTCACGAGGGCTTGGTGCCGCAGGGTGAATAAGAGGTCCAATAGCAGATCCCGGCTTGACTGTGCCAGAGCGGCGTACCTGTAATTTCACACGTGTCCGTTCAGGCGATTCGGTAACGGCAACATCACGGGGAAGCAAAGACGAGGGGCGCAGATGACCGAGCTGTTCCAGCAGGTGCTGGTCGAGGAGGCGGACGAGGAGCTCGGGTGGCAGGAGCGCGCCTTGTGCGCCCAGACCGACCCCGAATCCTTCTTCCCGGAGAAGGGCGGATCCACGCGCGAGGCCAAGAAGGTCTGCCTCGCCTGTGAAGTCCGGTCCGAGTGCCTGGAGTACGCCCTCGCCAACGACGAGCGCTTCGGCATCTGGGGCGGCCTGTCCGAGCGCGAGCGGCGCCGGCTGAAGAAAGCGGCGCTGTAGCCGGCCGCCGGGTGGCCCGGCGCGCCGAGCGCGGCGCCGGAGCGTTCGTGCGGGGCGTGCGCCCGGCGCCCGTGCGGCGTACGTGACCTCGGCGGAACCCGGCGGCGGCCTGGGGATCGTCCGCCAAGTCGCCCTGTGACGGAGGGACCCTCTAGTGTGGGGCACCGTCCACGACAGCCGCCACATTCCCGGGAGGTGACCCGGACTCCGCCAGGGGTCCGCACCTCGATGTCCGAGCACAGCAACGCTGACTACGCGGCCGGCTACCCGGCCGCCGCAGCCGACGCGGCAGGCCGGCCCGGGACGGCCACGGCCGACCCCGGCGGCGGCGCCCCCGCCTTCCCCCGGCACGTCGTCACCGCCGTGCTCGTCTCGCACGACGGCGAGCGGTGGCTGCCCGACGCGCTCGCGGCGCTCACCGCGCAGGAGCGCCCCGTGCAGAACGTCATCGCCGCCGACACCGGCAGCGCCGACGGCTCCGCCCGTATCCTCACCGAAGCCCTCGGCGCCGAGCGCGTGCTCCACCTCGCCCGCCGCACCGGCTTCGGCACCGCCGCCGCCGAGGCCGCGCGCACCGCGGGCGTGCTCACCCCCGACCAACTGCCGTACCTGCGCCGGCCCAGCGGCTGGGACCCCGTCAGCCGCAGTTGGCGCGACGACGCGTACGACATGCCGGAGTTTCCGCACGGCGAGCCCGTGCAGTGGCTGTGGCTGCTGCACGACGACTGCGCCGCCGAGCCCGACGCGCTCGAAGCGCTGCTCCGCCTCGCCGACGACACGCCCTCCGCCGCGATCATCGGCCCCAAGCTGCGCGGCTGGTACGACCGCCGGCAGTTGCTGGAGGCCGGCGTCTCCATCGCCCACAGCGGTCGCCGCTGGACCGGCATCGACCGCCGCGAGCAGGACCAGGGCCAGCACGACGGCATCCGCGACGTGCTCTCCGTCTCCACCGCCGGCATGCTCATCCGCCGCGACGTCTTCGACCAACTCGGCGGCTTCGACGTCCGGCTGCCCCTCATGCGCGACGACGTCGACCTGTGCTGGCGCGCCCACCGCGCCGGCCACCGCGTCGTCGTCCAGCCCGACGCCGTCATGCGGCACGCCGAGGCAGCCGCCCGTGAGCGGCGCTCCATCGACTGCATCGGCAGATCCGGGCAGACCGGGAAAGGGGCGAGCCCGCACCGCGTCGACAAGGCCGGTGCCGCCTACACCCTCCTCGTCAACTCCTCCGCGGCGGCCCTGCCGTACATCACCTTCCGGCTCGTCCTCGGCACCCTGCTGCGCACGCTCGCCTACCTCGTCGGCAAGGTCCCGCGCCAGGCCCTCGACGAGGTCGCCGGCCTCGGCGCCGTGCTGCTGAGCCCGCACCGCATCGCCGCCGCCCGCCGCAGACGGGGCAACCTCCTCGGTAAGGCAGCCGTACCGCCAGGCGACCTCAAGCCGCTCTTCCCGGGCCGCGGCGCGACCATCCGCGTCACCGTCGAGCAGGTGTTCAGCAACTTCAGCGGGCGCTCCGAGCCCGAGCTGTCCGGCGGCGGCCGGCACGGCGGCGCCGTCGAGAGCGGCCCCGGCGACGACGACGCCGACTTTCTCCAAGTCGAGCAGTTCGCCCGGCTGAAGCGGGTGGCGCGCAAGCCGGGTCCTGTGCTCTTCGCCGTCCTGCTGCTCGTCGCCCTCATCGCCTGCCGCGAGCTGCTCGGCGGCGGCGCCCTCATCGGCGGCGCGCTGCTGCCCGCCCCCGCCGAGGCCGGGGACCTCTGGGCGTCGTACGCCGACTCCTGGCACCCCGTCGGCACCGGCGGCACCCAGGACGCGCCGCCCTACCTGGCGCTCCTCGCCGGCCTCGCCGGCCTCCTGTTCGGCAGCACCAACGCCGCCCTGACCCTGCTGCTCGTCTGCTCGGTGCCGCTGGCCGGCTTCACCGCGTACTTCGCCTCCCGGCCGCTCGTCAGCTCCCGCCTGCTGCGCGCCTGGGGCAGCGTCGCGTACGCCTTCCTGCCCGCCGCCACCGGCGCGCTCGCCGCCGGCCGCATCGGCACCGCGGTGCTCGCCGTGCTGCTGCCGCTCCTCGCCCGCGCGGCCGTCGCCGCGAGCGGGCTGCGCGGCCGGGCGAGCTGGCGCGGCGCCTGGGCGTACGCGCTGCTGCTGACCGTCACCACCGCCTTCACGCCCGTCGTCTGGCCGCTGGCCGGCTGCCTGGCCGCCGCGCTGGTCGCCTTCAGCGTCGTGCGCGGCGAGAGCCCCGTCGGCCCCGTCGGTCACGGCCTGCGGCAACTGGCCGTCCTGATCACCCCCATGGTGCTCCTGGCGCCCTGGTCGCTCGAGCTGCTGACCGGGCCCTCCCGCTTCTTCTCCGAGGCCGGGCTGGAGACCGACGCCGACGTGAGCCCCCTCGGCCTGCTGCTCGCCTCGCCCGGCGGCCCCAACGCCGGCGGCGGCGTGCTGCTCGCCGGCGTCGTGCTCGCCGCCATGGCCGCCCTGCTGCGCTCCGACCGGCGGCTGCCGGTCGGCGCCGCGTGGGCCGTCGCCGCCCTCGCCGGGCTGCTCGCCGCGGCCGGCGCGGGCGACGGCTGGACCGGCCCGCAGACGCTCGTCTACGGGCTGGCGCTGCTGACCGCCGCCGTCATCGGCGCCGACGGGGCCCGCCACCGCGTCGCCGAGCAGTCCTTCGGCTGGCGGCAGCCGGCCGCCGCGCTCGTCGCCGTCGCCTGCGCCGTGGGGCCGCTGGTGCTGGTCGCGGGGTGGATGTGGCGCGGCGCCGACGGGCCGCTGGAGCGCGGCGGCGCCGACCAGGTGCCGGCGTTCGTCGCGGAGGAGAGCCGCACGCCGGACCAGCCGCGCACGCTGGTCGTCGGCGGGTCGGCCGGCGAGGTCGAGTACATGCTGGTACGCGGCGCGGGCGCCCGCCTCGGCGACGCCGAGCTGGCCGCGGCCGACGGCGGCAACTCCCGGCTCTCCGGCACCGTTTCCGGGCTGGTGGCCGGCTCCGGCGCCGACCAGTCGGCCGAGCTGGGCGCGTACGCCGTGCGCTACGTCCTCGTACGCAACGACGCCCCGCGCGCCTTCGGCCGCGTACTCGACACCACCCCCGGGCTGACCCGGCTCAGCCAGCAGGACGGCGGCGCGCTGTGGCGCGTGGACGTCCGGGTCTCGCGGGTCACCGTGGTCGAGGGCGGAGACGAGAGCGCCGGGACCGCTGCCAGCGAGCCGGTGCCCGTGGCCGCGGGACCCGTCGAGGTGCACACGGACCTCAAGGAGGGTCCCGAGGGCCGGGTGCTGCGCCTCGCGGACGCGGCGAGCGCCGGGTGGCAGGCCACCCTGGACGGCGAGCCGCTGAAGGCGACGACGGTCGACGGCTGGGCGCAGGGCTTCGAACTGCCCGCCGGCGGCGGGCGGCTGGACGTCACGTACGACACCGCCGTGACGCATACGACGTGGACCTGGGCGCGCGGCGCGGCGCTGCTCGTCGTGCTGGTGCTGGCGCTGCCCGGGCGGCGGCGCCACGTGGACGACGACCTGCCGGATGCGGGCGCGCCGGCGGTGCCGGCGCAGGCGCTTCAGGGCGACGGCCGGCGCGCACGGCGGCTGCGGGCGGCGGCTGCCGCGGCGGAGGGCGCGGACGCGGGCGGCGGGGCGGACGCGGGCGCGGACGCGCCGGGTGCGGCGCCCGAAGCGCCCCCGATGCCGCCGATGCCGCCCGGCTCTCCCGGCGCTCCCGACGAACAGCCGGCCTGGGCCGCGGCGCCGGTGCCGGGCGCCGGGCAGGCGGAGCAGGGCTACGCGGACACGGGGGTCGCCGACCCGTACGCGGCCCCGCCGCAGGGCTACGAGTGGGACGGCACCGGCTACGGCCAGCAGTACGGCGGGACGTCGTACGAGGCGCCCTACGAGCCGCAGTACGACGCCGGTGCGTACGCGGGCGAGCAGCAGGGCGGACAGCAGCCCGCGCAGGGCTACGGCGGGCAGGACCCGTACGGCGCAGAGGGGTACCCCGGCCCGTACGACGACCAACGGACCTACGGCGCGGGCGCCGAGCGGGACGGGAGCGACAACGCGTGAAGACCGGCCCCCTCTCCCTGATCGCCGCCGCGGCAGCGCTCGCCGTCACCGCCGGCGTCGCCACGCTCACCGTCCCCGGCGACGAGGACGACGGCGCCACCGCCGCACCCGCCGCGGCCCGTATCGCCGTCGAGCGCACCACCCTGCTGTGCCCGCAGCCCGGCGACACGGAGCTCGGCGAGACGACGTACACCTCCTTCGTGCCCCCGGGCGAGGGCGACGACGGCAGCGCAGAACTGCTGTCCGCCACAACGGAGTCCGAAGCCGCCGGAGAAGAAGCCGCCGAAGAAGAGGAGAAACAGGGCGACGGCGGCGACGGGAAGGACGGGCAGAAGGAGAAGGACGCACCGCAGAAGGACGACGCCCCCGACCCCGTCGCCCCCCTGAAGCGCGCCGGCACCCCCGCCGCGGCCACCACCGACGAGACCGGGGCCCCCGCGCTCGTCGGCACCGCGGAGGGCGACTTCGCCCCCGGCTGGAGCGTGCAGCAGACGACCCTCGTCACCGCGGGCGACGGCCGCGGCCTGTCCGGCGCGCGCTGCACGGCGCCCGACAGCGAGTTCTGGTTCGCCGGCGCCAGCACGATCGACGAGCGCCGCGACTACGTCCAGTTGACCAACCCCGACGACGAGGACGCCATCGTCGACCTGGAGCTGTTCGACAAGGACGGCCCGGTCGAGAGCGAGACCGGCGACGACATCCGGGTCCCGGCCCGCTCCAGCGCCTCGGTGCTGCTCTCCACGCTCACCGAGGAGCCGTCGATCAACGTCGCGGTGCACGTCGCCGCCCGCTCGGGCCGCGTCGGCGCCGCCGTGCACGCCGTCGACGAGCAGCTTGGCGGCGACTGGCTCCAGCCCGTCTCCGCACCCGCGCCGGGCGCCGTCCTCCCGGGCATCCCCGGCGACGCCACCTCCGTGCGCCTCGTCGTCTACGTCCCGGGGGAGGACGACGCCGACCTCGCCGTGAAGCTCGCCGGACCCAACGGCTCGATCACCCCCGCCGGATACGAGTCGGTGCACGCCAAGAGCGGCATGACGACGGCGATCGACATGCAGAAGCTCACGCAGGGCGAGGTGGGTTCGCTGATCCTGGAGCCGGAGGACGGCAGTACGGCACCCGTCGTCGCCGCCCTGCGCGTGACCCGCGGCAAGAACACCGAGCAGGAGATGGCGTTCATCCCCTCCTCGATGCCCGTCGAGTCGCGCGCCACGGCCGCCGGGAACTGGGAAGGGGCCGCGACGCTGTCCCTGACCGCCCCCGACAAGGCTGTCGAGGTCAAGGTGACCGCGTCGCCGGGCAGCGAGGGCGGCGAGGCCGCGGAGGAGACGTACACGGTCAAACCCCGCACCACCCTCACCGTCGAGCCCCCGAAGGCGTCCGGCACCAAGGGCACCTTCGCGCTCACCGTCGAACGCGCCTCGGGCGGCCGGCTCTACGCCTCGCGCACGCTTCAGACGAAGGAGGACGGCATCCCGATGTTCACGATCCAGACCCTCCCGGACGACAACAGCATGGTCGAAGTCCCGGACGCCGAGCAGGACCTGGGCGTCCTCACGGACTGACGCGGGGCGCCGCGGTCACTCCTGGCCGTAGTGCGGATCCACCGACTCCGGGGCGACGCCGAGGAGTTCGGCGACCTGCTCGACGATCACCTCGTGGACCAGCAGCGCGCGCTCGTCGCGGTTCTTCGTGCGGATCTCGACGGGGCGGCGGTAGACGACGATACGGTCCGGGCCCTCGCCGCCCGTGACGAGCTTGCCGAGCGGCACCCCGCCGTCGTCCTCCCAGCCGGGCGGGCCGCTGTCGCGGCCGGGGACGTCGAGGACGGCGAACTCGACGCCGGCGAGCTGGGGCCAGCGGCGTTCGAGGCGGGTGGCGGACTCGTGCACCAGGTCGACGAAGGCGTCCGCGCGGCTGAGCGACAGCGGCACCTGCGGCGGCGCCACGGGGCCCCGCATGCCGCGGCCGTGGCGGTCGCGGGTGCGGCCACGCGGGTGCGGCGGGGGCTCGGGGGGCGTCGCCTGCCGTTCTGTGTGCTCCATCACCGATGAGCGTAGCCCGCGCCGGGCCCGCCGCAGTCCATCCCGGGGCAACCCCGGGAATGTCGCGAAGTGAACGGTCGGCGCAGGAATCGGCCCGCAGATGAACGACCCGAAGTCCGCCGAAACCGGTGGGATTGACACGATTTGCAGCCAGGGATGATCACTTGCAACGTCGTACCCGCCGCCGATGTGACCGATGTCGCAGGTCAACTCGGCCATACGCGCCGTGCTTCGCGCAGCACGGCAGGCGACACGGGTGGGTGACGCGGCGACGAGTCGTCGCGGCCCGCTCAGGAGTGCGGTACCGTCCAACATCGTGAGCCCTGTACGTCGCTGTTCGCGCACCGCATGCGGCCGTGCCGCCGTCGCGACGCTCACTTACGTCTACGCCGACTCCACCGCCGTCCTCGGCCCCCTCGCCACCTACGCCGAGCCGCACTGTTACGACCTGTGCACGGAGCACTCCGAACGGCTCACCGCCCCGCGCGGCTGGGAAGTCGTCCGGCTCGCGGTCCCCTCAGGCCCCGCGCGGCCCAGCAGCGACGACCTGGAGGCCCTGGCCAACGCCGTACGCGAAGCGGCCCGCCCGCCCCGCGCGGCGCCGGACGGCGACGGCATCACCGCCCCGCGCGCCGCGGCCCCCGGCGGCCGGGACGCGGACCCCATGGAGGTCGCCCGCCGCGCCCACCTGCGGGTGCTCCGCTCCCCGGAAGCCTGACCACCGCCCTCCCCGCCGCCCGCCGCCCCGGACGGCGCGTGCCCGCCTCATCGCGTACTGTGCAAGCCTCAGGCAGCGTGCGAAGGGCGGTATCCCGTGACCGATCTCTCGACGATCGTGAAGGCGTACGACGTACGCGGCGTCTTCCCCGAGCAGCTCGACGAGCCGCTCGTCGAGCTCTTCGGCGCCGCCTTCACCGAGACCACCGGCGCCGACCGGATCGTCATCGGCCATGACATGCGCCCCTCGTCGCCCGCGCTGGCCGCCGCCTTCGCGCGCGGCGCCGCCGCCCGCGGCGCGGACGCCGTCCTCATCGGTCTGTGCTCCACCGACCAGCTCTACTTCGCCAGCGGCCATCTCGGCCTGCCCGGCGCCATGTTCACCGCCAGCCACAACCCCGCGCGGTACAACGGCATCAAGATGTGCCGCGCCGGCGCCGCCCCCGTCGGCCGGGACACCGGCCTCGCCGAGATCCGCGCCAAGGTCGAGCGGTGGCAGGCCGAGGGCCCGCCCGCGCCCGTCGCGGAGCCCGGCGGCGTCACCGAGACCGACCTCCTCGCCGACTACGCCGCCCACCTGCGCTCCCTGGTCGACCTCAGCGCCGTGCGCCCGCTGAAGGTCGTCGTGGACGCCGGCAACGGCATGGCGGGCCACACCGTGCCCAGCGTCTTCGCGCCCCTGCCCGTCGATGTCGTCCCCCTCTACTTCGAGCTGGACGGCACCTTCCCCAACCACGAGGCCAACCCGCTCGACCCGAAGAACATCACCGACCTGCAGGCCGAGGTCCGCAAGACCGGTGCCGACGCCGGTCTCGCCTTCGACGGCGACGCCGACCGCTGCTTCGTCGTGGACGAGAAGGGCGACCCGGTCCCGCCGTCCGCGATCACCGCGCTGGTCGCCGCGCGCGAGCTGGAGCGCAACGGCGGCGGCACGATCATCCACAACCTGATCACGTCCTGGTCCGTGCCCGAGGTCGTCAAGGAGCACGGCGGCACCCCCGTGCGCACCCGCGTCGGCCACTCCTTCATCAAGCAGGAGATGGCCAGGACCGGCGCCATCTTCGGCGGCGAGCACTCCGCGCACTACTACTTCCGCGACTTCTGGAACGCCGACACCGGCATGCTCGCCGCGCTCCACGTCCTCGCCGCGCTCGGCGGCCAGGACGGGCCGCTGTCGCAGCTCGTCGCCGCCTACAACCGGTACGCGGCCTCCGGCGAGATCAACAGCACCGTCGACGACCAGGACGGGCGGCTGGCGGCGGTCAGGGCCGCGTACACCGGACGCGAGGGCGTCACGATCGACGAGCTGGACGGGCTGACGGTCACCGGCGACGGCTGGTGGTTCAACCTGCGGGCGTCCAACACGGAGCCGCTGCTGCGGCTGAACGTGGAGGCGGGCGACGCGGAGACGATGGCGCGGGTCCGGGACGAGGCGCTGGCGCTGGTACGGGGCTGAGCGGCGGGCGCGGCCGGAGAGACACCGCAGCCGGCCGGTAACCGGTAAGGGGCACGGCCCCATGGACGTACGGCCCTTACGCCCCCGCCCCCGCCCCCGCGCACGTGGGCACGCCCGCGCGCAGGCGGGCCCGTACGCCCGGCGGTAGGCTGGCGGCTGCCGCTCGCACGCACAGCCGAGCCCAGCACCGCCGCAGCCAGCCGAAGGGGACGCACATGCCGGTCGACGCCAGCCTCCTGGAGATCCTCGCCTGCCCGGCGTGCCACGCCCCGCTGCGCGAGAGCAAGGACGGCGCCGACGGTGACGCCGCCCCCGGCGAGCCCGAGCTGCAGTGCACCTCCGACACCTGCGGCCTCGTCTACCCCGTACGCGACGAGATCCCCGTCCTGCTCGTGGACGAAGCCCGCCGCCCCGCCTAGGCCCCCGCCGCCATGCTCGACGAGTCGCTGCTCGACGACCCCGGGGAACTCGGCCGCGCCGACGCCCGCGGCCTGCTGCGCTCCGCCGCCCAGGCCGGCGCCCAGATGCGCATCGCCACCCGCCAGGCCGCCGAGTCCGACCTCGCCAGGGTGCAGCCGGACGGCCGCCCCCGCGCGCTGCTCGTCGCCGGCCCAGGACCCGTCGCGTACACCACCGCCGACCTGCTGCGCGCGCTGACCGGCGGCGCCTGCCCCGTCACCGCCCTGCGCCCCACCGGCGCCCGCCCCGAGCCCAGCGCCCTGAACTGGGCGCTGCCCGGCTGGGCAGGCCCGTACGACCTGCTGCTCATCACCACCGACTACGGCCGCGAACCGGGTCTCACCGCGCTCGTCGAGCAGGCGTACCGGCGCGGCTGCACCGTCGCCGCGGTCGCCCCCCGCACCTCCGCGGTCACCGAGATAGTCACCTCCCGCGGGCTCGCGATGCCGCTGCTGCGCGCCCCCGGCGAGCAGATCGAGACCGGCGGCCTGTGGCCGCTGCTCACCCCGCTGCTCGCGCTCGCCGACCGCATTGGTCTGATTTCCGCCCCCGACGACGTCCTCTCCCGGGTCGCCGACCGCCTCGACATCGTCGCCGAGCGCTGCGGGCCGGCCATCGAGACGTACGCGAACCCCGCCAAGACGCTCGCCGCCGAGCTGGCCGAGTCGCTGCCGCTGCTGTGGAGCGAGGGCTCTGTCGCGGGCGTCGCCGCGCGCTACTTCGCCCGCCAGCTAGCCGCCGTCGCCGGCCGCCCCGCGCTGCCCGCGGCGCTGCCCGACGCACTGGCCGCGCACGGCATGCTGCTGTCCGAGGCGTTCACCTCCGGCGCCGACCCCGACGACATCTTCCGCGACCGCGTCGAGGAGCCCGCGGCGCTCCGCGCCCGCATCGTCCTGCTGTACGACGAGTCCACCGACGCCGCCCGCACCCCGAGGCAGGCCGCCCCCGCGGTCCGCGAGCTGGCCTCCGCCCAGGGCACTCCCGTCAGCGAGCTGGAACCGTCCGACGGCGCCCCCCTGGAGGCCGCCGGCGAGCTGATCGCCACCGCCGATTTCACCGCCGTTTACCTCGCCCTGGCTGCAGGTTCCGCATGATCCGTATGAAGATGGCCATATGGACCGCCTGAACAACACCGTCCGCCCGTACGCCTGGGGCTCCACCACCGCCATCCCCGAGCTGCTCGGCACCGACCCCACCGGCGAGCCGCAGGCCGAGCTGTGGATGGGCGCCCACCACGGCGCGCCCTCCCGCCTCGACCGCGGCGCCGGCCCCGTCCCCCTGGACCAGGTGATCGACGGTGACCCCGAGGCCGAGCTGGGCCCGGCGGCCGTGGCGCGCTTCGGGCCCCGGCTGCCCTTCCTGCTCAAGGTGCTGGCCGCCGCCGCCCCGCTGTCCCTGCAGGTCCACCCCGACCTCGCCCAGGCCCGCGTCGGCTACAGCGAGGAGGAGGAGCGCGGCGTGCCCGCCGACGCCCCCGAGCGCAACTACAAGGACGCCAACCACAAGCCCGAGCTGATCTGCGCGCTCACCCTCTTCGAGGGCCTGTGCGGCTTCCGCCCGGCGGCCGACGCCGCCGGCCTGCTCGACGGCCTCGGCGTCGACGGCCTCAAGCCGTACGCCGACGCGCTGCGCGCACAGCCCGAACAGGACGCGCTGCGCGAGGTGTTCGCCGGCGTGCTGCGCGCCGACCGCGACGAGCTCGCGCCCACCGTCGAGGCCGCGGGCCGGGCGGCGGAGAAGCTGGGCACCAGTAACTCCCCGTACGCGGCCGACTACGCCGCCTACGGCGCCCTGGCCCACTCCTGGCCCGGCGACCCCGGCGTCATCGCCGCCTTCCTGCTCAACGTCATCAGGCTGCAGCCCGGCGAGGCGCTCTTCCTCGGCGCCGGCGTCCCGCACGCCTACCTCGACGGCGTCGGCGTCGAGATCATGGCCAACTCCGACAACGTGCTGCGCTGCGGTCTCACGCCCAAGCACGTGGACGTGCCGGAGCTGCTGAAGATCGTCTCGTTCACCCCCGGCGCCCCCGACGTGCTGCGCGCCGGTCCCGACGGCGGCTACGCCGTACCCGTGGACGACTTCCGCCTCCACCGCCACGACCTCGACGAAGGCCCCGTCACCGTCGCCGCCCCGGCGGCGGGCGCGGGCCCGCAGATCCTGCTGTGCACCGACGGCAGCGCGGAGCTGACCAACGCCGCCGGCGAGCACCTGGCCCTGCACCGCGGCGAGTCCGCCTTCATCCCGGCCGCGGACGGCGAGCTGCACGCCACGGGCTCCGGCACCCTCTTCCGCGCCACGACGGCTGCCTGACACCGGCCGGATCCGCGCGCCCACCGCGGGTTGTCCACAGCCTCTTATCCACAGCCGCGGACGGCGGGGCTTGCGTCCCCCGGCCGCGGTGCTGACACAATGTGCCGCCGTGACAGGGCGCGGCCTCCCGCCGCGCCCCGCGGAAGACGGAAGGGAACCGGCGGCACATGGCTGCAGGCGGCGGTACGAAGGCGATCCTCGCGGCGCTCGGCGCCAACTTGTCGATCGCGGCTGCGAAGTTCGTGGCATGGGCCTTCAGCGGCTCGTCCTCCATGCTCGCCGAGGCCGTGCACTCCCTCGCCGACTCCGGCAACCAGGCGCTGCTCCTCCTCGGCGGCAAGCGCGCCACACGAGCGGCCACGAAGGAGCACCCCTTCGGCTACGGCCGCGAGAGGTACGTCTACGCGTTCCTCGTCTCCATCGTGCTCTTCTCCGTCGGCGGCCTCTTCGCGATCTACGAGGGCTACCACAAGATCCAGGACCCGCACGAGATCGACCACTGGTACTGGCCGGTGGGCGTCCTCGTCTTCGCGATCATCGCGGAGTCCTTCTCCTTCCGCACCGCGATCAAGGAGTCCAACGAGGTACGGGGCGGCCAGGGCTGGTGGGAGTTCATCCGCCGCGCCAAGGCCCCCGAGCTGCCCGTGGTGCTGCTGGAGGACCTCGGCGCGCTCGTCGGCCTGATCCTGGCGCTCGGCGGCGTGGGCATCGCCCTGGCCACCGGCGACGGCGTCTGGGACGGCATCGGCACGGTGTGCATCGGCGCCCTGCTGCTGATCATCGCCGTCATACTCGCCACCGAGACCAAGAGCCTGCTCCTCGGCGAGGGCGCCAGCGACGCCGACGTGGAGGCCATCGCCACCGCGCTCGTCGACGGCGAGGCCGTCACCCAGGTCATCCACCTCAAGACCCTTTACCTCGGCCCGGACGAACTGCTGGTCGCCGCGAAGATCGCGGTGCAGCACGACGACACGGCGGGCCAGGTGGCACGCGCCATCGACGCCGCGGAGGCACGGGTGCGCGAGGCGGTGCCGCTGGCGCGGATGATCTACCTGGAACCGGACATCGCCCGCACACCGGCGGACACGTAACGCCGTCACGGGCCCGCGTCAAGCACCCGCGGGAGCCCGCACGCCCGCTTCCCGGCCCGCCTGTCCCACCGGCTGTCCGGTCCGCGGGATGGCCGGTTCCCGTTGCCCACAGGCCCCCCGCGGCGGGGGCAGCCTGCGGTAGATTCGTGGGGCAGAGCCAGACGTCGCTGCTGATGGCGATCGGGTGGCCCGCCAGCGGGCCGGCCGAGGGGGAGAGAGGGCCTCCGGCGGACTGAGCTGCAGAAGGGACCGGTGTGTCCGCACACGTGCGGACACACACGCGCCGCGCGCACGTCCCGTCTGCGCTCAGGGAATCCGACCACCCTCAAGGAGTTGCGACGTGACTTCCACGACCACCGCCACGAGCCCGGACTTCAAGGTCGCCGACCTGTCCCTGGCCGCGTTCGGCCGCAAGGAGATCCAGCTCGCCGAGCATGAGATGCCCGGCCTCATGGCCATCCGCAAGGAGTACGCCGAGGCCCAGCCGCTCGCCGGCGCCCGCATCACCGGCTCGCTCCACATGACCGTGCAGACCGCGGTCCTCATCGAGACCCTCGCCGCCCTCGGCGCCGAGGTCCGCTGGGCCTCCTGCAACATCTTCTCCACCCAGGATCACGCCGCCGCGGCGATCGCCGTCGGCCCCGACGGCACCCCGGACAACCCCCGCGGCATCCCCGTCTTCGCCTGGAAGGGCGAGACGCTCCAGGAGTACTGGTGGTGCACGGAGCAGGTCCTGACCTGGCCCGGCACCGCCACCGGCGGCCCGAACATGATCCTGGACGACGGCGGCGACGCCACCCTCCTCGTCCACAAGGGCGTCGAGTTCGAGAAGGACGGCAAGGTCCCCTCGCCCGACACCGCGGAGAGCGACGAGGAGCGCGTCATCCTCGAACTCCTCACCCGCACCGTCGCCGAGACCCCGCAGAAGTGGACCCAGCTCGCCTCCGAGATCCGCGGCGTCACCGAGGAGACCACCACCGGCGTCCACCGGCTCTACGAGATGCACCAGGGCGGCACGCTGCTCTTCCCCGCCATCAACGTCAACGACTCGGTGACCAAGTCGAAGTTCGACAACAAGTACGGCTGCCGCCATTCCCTCGTCGACGGCATCAACCGCGCCACCGACGTCCTCATCGGCGGCAAGACCGCGGTCATCTGCGGCTACGGCGACGTCGGCAAGGGCTGCGCCGAGTCCCTGCGCGCCCAGGGCGCCCGGGTCATCATCACCGAGATCGACCCGATCTGCGCCCTGCAGGCCGCCATGGACGGCTACCAGGTGGCGCGCCTGGAGGACGTCGTCGAGACCGCCGACATCTTCGTCACCGCCACCGGCAACAAGGACATCATCCTCGCCGACCACATGCGGCGGATGAAGCACCAGGCGATCGTCGGCAACATCGGCCACTTCGACAACGAGATCGACATGGCCGGCCTCGCCAAGCTGCCGGGCATCGTCAAGGACGAGGTCAAGCCGCAGGTGCACACCTGGACCTTCCCCGAGGGCAAGGTCCTCATCGTGCTGTCAGAAGGCCGCCTGCTGAACCTCGGCAACGCGACGGGCCACCCGTCGTTCGTCATGTCCAACTCCTTCGCGAACCAGACGATCGCCCAGATCGAGCTGTTCACGAAGACCTCCGAGTACCCGACCGGCGTCTACGTGCTGCCCAAGCACCTCGACGAGAAGGTCGCCCGCCTCCACCTCGACGCCCTCGGCGTCCGGCTCACCGAACTCCGGCCGGAGCAGGCGTCGTACATCGGCGTGAAGGTCGAGGGCCCGTACAAGCCGGACCACTACCGGTACTGAGCCACTACAGGTACTGAGCCACCGAACCACCCCGCCGCCCGCCCGGAACTTCCGGGCGGGCGGCCACGCGTCGCGGGAGAGCCCGCCGCGTAAGGTGCCGGACATGCCGCGCGGACGCTATTCCCTCCACGACCCGTACGACGGCACCCCGCTGGGCGACGAACGCTTCCACTGCGCCCCCGGCGCCTCCGGCTGGCGCTACACCGCCCAGACCACCGCCCCCGACGGCACGGTCACCGGCTCCGTCGACCTCACCATCGACCACCTCGGCCGCCCCGTCCGCCTCGAACTCCACGCCGGCGGCTGGCAGGTCCGCGGCGCCGCCCTGGACGGCATCACCTGGGTCCGCTCGGACCCGACGGGCAACGACGCCCGCGAGGGCAACGCCCGCGCCCTGGGCTTCACGGGCACCTCCCCGGCGTTCCTCATCGCCACCACCCGCCTCCTCACCACACCCCCCACCCCAACCCGCGCCCCAACCCCCCAACGCCTCCGCCTCGTCGCACTCACCCACCCGGTCCTCGCCCCGCGCACGGTGGACCAGGCGTGGACCCGCACGGGAGAGGACACCCACGAGACCGACACCGGCCCGCTGCGGGTGGTGAACTACCAGGTCAGCGACCTGGAGACGGGCGAACAGCACGGGGTCCACATCGCCGGCGACGTGGTCTTGGCGGCCCCCGGCGTCGAACTCGAAGAACTCGACACCCCGCCCAACTCCTTGGACGACTGAGGGCGATTCGCATCGCACGCGGTTGACCTGGTACTGTTCACGTCGCTCGAGCAGGAGGGCACCATGACTCCGAAGCAGAGCACTCTCTGAACTACCCGATCGGGAGCGGGAATTCGCACCGGAAAGGGTCTGGTAAGGTTCAGAACACCGAAGGGAAACGCCCGGAGAAGCCCGGTGAGGGTTTTGAAGGTAGTGTCCGTTCTTTGAGAACTCAACAGTGTGCCAAGTAATTGATGCCAAGTGTTTGATGTAGTGACACAGCAGTAGCGAGGCAGACTCGTTCTGTAGTGCTGCATTCTTTTGTATGCATTTACGGAGAGTTTGATCCTGGCTCAGGACGAACGCTGGCGGCGTGCTTAACACATGCAAGTCGAACGATGATCCGGTTTCGGCCGGGGATTAGTGGCGAACGGGTGAGTA
>NZ_JCANSZ010000066.1:0-36869 GCF_059570535.1 Streptomyces sp. CNP082
AAGGCGAACTATCCGGCCGAGTACATGGCCGCGCTGCTGACGTCCGTGCGCGACGACAAGGACAAGTCCGCGATCTATCTCAACGAGTGCCGGAAGATGGGCATCAAGGTGCTCCCCCCGGACGTCAACGAGTCCGACGCGAACTTCACCCCCCGCGGTGATGACACGATCGTGTTCGGCCTGACCGCCGTCCGCAACGTCGGGCAGAACGTCGTGGAGTCGATCGTTCGCAACCGCAAGGCCAAGGGGCGCTACGCGTCGTTCCCCGACTTCCTCGACAAGGTCGACGCCGTCGTCTGCAACAAGCGCACCGTCGAATCGCTGATCAAGGCGGGCGCCTTCGACGCCCTCGGCCACAGCCGCAAGGGCCTCACCGCCCAGTACGAGCCGATGATCGACAACGTGGTGTCGGTCAAGCGGAAGGAGGCCGAGGGGCAGTTCGATCTCTTCGGCGGCATGGGGGACGAGGGCGCGGCGGACGAGCCGGGCTTCGGTCTTGACGTGCAGTTCGCGGACGAGGAGTGGGAGAAGTCGTATCTGCTCGCCCAGGAGCGGGAGATGCTCGGTCTGTACGTGTCCGACCATCCGCTGTTCGGCATCGAGCACGTGCTGGGTGACAAGGCCGACGCCGCGATCGCCGCACTCAACGGCGGCGAGCACGCCGACGGCGCGATCGTCACCATCGGCGGCATCATCTCCGGGCTGCAGCGCAAGATGACCAAGCAGGGCAACGCCTGGGCCATCGCCACCGTCGAGGACCTCGGCGGCTCCATCGACTGCATGTTCTTTCCGGCCACCTACCAGTTGGTCTCCACCCAACTCGTCGAGGACGCCATCGTCTTCGTCAAGGGCCGCCTCGACAAGCGCGAGGACGTACCCCGCCTGGTCGCCATGGAACTCGCCGTCCCCGACCTGTCCACCGCCGGCGAGCGCGCCCCGGTCCGCCTCGACATCACCGAGGCGCAGGTCACGCCCGAGTCCGTGCGCCGGCTCAAGGCGGTGCTCCAGGCCCACCCCGGCCCGTCCGACGTCCACCTGCGGGTACGCGGCCGGTCCCGTACGACCGTCTACCGCCTCGGTCACCGCATCGCGCCGCGGCCGGAGTTCTGGGCGGACCTGAAGGCGGCGGTCGCGGTGAGCCGGGAGGCCGGGGCGTAGCGGGCGCTGCCGCGGTCAGGGGCGCGGTGCCGTCTCCGCCGCGGCCGGGTACGGGACGTCGTGCTCCCAGCGCGGCCTCGGCTGGGTGTGCAGCCGCCAGTAGTGCTCCGCGATCAGGTCCGGGTCGAAGTCCGTGCCGGGCGCGACCACCCCGTCGACCGTGACCGTCGCGACGTGCACACCGCCCGGCCCGTACTCCAGGTCGAGCAGCCGGGCCAGCGTTCGCACTCCGGCCTTGCCCAGCGAGAGGCTGACGTACGGCGCCTTCGGCTCGGGCATGCCGCCGGTGATCAGGAACGAACCGCCACCGCGCCGTGCCATCGCCGGGGCCAGGTGCGTCGCCGCGGTCAGCGCGCCGCCGACGTTGACGGCCCAGGCGTCCAGCAGAGCGCGCTGGCACAGCTCACCGAGCGCGTCGGCGCGGACGAGGGCCGCGTTGTAGACGACGGCGTCGGGCACCCCGAACCGGTCGGTCGCGGCGTCGAGCGCGGAGCGCAGCGCCGCCTCGTCGGCGGCATCGGCGACCAGCGGCAGTGCCCCGTGCCCCGGCGAGATCCCCTCGACCGCCGCGCAGACCGCCGCGAGCGTGCGCCGGGAACGCGCCACCAGCGCCACGGGCAGGCCCTCCCGTGCGAACCGGCGGGCGACCGCCGCGCCGATTCCGGGCCCGGCCCCGATGACCACTGCTCCTGCCATGACCTCTCCTCGCTCTCCCCGCGGATGATCGGCGGTTCGTGCGACGTTAGAGCGTGACACCGGTGTGAAGGTCAAGCGAGAGGGCGGAGACGGTATGCGGATCGGCGAGCTGGCCCAGCGGACCGGCGTGAGCCGGCGACTGCTGCGCTACTAGGGGTGCCGTTAACGAGCGGCGAACCAGGTGACAAGTAACCCGCCGGTAGCTTTCGGATCGAAGGGGCACATGAGCTGGCCCGCACGGGCCGTGCGGGCACTTCATCTGTCCGGCTGATCCGCCGGGTTCCGCACCCGTAGGGGTCTCGTTAGTACTCGCCGATAAAACAGCGGAGTAGCCCCTCGCCTGCGGCGACGTAGCTCTGTTCCGTCGCTTACAGTGCGCGGTGCTCGCGGAGCTTGCCGCGCTGCGTGGGCAGGTGGTCGCCGAGGGAGAGGTCGAGGGTGGGGAACCGCTCGGCGGCTTCTTCGGGTGTGAGCGGTGAGGTGACGGGGATCTCCCAGTCACCGCCGTGGGCAACCCAAGTTCCGTTGGGGTCGATGGCGCGGATGCGTTTCACGACGCCGTCGACGACGTACACCATGGCCTTCGCCTGCGGGCGCTTGTGATCGGCCAAGGGAAACAGTTGGCGGTCGGCGTCGTGCTGGGCCTGGCTGTGCTCGCCCTGCCCCGTCTCGCCCATGAGGCTGCCGTCCGGGCGGGTCCTGGGCTTGCTGCTGCGGTAGACGACGTAGGCGAAGTCGCCGTCGTCGGTCAGGGCGCGGTAGATGGTGGCACGGCTGGTGTGGAAGGTATCGGCGATCTGCTGCACGGTGTATTCCTCGCTGTCGTACATCTGGCGGGCCATGCGGACCTGGGTGGCGGTCAGGGTGGGTCGGCGGCCTCCGGTGCGGCCCCGGGCACGGGCGGAGGCCAGGCCCTCGTGGGTGCCTTCGACGATCAGTTCGCGCTGGAACTCGTCGATGGCGCCGAGCATGTGGAAGGCGAGGCGGCCGGTGGGGGTGGAGGTGTCGATGCCCTGTTTGAGGACGAGGAGATCGATGCCTCGTTCGCGCAGGGTGTCGGCGAGTTCGATCAGGTGCTTGAGCGAGCGGGCTGCGCGGGCGAGCCGGGTGATGACGAAGGTGTCGCCGGTGCGGGCGTAGTCGAGGGCCTTTTCGAGTTCGGGGCGGCTGGCGAGCTTGCCGGATGCCTTGTCGATGAAGATCTTGTCGCACCCGGCTTCGGCGAGTGCGTCGTGCTGGGAGTCGGGATTCTGGTCGCGGGTGCTGACCCGCCCGTAGCCGATCTTCGCCATGCCTGAAACGTCCTCACAAACGGTTGTCGGAGCGCTATTCCGGCCGTTGATTCCGCACACAGGTTGTGAAGCCCATCGCCGGAGTGGCGAGCTGGGACGTTACCAACTCCGCGGCCGGGGCCGCAATGGAGTTCGTAGACGATCGTTTCCGTACACCATTTCCGTGTGAGCCCGCATGGCTCGGCGAGCGCTGGCAACCTCGGCGCCACCGACGCCGGATACCACGGGACACCCAGACCGCGTGCTCCGTGCTATGGCCGCCAGGGGCTATCGGTCTTCCTGGAGCTTGAGCAGCTCGAAGAAGATCGAGGTGGCTCCCTCGTTGACGAGTTCGTCGAAGGTGCCCGTCTCGGCGATGCGCCCTTGGTCGAGGACGATGATGCGGTCGGCAAGGCGGGTGTTGGCCAGCCGATGGGTGACGAACACGGTCGCCCGCCCCTCGGCGAGCGCCCTGAGCCGGGTGTAAATCCGGTGCTCGGCACGAGCGTCGAGCGCGGCGGTCGGCTCGTCCATCACGAGGACGGGGACGTCGCGATGGAAGGCGCGAGCGACCGCGACGCGCTGCCACTGCCCGCCGGACAGGTCGTGTCCGCCCCACCAGGATCGGGCCAGCGACGTGTCCAGCCCGTGGGGCAGGGCGGCGATGACGCTGTCGGCGCCGGCAGACTCGGCGGCGGCGTGCACGGCGGTGTCGCCGTCGGGGAGGGGCTGGCCGAGGGTGATGTTCTCGCGGGCGGCCAGCGGCCAGCGGGTGTAGTCCTGCGGCACGAGCGCCACCTTGGCCAGCACCCCGTCCGGGTCGGCGTCGGCCAAGTCCACCCCGTCCCACCGCACCGAACCGCTGGTGGGCAGGTAGAGCCCGGTAAGGATGCGGGCGAGGGTGCTCTTGCCGGCGCCGTTCTCGCCGACCAGGGCGATGACCTCGCCGCGCTTGAGGTCCAGGCTGACGCCCTCCAGCGCAGGCCGGTCGGCGCCGGGGTAGGTGAAGGAGACGTCCCGGGCGGTGATCACCTGCGGTCCGTCCTCGGCGATGGGGGCCGGGCCGCGGCGGGTCGTCCACGGCTTGGCCACGGCCAGGAAGCGGGCCCAGTCGTCCAGGGACAGCGAGGTGCGGAATAGCCGGGCCCCGGCCCGCACCGTCGTCGCCAGAGCCGCCATAGAGGTCCGTACCGCCAAGGCCGCGGTCCCCGCGACCGCAAGCTCCATCCGGCCACTTGCCACCAGGAGCACGAGCACGCCCCAGGTCGCGGCGGTGCCCACCGCGGTGAGCGCGTCACCGATCCCCTGCACCACCAGGGCCTGCCGCGTCGCCCGGAGCTGTTCGGCCTCCAGCCGTCCGGAGATGATGCGGTACTGCCGGATGAGGAAGGCGGCCATGGTGCCCGCGCGGACTTCATCGGCGGTACTCCGCTCGGTGCTGTACGACCGGAACACGCTGCGGAGCCGGGAGTCGGCGAGGTTGCGGTGGTGGGCCGCGTGCTCGATCCGAGCGCCGCGTACGGCGCCCCACGCGCAGGGGATGACGGAGAGGACCAGCAAGGGGAGTATCACCGGGTGCAGGACGGTGACGACCGTCGCCGCGGCGGCCATCTGCGCCGCCGCGGATGTGAGGAGCTGGGCGTCGATGATGAGGTCGCCGGTCTTCTCCGCGCCGTCGGATGCGGCGGCGTGGGCGTCGGCGAAGTCCGGGTCCTCGTACGCCACCAGCTCGGCGGCGGTCGCCGCGGTGATGACCTCAAGGTCTGCCTCGCGTGCGGACTTCGGGGCGAGCCGGGCCGCGGCGGCGCGGGCGCAGGCGTCGAGCAGGTAGCGGCCGGAGGCCGCGAGGGCGAGGACCACCACCGCGGTCAGGTTCTCGCGCAGGCCGGCGGTGATGTCGTCTCCGGTGAAGACGGCGGCCAGGACGCGGGCGGTGGCCGCGAGCGCGGTCGCTGTGAGCGCGGCGGCGCCGATCAGGCAGGCGAGCAGTGCCAGAACGGCACGGCGGTCGGTGCGCCAGCCCAGCCGGGCGGCCTGGCTGAGCGTGCGGGGCAGGCGGCGCGCTATCGCGGCGGTGGACAGGTTGTCGCCTGCCTCGAAGTGCCGGTCGGAGGCCAGACGCATGGCCGGCGGCTGGCCCGCGGCGGCGGGCGGGGAGGATGCTGAAGAACTCACGAGGCCCATCAGTGCGCCGAACCAGGCAGCCGGGCAACGGGATTGTTCCGTCCGTCCGGTATCGCTCCTGGTCGCCCCGATCGTAGGTCAGCAGCACTGCCGGGATTTCACCCGTTCGAGTGAGCCGTGGTCCGGGGAGGGGAGGCCAGGGCCAGGCCCCGGACCACGGCGGCCCACGGCCCTCTACGGCACGGACAGGACCGGCACCCACGGCCGGTCGACGGCGTCGCCGATGTCCCGCCCGACCGCCCCGTCGGACGCTTCGACCCAGGCGTGCGCGGCGTCGGGCAGGAAGCGGGCGCCGAGCACCCAGCGGGCCCGGTGGCCGGTCAGGGCGGTGGTGATGACGGTGGCGAGGCTGATCTCCATGCACGCGATCCGGCCCGGCCACCACGATGGAATCACCGCCTGCACCGCCGTGTAGAGGGCTTCGAGGCGGGCGAGCCGTGCGTGGGGCAGGCCGCGCAGCAGGCGGACGGCCGCGATCTGCCAACGCAACGGCAGCCGGCTCAGCGCCAGGGAGAGCGCGACGCCGACGGACGCCACCAGACGGTCACGCCACGGCGCGGTGGGCCGGGCGGCCGGGACCATAACCGTCACCGCCACCACCTCCGCCGCCTGGGGCGGTCGGTCTCGACAAGCACGCCGACCTCCACCAGCTCGTCGACGAACGCGGCGATCTGGCCGCCGACGGCCAGCGGGTCCTGGTCGGTAGGCACGGCGATCTCGTCGGCGAGCCCGGCGGTGCCGCCGCGGACGGTGATGGCGTGCCAGATCTTCGAGGCGTCCGGATCGAGCATCAGCCACCGGCCGCGCCGGACGTCGAGCACCGCTGTGCCGTACGGACCGGTGGCGTGGTGGACGTGTGCGGCGGGGATCAGCATGCCGCCTCCAGCGCGGCCCTCTGGTCACTCAGCCACCAGCAGGTCACGATCATCTGGTGCAGGTCAGCGATGAGCGTGGCGCTCTGGCCCCGGGCCGCCCGCGCGAGGGCGGAGCGGACGGCCGCAGGGTCGATGAGCCCGTCACGCACGAGCGGACTCGATGCCATCAGCTCGTCGAGCCGGACTTGGTGGCGGGCGAGTCCGGCGATGCGCTGGGCGGTGAACGAGCCCTTCGAGCGGCGGGAGGTCAGCCAGTCCGGAAGCTCGGGCAGCGCGGCCCGCAGCAGCGGCTTGTAGGCCACCAGCCCGCGCCGGGCCAGTGTCGGGACGGCGAAGGAGGCGCGGACGACGGTGTTGTCCAGGTACGGATACACCGGCCGGATGCCGAGCGCCTGACCGTACGGGGTCCAGCCGCGGGCCGAGGCGCCCACCGACCGCAGGGCGGCCCACTGGTCGAACTCGTCTGCGTCTTCCGGCTGCTGGTCACCGGCGGCCTGCCGCAGGAGCGCGGCGACCTGGTGGCGGCCGTAGCCGGTCAGCCAGGATGCACCAGCCCCCAGCCGGCACCACGACCAGCCCGCCACAGCAGCCTCCGGTGTGACCGGCCCGCGCTCCAATGCGTCGGCAGCGCGTTCAAGGGAGCCGCTCCGGCCCAGTTCGGCGGCCTGTTTGAGGGCCCTCCAGTACGGGCCCGGGGCGGTGTTGCGCAGCCGGGCGAACGCCACGACCTGGCGATGGGCCTCGCGGCGTCGGCCGTCCCGGAGGAGGCGCACCCAGCAGGAGCTGGAAGCGTCCAGCACAATGTCCCCGCCGTGCCCGGTCAGGTGCAGCGGCAGCCCGCGCACCGGGTGCAAATACGAGGCGTCCATGGCATACATCGCCGCCTCCAGCACCGGCTCGGCCCCCGTCGGCTGCCCGGACGGGAAGGAGAACGGCAATTGTTCGTCGGCGCCGATGTCGACCGTGTGCGCGATCCCGGTGTGCTCGGCGACGCGGGAGGCGAACGCCATGTCCTCCCCGCTGGTATACCCGTCCGTGTACGTCACCGCGTGCACGCGCCCGGCGCCGGCGGCCAGCACGACGGCCGCCGAGGAATCCAGCCCGCCGGACAGGTCCGCCCCCACCACCACATCGGCGGCGCGGACCCGGTGGTGGACAGCCTCAGTGAGCACCTGCCCGAACCGGTCGGCGCCCTCGCGGAGGTCGTCCACCGGATGGACGCCGCAGACGTCGATGAGCTGCGGCGGTGCCCCCGGCGTGAGAAGCAGCCCGAACCCGCCGGGCACCAGCCGGATGTCCTCGTACGGGCTGCGGTGCGGCCAGTGGTGCTCACCCACCGTCAGCCGGGCCGCCAGCCACGGCAGATCCGGCACGAGCGGACGCCCCAGGAGGCGGGCCTCTGTTGCCCACGCCGCCCCTTCGTCGCCGCGCAGCGTGTAGTACACGGCCCGGATACCGGCCAGGTCCCCGCACACGAACCGCTGCCGCCCATCACTCGCGACCACCCAGTACGAGCCGGGCCACCGGGTCAGTTCGCCCCACCGGCCCGCCCGTACGGCCGCGAGCGCGGGCTTGAGTTCCTGCTCGGTGACCGGGCAGTCGCCCACGATCGCGAGGGCGAGTGGCCCTTCTGCGACCGCCTGTACCCGTGTGATCGGTGCTCGGCGGACGTCGCCGAACCCGTCGATCGCCACTCCGTCCACGGCGGCCCTGCCGCCAGTCATCCACTCCCGTTCCATCCGTACGCCTCCCCTTCGATCAGCCCTGTGACGCGCCCGGGGGCCGGCCGTACGACGGCCGGCCCCCGGCGTGCTCGGTCAGGTCCCGCGGGCTGTGTCAGCCCTCGAAGTAGTTCGACTTGTCCGAGTCGTTGAACTGCTGGCGGCCCAGGGTGAGGGTAGCCACCGGGTGGGTGCTGATCTGCGGCGCGAAGCCGCCCGTGCTCGGCGCCGCGGCGGGCTTGTCCTCGACGGCGGGCGGGGTGGTGACGGTGGTCTGCTCGGCCATGACCGGCCTCCCTTGTCATCGGTGGATGTGAGGTGGTGCTGCCTCTATGTCACCGCGATCGAAGATCTGTTCCCAGAGACGGAGCTGGGGACTTGCTGGGAGCGGATCTGGGAGAAAACTGGGACGGACCTGGGACGTCAGCCCCCGAGGAGGTCGAGCACGGCCCGCTGGTAGACGGCGTACACCGTGGGGAGTTCGGCGAGGTGGGCGCGCTCATCGATGCCGTGCAACCCCTCGTACGGCACGCCGAAACCAGCGGTAGCCGGGATGCCCTCGCCTGCCAGGAGGTTGCCGATGTTCGACGGTCCCGCGGTCTTCGCCCGCACTGTCAGCCCGGCCTCGGCGGCGGCGTTCAGCAGGGCGGTGGCCGGCTGCTCGTCCTCGGTCAGGCGGAAGGGCGGCCATGCGGCGATGGGGGTGACCTCGGTGGGCGTCGGGGCGGGCAGTTCCGCGTCGAGTTCGGCGACGGCCTTGCGGACGAGCGTCTCGGCGTCGTGCGCGTCGAAGGCCGGGGTGGTACGCACATCGACGTTGAGGTCAACCCGGTCGGGGGTGACGGAGAAGCCCTGGCCGCCGTGGAAGGAGGTCACCGACAGCTTCGGCGGTAGCGGGAACGCCGAGGTCCCGTCGACGCCGGGCAGGTCGGCGGCGTCCAGCAGCCGCACGAGGTGGGCGGCGCGGGAGATGGCGCCGATGACGGTCTTGCTGGACCCGGAGTGCCCGGAGGGGGAGTGCACGGCGAGGGAGGCCCGCCACAGGCCCCGGCCGCCGACCACGACGTCGTCCAGCCCCGGGTAGCCGATCATCACCCCCGCCGGGCAGGTTGCGGCTTCATCAGCGAGGTAGGCGCGGGCGCCACCGAAGCCGCCGGTGTGCTCGTCGACGTCCAGGAGCACGGCGAGTCCGCCGTGCAGGTCAGCGGCGTGGGGCAGCAGGTCGGCGGCGATGTGGCAGAACATCGCGGCGGCGAGCTTGGAGTCGGCCGAGCCCCGGCCGAGCAGCCAGCCGTCCACGACGTCGCCCGAGGCTGGCGGGAAGGACCAGGTGGTCTCGTCGCCGTACGGGGCGGTGTCCACGCATGCGTCCAGCGTCCACCAGGGCCCCGGGTGCCCGCCGGGGATCTCCACGAGCAGTCCCACCAGGGCGTCCTCGTCGTCGGTCAGGCGCCGGTGCGGCAGATCACGAGCGGCGAGCCAGTCCTCCAACACGGTAAGGACAGGCCCGTAGGCGTCGATCCCGGCCCGGCTCGGGCGCCGGATCAGCTCCTGGGCCAGCTCGACCACGGACACCGTACGGGCCTCGGCCGCCCGCTGAAGGTTCTCGCTCACGCTTCTCCCCACCACGTCAGTTGTGCCGTACCGGCAGCGCGCGGACGGCCTCGATCGTCTCCACCGGCCGTGCGGACGCGCACGCCTCCCGCCCATGGTGGACCAGTCCGACGGCCGCCTCCCGGCTGAGTAAGACGCCGCAGTCGAAGCCCTCGGCCCCGTGAAAACTAGGCAGCGGCACCACCGCCGCGGTCTCGGAGGCGACGAAGAACCGTTCCAGCGCCTCGGTCGGCTCCACCATCCCGATGTGCAGCGTCTTGACGCCATTGCGGCGTGAGGACGGATCGCGCAGCTCCAGCAGCCGCAGCAGGTGATCGGCCAGCACGCGGTGCCGCGGCGGCCCGTACAGCACCCGGTAGTGGACCAGGTCCGGCTGCTGGGCCACGGCCGTCTCGATCGCCGCCAGGTACGCCTTCTCCCGCGACCGGGAACCGGTGACGACCAGGTGCTCGCGCGCCCCGCCGGCGACATCCACCATCGCCTCGACCAGATCGGTCCAGCGGGTGAGCACCTTGACCACCACCGCGGTGCCGGAGGACTCCAGCACGCTGGTGGCCTCCCCGTCCTGATGGGCGAACAGCACCTCCGGGCGCTCGCGGTACAACTGGCACAGCCCGGCCCGGTTCCGCTTGCCGGTCCGGCGCCGGCCAGACTCCCAGGCGCTCATCAGGCTGGCGTCCGCTGCCCCGCCTGTGATCGCGTTCAGGGCGTCGGCGGCCTCCTCCAGCGTCATGTTCCGCGCTACCCGGGCCCGCTTGAGCGCCGAGTCCGTACTGCTGGTCGCGGCCACGGACACCGCCCTTTCCCGATCCACCGGCATGTACCCGCAGTCTTCCCCGCCCTGCCGCGCTTCAGAAGGCCCTCACCAGCCCATCTCCTGGCCCGTACGCTCCGGGTGCCTGGGCGGGACAGTGACGGCCGCCCAGGCGCCTGGCAATCCGGCCGTGCATCTACCAGGTCCGCCCGCCATACCGGGCGACTTCGCTGATATCCCCTCCCGCTGTTCATCGGCGCCCCTACCGTCCAGCCCGACGTGTGATCACGGGGGTGGATCTGGGCCTGGACGGGGTGGTGGACCACTTCACCCTGAACAGCGACGTGGCGGGCTGGTTACGGAACAAGACCGGCGCAACCAGGCTGGGCTTCGCCCTTCAGCTCAAATTCCTGACCTGGCGCGGCCGGTTTCCCCGGATGCGCCTGGAGCTGCCGCCCGACGCGGTCGAGCACGTCGCCAAGCAGGTCGGCGTAGCCGCGTCCGAGCTGGGGTTTTACGACTTTACCTCCCGCACGGCCAAGCGGCACCGCAGCGAGCTGTGGGATCTGACCGGCTGGCACGAGTGCACCAAGACCGACCTGGTAAAGCTCGTCTCGCACCTGGTGGACGTGCTCTGGCACGACGAACGCCGCGAGGAGCAGGTGCGGGCCGAGCTGCTGCGGCAGATGCGCGCGGACCTGATCGAGCCGCCGACCGCGGCCCAGGTCAACACGATCATCCGCTCCGCGCTGCACCAGGCCGACGAGCGCGCCGTCGCCGAGGTCGCCGCCCGCCTCTCGCGGGACGAGGACTGCACCCGCCGGCTGGACGCGCTGGTCTTGACCGACCCAAGGGGCAACACCGCCGAGCAGGGCGACACGGCCGCCGAGGACGATGGCACCGACCAGGATGAGGACGACGTGGAGTCGGTCCTGGCGGACATCAAGGCCCACCCGGGCAACGTCAGCCTCAACTCGCTGCTGGACGAGATATCCAAGCTCAAGCAGGTCCGCGTCGTCGGCGTCCCGGAGAAGGTGTTCACGGGGATCGGCGTGCAGGTCATCAACGCCTGGCGGGCGAGAGCGTCGGCGTCCTCGCCCAGCCACCTGCGGCGCTTCAACCCCGAGGTGCGGCAGGTCCTGCTCGCCGCCCTGCTGTTCCAGCGGCAGCGGGAGATCACCGACACGCTGGTGGAGCTGCTGAACTCCACCGTGCACCGCATCAACGTGCGGGCGGAGAAGAAGGTGACCGAGGCGTTCGTCGCCGAGTTCACCAAGGTCCGCGGCAAAGCCGGACTGCTCGGGAAGATCGCCGCCGCCTCCCTCGGCGCCCCCGAAGGGTCCGTGCGCGAGGTGATCTACCCGGCGGCCGGCGGCGAGAAGACGCTGAAGGACCTGGTCGCCGAGACGAAGGCGACCAACGCCGCCTTCGCCCGCTCCAAGCGGGAGGTGTTCAAGTCCTCCTACAGCAACCACTACCGGGCCGGGCTGATGAAGCTGCTGGAGGTGCTCGACTTCCGCTCCTCCAACGACCGGCACAAGCCCGTCATCGAGGCCCTGGCCCTGATCGAGCGGTACAAGGACTCCTCCACCACCTACCTGCCGATCGGCGAGACCGTCCCGCTGGACGGCGTGGTGCGCAAGGACTGGATGGAGTTCGCCGTGCACACCCCCGACAACGGCCCGCGGCGGGTGATCCGCACCGTGTACGAGGCGTGCGTCTTCCAGGCCCTGCGCGAGAGGCTGCGCTGCAAGGAGATCTGGGTGGTCGGCGCCGACAAGTGGCGCAACCCCGACGAGGACCTTCCCGACGACTTCGAGGTCCGGCGCGCGGAGTACTACGAGAAGCTGAACAAGCCGCGCGACGCGAAGCGGCGAGCACGGACACAGCGAGGAAGAGCTGCGCTATACCGCGCGCCGCTACCTGACCGCCACCGGACTCAAGGCCGCCGGGGTGGAGATCGCCAACGCCACCTTCGCCGCCCGCCAGGAAACCGTCTGGGGGCAGGGCACCACCACCGTGGCCAGCGACTCCACGCACTTCAAAGCCTGGGACCGCAACATCTTCACCGAGTGGCACTCCCGCTACGGAGGCCGCGGCGTGCTCGTGTACTGGCACATCGAGAAAGGCTCGATGGCCATTCACAGTCAGCTTCTCAACTGCACCGCCTCCGAGGTCGCAGCGGCGATCGAGTGCATGATGCGGCACGCCACGACGATGCAGGCCGAGGGCAACTACGTCGACTCGCACGGCCAGTCAGAAATCGGGTTCGGACTCACGAGGCTCCTGGGCTACGACCTGCTGCCCCGCATCAAGCAGATCAACAAGGTCAAGCTCTACCGGCCCGGCCGCGAGGACGAGGACACCTTCGACAACCTCGCCGACTCGATGACCCGCCCGATCCGCTGGGACATCATCGAGAACAACTACGACCAGCTCATCAAGTACGCCACCGCGATCCGGGTCGGCACCGCCTCCACCGAGGCCATCCTGCGGCGTTTCACCCGCACCGCCTCCCACCCCGTCTACCAGGCCATGCTGGAGGTCGGCCGCGCGCAGAAGACCGTCTTCGTCGCCCGCTACCTGCGCGACCGCGACCTCCAGCGAGAGATCCAGGAGGGCCTCAACGTCGTCGAGGGCTGGAACGGCGCCAACGACATCACCTTCTTCGGCAAGAGCGGCGAACTCAGCAGCAACCGCCGTGACCAGCAAGAACTATCCGTCCTCGCGCTCCATCTCCTGCAAACGGCACTCGTCTTCGTGAACACCCTCATGATCCAGGACATGCTCGCCGCCCCCGAATGGGCCGACGTCCTCACCGACGAGGACAAGCGGGCCCTGACCCCGCTGTTCTGGATGCACATCCAGCCCTACGGAGAGGTACGACTGAACATGGGCAGCCGCCTCCAGCTCGCGGTACCCGCTTCCACCGACCCCGGGCCGGAACCGGAGCCGGCCGCGGCCTGAACCCCAGCACAAACGACTTGGCCCCCTCGCCGCATCGACGGCGAGGGGGCCGACCTTCGATCCGAAAGCTACTGACGGGTTACTTGTCATCTGGTTCGCCTCTCGTTAACGGCACCCCTACTACGAGGAGCAGGGTCTGCTGCACCCCGTCCGGCTGTCCAACGGGTACCGCGAGTACGCCGACGGCGACGTCGCCGCGGTGCGGCACATCCGCGTGCTGCTCGACGCGGGGCTGCGCACCGTGGTGATCGCGAGGATCCTGGAGTGCGTCGGCGACGACGGCCCGGCACACCGCCTGACGACGACCGGCTGCCCCGGCGTGGTGGCCCGGCTGAGCCGGGAGCACGCCAGGCTCACCGACGCCATCGACCGCCTCGATCGCTCCCGGCAGGTACTGGACGGCCTGCTGAGCACCGCCACGCCGCCGCGCCGGGCGGCGGCTCAGGGCTGCGTCGCCTCCCGTTCGGCCGCGCTGCGCAGCACGCAGAACTCGTTGCCCTCGGGGTCGGCCAGAACCGCCCAGCCCGTGCCGTCCGGGTTGCGGCGGTCGGCGACGAGCGTGGCGCCGAGGCCGAGCAGCCGCGCCACCTCCTCCTCGCGCGGGGTCGAGGGCCGCAGGCACAGATGGATCCGGTTCTTGACCGTCTTGGGCTCCGGCACCTGGTTGAAGTGCAGCACCGGACCCTCGGGCAGGAGCACCTGCGTCTCCGGCGAGCCCGGCCCGTCCTCCGGATGGACCGGGCTGCCGGTCACCTTGCTCCAGAAGAGCGACAGCTCGTAGGCGTCGGCACAGTCGATCGCGATGTTCTGCACTACCGAGGTCATGGACGCACCCTGCACCAGCGCCCCGCACGACGCCACCGGATTACCCGCCGGCGGTCTGGAGCGCGCCGGCCGGTCCGGGCCGGGGCCGGTGCGCCGGCCGGCCGCCGCGGTTCACCGGGGCGTCCCGGGTTCGCGCAGCGGGCCCAGCAGCACGAGCCCCGCCGCCGGCAGGACGATCAGCGGGCTGAGCGCCACGGTCAGCGACGTGGCGTCCGCGAGCGCGCCGATGAGCGGGCCGGCCAGTCCGCCCGCGCTGACCGCAAGGCCCAGGGTGACGCCGCCGGCGGTGCCGACGTGCCGCGGCAGGTAGTCCTGGCCGAGCGTGATGTGCAGCGAGAACGGCACGTACAGCCCGGCGGAGGTGAGGGCGGTGAAGACGTAGACGGCAGGGCCCGGTACCCACACCACCCCGGCGACCGCCGGGCCGGTCAGCGCGTACGACCACCGCACCACCGGCAGCCGCCCGAAGCGTGCCGCCAGCCGCCCGCCGGCCACCGTGCCCACCGCGCCGCCCAGGTACAGCACGAACAGCGCCGCCGTGCCCGCCGCGGTGCCGCCCGCCGTGCGCGAGGGCACGTACAGCGAGATGAACGCGCTCAGCCCCACGAACACCACCGACCGGCACACCACCGCCCCGGTCAGCCGCGCGAACGACGCCCAGTCGTCCCGGCCCGCGGGCGCGTCCGCCGCACCCGGGCCGTCGGCCGGCTCCGCCGGCGCGTACGGCCGCAGCGAACGCAGCGCCGCGGCGCACAGCGCCGCCCCCGCCAGCGCCGGCAGCACCAGCAGCGGCGAGGCCCGCAGCCCGCCGGCCGCGGCGACCGCGGCCACCAGCGGGGGAGCGGTGGCGAAGCCCAGGTTGCCGCCGAGGGAGAACCAGCCCATCGCGGTGTGACTGCCCGCGCTCGCCCGCCGCGCCACCCGCGCCGCCTCCGGGTGGTAGGCGGCGACCCCGACCCCGGCG
Source organism: Streptomyces sp. CNP082 (assembly GCF_059570535.1). Classification (NCBI taxonomy): domain Bacteria; kingdom Bacillati; phylum Actinomycetota; class Actinomycetes; order Kitasatosporales; family Streptomycetaceae; genus Streptomyces; species Streptomyces sp. CNP082. The sequence continues at coordinate 15,030 of NZ_JCANSZ010000066.1, forward strand.
AGCGCCACCACCGCGAGGGTCACGGCGTACGAGCCGGACACCCCGGCCAGCGCCACCCCCGCACCGGCCGCCAGCGTGCTGACCGGCAGCAGCCACGGCAGCGGGCGCCGGTCGGTCAGCACCCCGAACAGCGGCTGCACCACCGACGACAGCAGCGAGGCCGCCAGCACGACACCCGAGGCGGCGGCGTACGAGTACGACCGCTCGGCGACGAAGTACGGCACCAGCGCCGCCACCGCCCCCTGGTAGACGTCCACGCAGGCGTGCCCCACGGACAACAGCGTCAGGGGCCGGAAGCGGGCGGCGCGGGGCTCGGGCATGCTCCGATCGTCACGGAGATACCCCCTGGCGAACTTCCGATAAAATGCCAATCCATGCCGGATATCCGCCACACCCCCGAGGCGCCTACGCGGGCCAGGACGCTGGCAGCGGGCGAGCGCATCGACGCCCACCGGCACGACGACCACCAACTCGTCTACGCCGGCTCCGGCGTCCTCGCGGTCACCACCGACGCCGGCACCTGGTTCGCGCCCGGCACCCGCGCGCTGTGGGTGCCCGCGGGCTGCGTCCACGCCCACCGCGCCTACGGCCACCTCGACCTGCACCTGGTCGGCGTGCCGGCGGACACCGACCCCCTCGGGCTCCGGGCGCCCGGGGTCCTGGCCGTCAGCCCGCTGCTGCGCGAGCTGATCCTCGCCCGCACCAGCGCCCCGTACGACGACACCCCCGAGGCGCGGCGGCTGCGCACCGTCCTGCTGGACCGGCTGCGCGCCGCCGCTCCCGCCTCCACGCGGCAGCCCGTGCCGCTGCCCGCGCCCGCCGACCCGCGGCTGGCCGCGGTCTGCGAGCTGCTGTACGCCGACCCCGCCGACCCGCGCACGCTGGCCGCCCTGGGCCGGGCCGCGGGCGTGGGGGAGCGGACGCTCAGCCGCCTCTTCCGCCGCGAGACGGGCATGACGTTCCCGCAGTGGCGCACGCAACTGCGGCTGTACCACGCCCTGCGGCTGCTCGCCGACGACGTGCCGGTGACGACGGTCGCGCACCGCTGCGGCTGGTCGTCGGCGAGCGCCTTCATCGACGTCTACCGCCGCGCCTACGGCACCACCCCCGGCAGCCACCGGCGCGGCTGACGGGGCGGTGGCTGCCGGGGGTGCTGCACGGGGCCCGGCACGCCGTCGGCCGGCGCCATGGCCGTGCGTACCCGGTCGTGGGCCGGACCGGTGCCGGTTCGCGGGCGTGCGGCGCCGTGACTCAGGTGATCTCGATGCTGTCGAGTTCGGCGTAGTACGTGCCGCGGCCGAGGCGGACCGTGTTCCAGCCCGCGTCGAGCCGGACCCGTGTGTCAACGGTGGTCCAGTTGTTCCAGCCCGTGAACGGGTAGGTTACGTCCCCGGCCGACTTGCCGCCGACCGTCAGCAGGTGCGTCGAGGCCACCGGGGCGGAGTCGGCCAGCGAGCCGTTGGCGTAGCGCACGGACAGGGTGCGGTGGCCGGCGGCAGCGGCGAAGACGGAGAACTCCACGTAGCTGTCCGCGTAGTCGATGTACCCGACGGCGCCGCCGTCGTGTGCGCCGGCGGCGTCACGGATCCGCGCGTTGTGCACGGTGGCGTTCTCCGCCTGGTAGAGGACCTTGCTGCCCGCCACGACGGGCCGGCCGTCCGTCCAGTCGATGCCGGTCGCGTACATCGCGCGCCGCGAGTGGTCCGCGCTCCAGCCGTGGAAGACGATCCGGTCGCGCCCGTCCGGGCCGGTGACGACGTCCTGGCCGCCGGGGCCGCGGACGGCGCCGCCGAAGGTGTCGGTGCTCAGCAGCGGGTCGGCCACCTTGGTGTACGGGCCGGTGAGGCTGTCGGCGACGGCGTAGCCCGTCTTGTAGCGGTTGCCGTCGTAGAAGGAGGCCGAGTACAGCAGCATGTATCTGCCGTCGCGTTTGACGAGCGTCGGCGCCTCGATGACGTTGCCCTCCCAGGCGCGGTCCTGGCGGATGAGCGGCGTCGCCCTGCCCTTGACGGCGGTGCCGTTGGCGTTCATGGGCTGGACGTGCAGCCAGGTGTCCGTACTGCAGCAGTTGCCGTCGTTCTTCCAGAGCATGTAGCGCTGGCCGCCCTCGGTGTAGCTGGCGGCGTCGATGGCGCCGCCCTGGCGTTCGGGGCAGACCAGCGGGCCGCGGCCGGCGGGCTCGAAGGGGCCCGCGGGGGTGGCGGCCAGGGCGACGCCGATGCACTGCTTGTCGCTGGCGCGGTCGCGCGCGGTGTAGTGCATGGTGAACCCGGCGCCGTTGTCGAAGACTTCGGGCGCCCAGACCAGACGGCTGTCCGGCGCCGCCCAGTCGCCGAGCCGGGGCAGCACGTCGGTGCCGTCCAGCGACCAGGAGGCGAGGTCGGCGGAGGTGGCGTGCTGGATGTTCTTGCCGGCGCCGTTGGTGGCGTAGGCGTGGTACGTGTCGCCGGCCTTGACGATGTCGGGGTCGGGGAAGTTCACGTCGAGCACCGGCGGGCCGGGGGCGTCGGCGGGTGCGGGGCCGGGCTCGGCCGCGGCGGACGCGCCGGGAACGGCGAAGGCGGCGAGAGCGGCGAGGACGGCCGCGGCGGCGGTGACGGCTCTGGCGGGGCGCGGGGACACGGAAGCTCCTTCCGGGAGCGGACTCCGGGCGGCCGGCTGCGGGGCCGGCCGCCCGGTGAGATGAGCTGCGCGCGCTATTACATCGTTGTAATCGCCTGACACGGTAAGGAGCCGCACCGGTGGTGTCAACGACCTTCGCGGAGGCGGACGTTGCCGGGGCGGCGGCCGGCGCATGCCGCCGCCCGAGCTGCTGAATGGTTTCAATCCGCCCCTGCGGACGCGGTCACGGCCTCCCGGCGAACGTCCACGAGCCGTGCGGCACCCGGTACACCGAGAAGCCGGGCTCGGCCCGTACGAACTCGGCGCCCGCCGGCTCCCGTACGTCCCCGCGCGACGCGCTCGGCACGTGCACCTCGGCCGTCGCCCCCACCGGGACCCGCACCGCGAGCCGCACCGTCTCGTCGATGCGCGACCACGACACGGCGGCCGGCCCGCGCACCGTGTGCAGCTCGGTGCGCGCCCAGTCGACCCCGGTGCGCGCGTCCGGGCGGACGGCGAACGTGCGGTAGCCGGCGTCGCCCGGCCGCAGGCCGGCCACGTTCTCGTACAGCCACTGCACCACCGTGCCCTGGAAGTAGTGGTCCCGCGAGCGCGAGTCGAGCTGCCACATCTCCCACATGGTGTCGGCGCCGTTGTCGAACCAGTAGCCCCAGCTCGGGTACGTGCGCTGGGTCGCGAGGGCGTGGGCGACGTCGCCGTGGCCCTCGGCGCTCAGCGCGCGCAGCAGCACGCTGGTGCCCAGCGCACCGGTGTTGAGGTGGTTGCCGCGCTCCTCGATGTCGGCGAGCAGGGACGCGGTGACGCTCGCCCGCGCCCCGGCCGGCACCAGGTCGAAGGCCAGCGGGATGCAGTTGTTCGTCTGCCGGTAGTCCGGGTCCTTCGCGGTGCGGTAGTGGCCCTCGGGGGCCAGGAACTCCGCGTTCAGCGCCTCCTTGAGGCCGTCGGCGGCGGCCAGGTACCGGTCCCGGGTGCCGGTGCCGCCCGTCAGGTCCGCCATCGCCGCGGTGTCGGTGAGGGCCCGGTGCAGATACGCGGTGGCGGTCAGCCGGGTGTCCTCGGGCGGGTTGCCGCCGTAGCCCGGCGGCAGGTAGTCGCCGAGCGCGGTGACCGCCAGGCCGTCCACCAGCCGGTCAAGCTCCCAGTCCAGGTAGCGGACGAGTGCCGGCAGATGGTCGTGTACGACACGTTCGTCGCCGTACACGCGGTACATCTCCCGCACCAGGAACGGGTAGACCGTCGTCCACTCCGGCGAGGGCGCGAGATCGCGGTAGCCCCAGCCGCCGCTGGGCACGATCACCGGCACCTGCCCGTCGGCGTTCTGGCTGTCGCGCAGGTCGCCCAGCCACTTGCCGAGCATCCGGTGCATGCCCAGCGCGTACATCATCACGGGCGCGCCGACCTGCGCGTCGCCGGTCCACCCGTTCTTCTCGTACATCGGGGTGTCGGTGGGGATGCCGTGCAGGTTGTTCTGCACGGTGCGGCGCATGGCGCGCTCCAACTGCTCGTAGAACGGCTCCGAACAACGGAACGTCCCGGTGTCCGCGACCGGCGTGTGCACGACCCGGCCGAGGACGTCGCCGGGGTCCGGCCGGGCGGGCAGGCCGCTGATCTGCACATAACGGAAGCCCTTGTACGAGAACCTGGGCTCCCACACCTCCGCGGACCCGCCGCCGGCGCAGACGTACTCGTCGGTCTGGAAACGGCCCGGCACATGGCCGGTCTCGGCGTGCACGCTGCCGTCGGCCTTGAGCTTCTCCCCGTGCGCGAGGCGCACGGTGGTGCCCGCCGGGGCCCGCACCGAAAGGCGTGTCCAGCCGGCCAGGGTGCGGCCCATGTCGACGATCCAGTCGTCGCCGTGGGCGGTGACGGCCATGGGCCGGACGGTGTCGATGACCTGGATCGCGTCGTGGGGCTGGGCGCGCAGGGTGCCCCCCGGCGGCTCCTGGCGGGCGGGGTGCGCCCAGGCGGCGTCGTCGAAGCCCGGTTCGGTCCAGCCCGCGGGATGCGCGCGGGCGTCGTAGGTCTCGCCGGCGTAGAGGCTGTCGGAGCGGGTGGGGCCCTCGGCCAGGCGCCAGTCGCCGTCGGTGGCCACGGTGGTGCGGGTGCCGTCGGGGTGCTCGATCTCCAACTGGGCGAGGAGCCGGGGCTCGCCGTGCCACGGCGGGGTGTGCCAGTTCCAGACGTTGGGCGTGGTCATCCCGAAGAAGCCGCGGCCGAGGGTGACGCCGATGGCGTTGGCGCCGCGGGTGACGAGGCCGGTGACGTCGTGGACGGCGTAGAACACGGTCTCGTCGTAGTCGGTGAAGCCCGGGTCGAGGACCTGGCGGCCGACGCGGCGGCCGTTGATCTCGGCGTCGTAGTAGGCGAGGCCGCTGATGTACAGCCGGGCGCGCCGCACCGGCCGGCCGACGGTGAACTCACGGCGCAGCAGCGGCGCGGGCCGCACCTCGGCGGGCACCTGCGCGCCGCTGCCCCAGGGGCCCTGGCCGTACGGGGCGAGGACCGCCGCCTCGGCCCAGGCGCCGTCGTCGAAGCCGGGCTGCTGCCAGCCGTCCTGCTCCTGCTCTGCGCACCGCCAGCCGGGCCCGGTGACCAGTTCGGTGACGTCGTCACCGGCGTGCACCGTGAGGCGTACGAGCAGACCGCCGGGGTTGACCGAGGCGCCGCCGCGGTTGGTGGCCCGGACAGCGACGACCACCCGGCCGTCTGCGGCGCGCACGGCGCCGGTGACGTCGGCGAGGCGGCCGGTGCGCCAGCCGTCGGTCTGCTGGGGGGCGTGCAGTACCTGGGTGCCCTCGAGGAAGAGGGTGAAGTCGTCGTCGGCGGTGGCCACGAGCTGCGCCGCCGACACCTCGGCCCCGGCGGGGAGGTCGAGCGCGCCGCGGAACCAGACCGTGCCCGCGGGGGCGTTCTCGGACGTGGCGCCGGGCGCCCATATCCAGGACGTGCCCGCGAAGCCGGGCGGCTCGGGCGGGGCGTCGGCGCCGATCCAGTGGCCGCGCCAGTCGCCGTCCGCCAGCGCCGTCTCCCACCAGCTCCATCTGCTCCAGTCGGACGGCCGCCCGTCGCCGTCCCAGACCCGCACCTGCCAGTGGCAGCGGGTACGGGCCGCCAGCGCCGGCCCGCCGTAGGGGACGCCGACGCTCTGCGCGGAGCCGACCCGGCCGGAGTCCCACACCACCGGTCCTTCGTCCGGGTCGCCGAGCCGGACCAGGACCTGGTACGCGCTCTGCCGCGCACCGCTGCCCGGCGCGGACAGCTCCCAGCTCAGCCGGGGTGCCGCGACGTCGGTGCCGAGGAGGGCGGATGCGTACTCCACGGTGGTGCGCTCGACGCGCAGCCCCGCCTCGCCGCCGTCCTCGTCGTCCCGGCCGGCCGCGGCGGCGGGGACGGTGCCCTGGCCGAGGCCGATGACGCCGGCTGTCGCGCCGGCGGCGGCGGAGGTGCGCAGAAAGGCCCGCCGGTTCCATGCACTTCCGTTGTTCGTCTCGCGCTCGTGGCTCATCGCACGTCCCTTGGTTGAGGATGGCGTGTCCGGCAGTCGAATTGAATCGTTTCAATTCGACTCTTCGAAAATCCTAGATCGACGGGCTGGACAGCTCAAGAGTCGTGCAGCGAACGGCGGATGGCCGCCCCCGCGCGGCGGGGCGGCCGGGAGAGCGGGTCCGCGGCTGTGTGCAGGCGCCGGGCTAGGCGGAGGCGGAGGCGCGCGCCGGTGCTTCACCGGCCGTACGGACCATGCCGGACACGTCGGCTCCGCCGGCCGCGCCGGCTGCCTCGGAGGGATCCGCCGGGTCCGTCGCGTCGACCGGGCCGTGGGCGTCGAGCGCCTCGATCACCGCCGCGCCGTGCTTCTCCGCCCAGGTGGTCAGCGCCGCGATCGCCGGCAGCAGGGTGTGCCCCAGCTCCGTCAGCTCGTACTCCACCCGGCGGGGCACCTCGGCGTACTCGTGCCGGCGCACCATCCCGTACCGCTCCAGCCGCCGCAGCGTCTGCGTGAGCACCTTGGAGCTGACGCCGCCGATCAGGTCGCGCAGCTCACCGTGGCGCCACGGCCGGGAGCCGAGCGCGTACAGCGTCACCACGCTCCACTTGTCCGAGATCACCTCAAGCGTCAGCCGGGCCGGGCAGTCGGCGAGGAACACGTCCCCTGGCCGGTCGAAACGCACGACGAACTCCCCCCGGTTCATAGGTACCCCATGGTTCGTACGGCGCTTTCTAGCGTAGTGGGCCATCCGGTCGCACGTCTGCGCCGGATCGTCAACGGGAGGCAAACAAGCGTGAGTTCGGCACAGTCGTCCGACGGCGTGGCACCGCCGCGCACCACCTCGCCGGACCCCGCGCCCGGCCCCGGCGCCCCCGGGCTGTCCAGGGCGATGGTCACGCTCTTCGCGGTCGCCGCGGGCTTCGCCGTCGCCAACATCTACTACTGCCAGCCGCTGCTGACCGCGATCGCGGACACCTTCGACGTCAGCAGCGACACCGCGTCGCTGATCGTGATCGCGAGCACCATCGGCTATGCCGCCGGGCTCGCGCTGCTGCTGCCGCTGGGCGACATCGTCAACAAGAAGCGGCTGGTGGTGAACCTGCTGCTGGTCGTCGCCGTGACGCAGGCGCTGTCCGCGGTGTCGTTCTCCGTGCCGATGCTGATCGCCGCCTCCGCGGTGATGTCGCTGACCGCCGTCGTCGCGCCGATCCTGGTGCCGTTCGCCGCGGGCCTGGCCGCCCCCGAGGAGCGGGGCCGGGTCACCGGCTCGGTGATGAGCGGCGTGCTCATGGGCGTGCTGCTGGCCCGCACGGGCGGCGGGCTCATCGCCGAACTGGGCGGCTGGCGCACCGTGTTCGCGGTGGCCGCCGTGCTGATGGTCGTGCTCGCCCTGGTGCTCCGGCGGGCACTGCCCGACGCGCCGCCGGCCGTGCAGATGCCGTACGGGAAGCTGCTGCGCTCCATCTTCACGATCATGCGCGAAGAGCCGGTGCTGCGCCTGCGCTGCCTGTACGGCTTCATGTCCTTCGCCGGCTTCAACGCGCTGTGGACCTCGGTCGCGTTCCTGCTCGACGACCCGCCGTACGACTACAGCCCCGGCGTCATCGGCCTGTTCGGCCTCGCCGGCGCCGTCGGCGCCTACGCGGCGCGGATCGCCGGCCCGCAGGTCGACAAGGGCCGGGACAACGCCGTCACCGGGGTGCTGTTCACGGTGATCCTGGCGAGCTGGGGCCTGATGGGTCTGGACGGCGGCACCTGGCTGTGGGCGCTGCTGCTCGGCGTCGTCGTGCTCGACCTCGGCGTGCAGGGCATGCAGGTCGTCAACCTCGCAGTCAACTTCCGGCAGCGGCCGGAGGCGCGCAGCCGCATCACCACCGCGTACATGGTGGCCTACTTCAGCGGCGCGATCGCCGGTTCGAGCGCCTCGGCGGCGGCGTACGCGGCCGGGGGCTGGGACGCGGTGGTGCTGACCGGCGCCGGGTTCGCGGCGGTCAACCTGCTGGCGTGGTCCGGGGAGATGGCGCTGCGGGCGCGGCGGGCGCCGGGCGGGCCGGCGTGAACCGGGTGCCCGCGCGGCACGGCCCGCGCCCGGCGCGTACGGCCTCAGCCGGCCGCCGGGACGCGCTCGGTCTCCCAGCGGAAGTCCTGGCCGGCGTAGTCCCGCCGGCCCAGCTCGATGGCCTCCTCGACGCTCATCACCGGCTCCAGGCCGAAGATGCCGGCGATGGTTTCCAGCCGCTCGGGCATGGTGCCGCTGACGACGTGGTACGGGATCTCCAGCTCGTCGAGCGTCTGCAGCAGCATCGCGTCCACCGTCGCGCGGAACCTGTCGTTCATCGGGCGGTGGCCGTCGGCGTCCACGGGCAGCTCGTTGCGCAGGTGCACGTAGGCGTCGTACGTCGACTTCACGTGCGCCCGCATCGCGCGCCCGTACTGCTCCACGACCTGGGCGAAGAAGCGCATTTCCGCGGTGGGTTCGACGGGGCGGAAGGAGGGGTCGCCGGCGGAGGCGTTCGGGTTCATCCCGTACCTGAGGCGGCCCTCACCGTAGAGCCACTCCTGCAGCGACGACCCGTCGGAGATGAAGCTGTCGCCGAGCAGCGCCTCGGCCACGGCCCGGCCGGTGTGCCGGCGCATCACGAGCTGGAGGAACTCCGCCGGCGTCACGTCCGCCAGCTTCTTGCCGGGCAGGGTCTCGGGCATGATCTCCCGGATCGTGCGCGCGAGGGTACGCGGAATCCCGGTGTAGTGCGAAAGTGCCATCACGGTCGACGTTTTACCGGCGGAGTAGGTGCCGGATATGGCGATCTTCATCGCTGTGAAATCCTCTGCTCGGTCGGGACCGGGCGGTTCGGGCGAACCGGCCGGAATGCCAGGTCTCGGTCGTACACGGACCGGTTCACCGTACTACTCGGATACGTCGGGAACGCGGGTGAGCGCCGGTAGCAATATATTGGCAGAAACGGCCCGGCCGGCGGAATCTCGCTCGTCCCGGGGAACAGGCGTCGTCTACGGTGGAGTTCCATGGGCAACGGTTTCACAGCCTGAATCGGAGTCGGCACAAGAGGGCCCGGAGCACCCCCGCACCGATACGGAACAGGCGCCACCGACAGACGTGTATGACCGGGGGAGGGTCCGTTTATGCAATTCACCGCGCAATCAGCACAGGAGCTGTATGCAGGCTCAGTCGACGACGTTCTGGGAGACCGCCGCGAGCGATTCCTCGGCGAGGGATTCAAGCGCGTCACCAACATCCTCACCGACATCGCCGTCCAGCCCGCGGCCGACGGCAGGCCGGGCCGGATCGACGCGACCGCGGGGCTGCACATCGGCGGCACCTGGTCGCGCAAGGGGACCGTCCGGCAGCGCCCGCACCTGTCGACGATCGACGCCATGGTCTACGGGGCGTGGCTGGCCGGCCTGCTCGTGGCCCACACCCGCGACCTGCCCGCCGACGCGCCGTTCACGGTCCGCTCCCTGTCCGTCAAGGCGGGCAACGAGCCCGTCGAGGAGGGCCTGGACCACTTCCCCGTCGGGGCCACCGAGGGCTCCGTGACCGTCGGCTCCGCGCCGGGGCTGCGGCGTACGACCGCTGACTGCCGGGTCGGCGCGATGGCCGTGCGGGTGGAGGTGGAGCACCCCACGGGCGACCCGGCGGGCGTGCGGGAAGGGGCGTACGCGACGGCCGGGATGCGCCCCGGCCCCTGGAACGACGCGCCCTTCGGCGCGTCCCACGTCGCGCGCAGCCAGTTCGTCACCGATGTCGTCGCCGAAGGCGACGAGGAGATGAGCGCGGAGCTGACCGTCACCGCCGGGACCGGCCCCGGGGGCCCGCCGCTGCCGCCCACGATGATCGACCTGTTCGTGGGCGCACTCCAGCTCGGGCAGGTGCTCCTCTACCGCTACGACGGCATCGAGCGGGCCTCCTCCCACACGCTCTGGATGCGCACCACCGCGATCGCTCTCGACGACCCGTCCGCAGCCGCCGGCGGGCCGGCCCTCGGCGACGACCGGCTGCGGGTGGTGCTCGGCCGCGCGGTGAAGCTGGCGACCGAGGGCGGCACCTGGCGCGTCGGACGGCTGAGCAGCGTGTCTGCCGGCATGCGGCTGTCCTGCAACGTCGCGCACCGGCTGCCCTGACCGGCGGCACCCACGCAGCCTACGCAGCCTACGCAGCCCTCCAGCCGACACCGCGCCGTCCGAAGGGGAACGACCATGACGCAGCACGCCGCGCTCATCGGGCTGGGCGCCCATCTGCCGCCGCGGCAGGTGACCAACGACGACCTCAGCCGCACTCTCGACACCTCAGACGAATGGATCAGCACCAGGACCGGCATCCGCACCCGCCGGTGGGCCACCCCGGGACTGGCCACCGGCGACCTCGCGGTGGAGGCGGGACACCGCGCGCTGAAGTCGGCGGGCCTGTCGCCCGAGCCCGGCGCGGTCGACGCCCTGGTCCTCGCCACCACCACCCCGGACCACCCCTGCCCGGCCACGGCGCCGCAGGTCGCGGCCCGGCTTGGGCTCGGCCCGGTGGCGGCGTACGACATGGGCGCCGCGTGCTCCGGCTTCGTCTACGCGCTGGCGACCGCGGCGGCGCAGATCGTCGCGGGGCAGGCGCGGCGGGTGCTGGTGATCGGCGCGGAGACGATGTCGAGCCTGCTGGACACCGGTGACCGCACGACAGCGGTGATCTTCGGCGACGGCGCCGGGGCGGCCGTGCTCACCGCCGTGCCGGACGCCGGTGATCCCGGGGTGCTGCTCGCCACCGACCTGGGCTCCGACGGCTCCCGCTTCGACCTGGCGTACGCGCCGGGCGGCGGTTCGAGGGAGGCCGCCGCCGGGCCCGTACGCGACCCCCGGACGCACGCGCTGACGATGCAGGGCGACAAGGTCTTCGCCCTCGCGGTCGCCCGCATGGCGGAGTCGGTGACGAAGGTGCTGGGGCGCGTGGGCTGGGAGACCGGGGAGGTGGACCGGCTCGTCGGCCACCAGGCCAACAAACGGATCCTCACCACCCTGGCGCGCAGGCTGGATTTCCCCGTGGACCGGCTCGTGGTCAACATCGACCGCGTCGGAAACACCTCCGCAGCCTCGATTCCGCTCGCTCTCACCGACGCCGTCGCGGCGGGTGAAATGACGGCCGGACACCGTGTCGTCCTGGCCGCGTTCGGCGGCGGACTTTCGTGGGGATCGATCGCAATCACCTGGCCGGAAATCGCCGCGGCATGACCGGCAGGATCGCGGCCTGCCATACGTAAGGAAAGCAAGGAAGCACGAAACGGAGTTCACCTGTGACGTCGTCGGCACGGCAAGCGGCCGAAGAACTGCTCGATCTCCTTACCACCGAATTCGGGGCACCGGCGGGAACCACCGTCGAAACGCCCTTCGATATCATGGAATTCGACTCGCTGGTGCTCGTGGAAGTCGCCGTCGAGTTGAGCCTGCGTTTCGACACGGAGGTCTCCCATGAGGAAATCCAGGAGGCCGGAAACATCACGGGGACCGTCGAGTTGCTGAAGTCGAAGGGCGCGCCGGTCTGATACGTCCCGCGCCCCTCCCCGCGCCGCGGCTCCCGCGCCGCCGCTCCCCGCGGCGGCGCCACCCCGCACGCCGTCCCGTGGCATGCCGGCCCATTGCCCGCCGTACTCGCCCGGCGGGAGTATGGTCGCCATGACCTCCGCATCCGCCCCGTCGCCCACTCCCCGACGGCAGGCGGGCCTGGTGCTGCTGGCCTGCGTGCTGGCCTCGTCGCTGGTGGGCATGGACGGGCTCATGACCACCGTTGCGCTGCCCGCCATCGCCGGTGACCTCGACGCCGGCATGGCCGTGCAGCAGTGGATCGTCGCCGCGTTCCTCCTCGCCGTCGGCAGCCTCATCCTCGTCGGCGGGGCGCTCGGGGACGTCTACGGCCGGCGCCTCGTCTTCGCTGTCGGCACGGCCGGGTTCGGAGCCGCCGCGCTGGCGTGCGCGGTGGCACCGAGCGCCGGAGTGCTCGTCGCCGGCCGGCTCCTCCAGGGCGCCGCCGCCGCACTGCTGCTGCCGAGCGTCCTGGCCGTCATCACCGGCGCGTTCGACGAGGGGGACCGCTCGCGGGCGATAGCCCGCTGGTCCGCGTGGAGCGGGCTGTCCGTGATCGCCGGCCCCGTCGTCGGCGGGCTGCTCATCGACGCACTGTCGTGGCGGGCGGTCTACTGGATCGAACTGCCCTGCGCGGCCGTCGTCGTCGCCCTGATCCTGCGCGCGACCCCGCCGGGCACCGGCACCGCCGCCGCCTCCGTCGACGTCGCCGGTGCCGCGCTCGCCGTCCCCGCGGTCGGCGGGCCGGCCTTCTACCTCATCCAGGCGCCGCGCAGCGGCTGGGTCGACCCGCCGACCCTGGCCGCCCTCGTCGCCGGGGTCGCGTCGCTCGTCGCGTTCCTGGCCTGGGAGCGCCGCGCCCGCGACCCGCTGCTGCCGCCCGCGCTTTTCCGCATCCGGGCGTTCGCCGCCATCAACGCCACGACGTTCGTCCTCTACGGCGCGCTCATCTCCTGCGGCACGTACACGATCCTCTTCCTGCAGGAGAACCTCGGCTACGGGCCGGCGCCCGCCGGCATCGCGGGCGCCGTACCGATCATGGTGCTGTTCGTGCTCTCCGGGCGCTTCGGCGCGCTCGCCGACCGGCACGGCGGCCGGCCCTTCATCGCCGGCGGTTCGCTGCTCGCCGGGCTCGGGATGCTCCTGCTGCTGCGCGCGGACGCGGGCACCTCGATGTGGACCGTCGTGCTTCCGTCGGTCCTGGTGCACGGGCTGGGCCTGGCGATGCTCGTCGCGCCGCTCACCTCCGGCGTGATGTCCGCCGCCCCCGCCGGCCGGGCCGGGATCGCCTCCGGCATCAACAACGCCATCGCCCGGATCGGCAGCATGATGGCCATCGCGGTGCTCGGCGTGGTCATCTCCGTACAGTTCTCCGCCGATCTCGACGACGGACTCGCCCGCGCCGGCATCGCCGCACCGGACGACGCCGTCCTGGAGGCGGCGCGTGAACAGCCGCTCTCCGACGAGCCGCCCGCCGCGCTCCCGGCCGCCGGGCGCGCGGCGCTGGGGCCGGTGCTCGCCGACGCGTCGGCATCGGCGTTCCGCACCGGTGCCGGGGTCGCCGGCGTCCTTGCGGTGCTCGCCGGGGCGATCGCCTGGGCCGGCTACCGGGACCCCAAGGCGCCGGCCTACGACGCCGCCGGCACCCTCGGCTGTCCGGTCACCGGCGCCCGCGACCACACGAAGGCCCCGCCGATCGGCTCGCGCACCGGGCAGCCGGTGAGCTGACACCGCACCGCCCCGCCGCAAGGCCCGGCCGGGGCCGGTTCAGCCGCCGAACGCGTCCAGGATCCGCTCCGCCGCCCGCGTCGCCGTCAACTCGCCGTCCCTGACCTGCTGTTCCAGGCCGGGAGCCAGCGCGCCGACCGCCGGGTCGGCGCGCAGCCGGCCCAGCAGCTCGTCGCGCACCATCGTCCACGTCCAGTCCACCTGCTGATCGCGCCGCCGGCCGGCCAGCCGTCCGGTGGTCTCAAGCAGTTCACGGTGGCGCTCCAGCCGGTCCCAGACCGTGTCGAGCCCCGTGGCCTTGCGCGCGCTGCAGTGCAGCACCGGCGGCGTCCAGAACGCGCCCTTGCCGTGCATCAGCCGCAGCGCGCCCGCCAGTTCCCGCGCCGCCGACCGGGCGTCGCGCTCGTGCGGCCCGTCCGCCTTGTTGACGGCGATCACGTCGGCCAGCTCCAGGACGCCCTTCTTGATGCCCTGCAACTGGTCCCCGGTACGGGCCAGGGTCAGCAGCAGGAAGGAGTCGACCATGTTCGCGACGGCCGTCTCGGACTGGCCGACGCCGACGGTCTCCACCAGCACCACGTCGTAGCCGGCCGCCTCCATCACCACGATCGACTCGCGCGTCGCCTTCGCGACCCCGCCGAGCGTGCCCGCGGTGGGGGAGGGGCGGATGAAGGCGGCCGGATCCACGGCCAGGCGCTCCATGCGCGTCTTGTCGCCCAGGATCGACCCGCCGGTGCGGCTGGACGACGGGTCGACGGCCAGCACCGCCACCCGGTGGCCCAGCCCTGTGAGCATGCTGCCGAAGGCGTCGACGAACGTGGACTTCCCCACCCCCGGCACCCCGCTGACCCCGATGCGCCGGGCGTTCCCGCTGTGCGGCAGCAGCTCGGTCAGCAACTCCTGGGCCAGCGCGCGGTGCTGCGGCCGGGTCGACTCCACGAGGGTGATCGCGCGGGCGACGAGCGCCCGCTTGCCCTCCAGGACGCCCTTGACGTACGTGTCGAGGTCGATGGCCATTTCCTGGGGATTCACCCGCTCACGCGGCGTCGTGACCGAGGCCGGCGGCCAGTTGCGTCACCAGGCCGTACGCGGCGTCCGGGATCACGGTGCCCGGCGGGAACACCGCCGTCGCGCCCATCTGACGCAGCGTCGCCACGTCCTGCGGCGGGATCACGCCGCCCACCACGATCATGATGTCGTCGCGCCCCTCCTCCGCCAGCGCCTCGCGCAGCGCCGGTACGAGCGTCAGATGCCCGGCCGCCAGCGACGACACCCCCACGATGTGCACGTCCGCCTCGACGGCCTGCCGCGCCACCTCGGCCGGGGTCTGGAAGAGCGGGCCGACGTCCACGTCGAAGCCGAGGTCCGCGAAGGCCGTGGCGATCACCTTCTGCCCGCGGTCGTGCCCGTCCTGGCCCATCTTGGCGACCAGGATGCGTGGCCGCCGGCCCTCGGCCTCGGCGAACTCGCCCACCAGCGCCCGGGTCCGCGCCACCGACGGCGACTCGCCCGCCTCGTTCCTGTACACACCGGAGATCGTACGGATCTGCCCGGCGTGCCGCCCGTAGCTCGTCTCCAGGGCGTACGAGATCTCGCCCACCGTCGCCCGGGCGCGCGCGGCCCGTACCGCCAGCTCCAGCAGATTGCCCTCACCGGCCGCCGCCCGCGCCAGATCGTCCAGCGCGCCCCGGCACGCGGCCTCGTCGCGCTCCGCGCGCAGCCGCTCCAGCTTGGCGATCTGCTGCGCCCGCACCGCGGAGTTGTCGACCTTGAGCACCTCGATCTGCTCGTCGGACCCCACCCGGTACTTGTTCACGCCGATCACCGGCTGCCGCCCGGAGTCGATACGGGCCTGGGTGCGCGCCGCCGCCTCCTCCACCCGCAGCTTCGGGATGCCCGCGTCGATCGCCTGCGCCATGCCGCCGGCCTGTTCGACCTCCTCGATGTGCTGCCAGGCCCGCCGCGCCAGGTCGTACGTCAGCCGCTCCACGTACGCGCTGCCGCCCCACGGGTCGATCACGCGGGTCGTACCGGACTCCTGCTGGAGCAGCAGTTGCGTGTTGCGGGCGATCCGGGCGGAGAAGTCCGTCGGCAGCGCGAGCGCCTCGTCCAGGGCGTTGGTGTGCAGCGACTGCGTGTGGCCCTGGGTGGCCGCCATCGCCTCGACGCACGTGCGCGTCACGTTGTTGTAGACGTCCTGCGCCGTCAGCGACCAGCCGGAGGTCTGCGAGTGCGTGCGCAGCGACAGCGACTTGGGATTCTCCGGGCCGAAGCGTTTGACCAGCTTCGCCCAGAGAAGACGCGCTGCGCGCAGCTTGGCGATCTCCATGAAGAAGTTCATGCCGATCGCCCAGAAGAACGACAGCCGCGGCGCGAAGGCGTCCACGTCCAGGCCCGCCGCCTGGCCCGCGCGGATGTACTCCACGCCGTCGGCGAGGGTGTACGCCAGCTCCAGGTCGGCCGTCGCGCCCGCCTCCTGGATGTGGTAGCCGGAGATCGAGATCGAGTTGTAGCGCGGCATCCGCTGCGAGGTGAAGGCGAAGATGTCGGAGATGATCCGCATCGACGGCTTCGGCGGGTAGATGTAGGTGTTGCGGACCATGAACTCCTTGAGGATGTCGTTCTGGATGGTCCCCGCCAGCTTCGCCGGCGGCACCCCCTGCTCCTCGGCCGCGACGATGTACAGCGCCAGCACCGGCAGCACCGCGCCGTTCATCGTCATCGACACCGTCATCTTCTCCAGCGGGATGCCGTCGAAGAGCTGGCGCATGTCGAGGATCGAGTCGATCGCCACACCCGCCATGCCGACGTCACCGGTCACCCGCGGGTGGTCGCTGTCGTAGCCGCGGTGGGTGGGCAGGTCGAAGGCGACGGACAGGCCCTTCTGGCCGGCCGCGAGGTTGCGCCGGTAGAAGGCGTTGGACTCCTCGGCGGTGGAGAAACCCGCGTACTGCCGGATCGTCCACGGCTGGTTGACGTACATCGTCGGGTACGGGCCGCGCAGATACGGCGCGACGCCCGGGTAGGTGTCCAGGAAGTCCAGGTCCGCCAGGTCCCGCCCGGTGTACAGCGGCTGGACGGCGATGCCCTCGGGCGTCTCCCAGCCGAGGTCGCCCCCGTCACCGCCGCCCTTCACGGCGGCGTGCCACTCGTCGGCGCCGGCCGCGGGGGCCGGGGTGCCGAGCTCCACGTCCGAGAAGTCGGGGACGGTCATCGGGCCACTCCCATCCGGTCCAGTGCGCCGGTCAGCACGGCCACGGCGTCGCAGCCGGCGTGGACATAGGTGTCGGCGCCGTCGTACGGGCCGGGGCGCCCGGCGAGGTACAGGTGCCGTGCGCCGGCCGCCCGCAACTGAGCCGCGGCGGCGGCACCCTGCTCCTCGTAGACCGGGTCGCCGGAGCACAGACACGCCTCACGTGCCCCGCTGTCAGCGAAGGTGCCGTCGGTGACGGGCTCGATGCCGCCGGCCCGGAACAGGTTCGCGGCGAAGGTCAGCCGCGGGGTGTGCACGGCGGCCGGGCCCAGCGCGGCGAGGAAGACGCGCGGCCGGGCGCCGGTCGCGTCCAGGTGTGCGTCGGAGCGCGCCCGCAGCTCCTCGAACGCCTCGTCCCTGCGCACCCGCGGCAGCCCGCCGGACGGCGGCTCGGGCGCGGGCGCGCGCACGACCGGCTGCTCCGCCAGGTCGGGGAACTCGTTCACCCCGGTCACCGGCTCGCGCCGGGTGGCGAGCCGCGTGCGGCGCTCCGCCCAGGTCCGCGCCAGCCGCTCGCCGACCATCCCGGAGCGCAGTGCCGCGCCCTGGCCGCCGGCCCGTTCGATCTCCTGGAAGAACTCCCAGCCGGCGTGGGCGAGTTCGTCGGTCAGCCGCTCCACGTACCAGGAGCCGCCGGCCGGGTCGATGACCCGGGCCAGGTGCGACTCCTCGATGAGGATGGCCGAGGTGTTGCGGGCGATGCGCCGGGAGAACGCGTCCGGCAGACCGATCGCGTGGTCGAAGGGGAGCACCGTCACGGCGTCCGCGCCGCCGACTCCGGCGGCGAGGGCGGCGACCGTGGTGCGCAGCATATTCACCCAGGGGTCGCGGCGGGCCGCCATCACCGGCGAGGTCACCGCGTGCTGGAGCTGCGCGCCCGCCCCGGGCGCCCCGCAGACCTCAGCCACCCGCGCGAACATCCGGCGCGCCGCCCGCAGTTTGGCGACCGTCAGGAACTGGTCGGCGGTGGCCGCGTACCGGAACTCCAGTTGGGCGCACGCCTGCGCGGCGCTCAGCCCGGCCGCGGTCAGCTCCCGCAGATAGGCGACCGCCGTGGCCAGGGAGCAGCCCAGCTCCTGCGCCGCCGACCCGCCGGCCTCGTGGTACGGCAGCGCGTCCACGGTGACGGCCCGCAGGCCGGGGTGGCTCTCGGCGCAGAGCCGGGCGAGACCGGCCGGCTCCGCGGTGTCCCGGGGGCGTCCGGTACGGGCCTCGTGGCCGAGCGGGTCGGCGCCCAGGCCGCCCCGGACGGCGCCGGCGGCGACGCCGCGCTCCTCGTACAGCCGCAGCAGTTCCCGCGCGGCCGGCCCGGTCTCGGCGCCGGCGTCCAGGACGACGGGCGCCAGGTCGAGGTGGACGTCCTTCAGGACGTCCGCGAGCGCCGCCACCGGGATGCCGCCGGCGTCGCCGACGGCGAGCCACAGGGAGGTGGCGCCGTTCTCCAGGTCGCCGAGCACGGCCTGCGCGTCGGGCACCGCGTGCCGCTGGCGTACGTCCCAGCCGCCGGCGGCGTTCCCCTCGGGCCGGCCGCCGCGTACGAAGGGCGCGAAGCCGGGCAGGCCGGGGTCCGGGGCGCGGTGGCGCGAAGTGTAGAGCGGAGGGGTGCGCAGCCCGTCCTCGAGCGCGGTGCTCAGCAGCGCCTCCGCCTCGTCGCCGGAGAGGTTCTTGTCGGCGTCGCCGGACTTGCGCAGCACACCGGCCACCAGGTGCTGCCACTGCTCGTGCGACGCGTCGGGGAACTCGCTCGCCAGGGAGAGCCCGTCATCGGGCAGGACGGTCATGGTCGGATGCTAGCCAGCTCAGCTAACGGATGGGTGAGGGCAGCCTTGGCTGTGACTTTGTTCTCGTCCTGACCTGCGCGCGCCCGCGCCGGTCAGGGAGCGCTGAGCAGGCCGTCGAGGACGCGGCGGAACACCCGGCGTGCGGTGAACGCCACCAGCGGATCCAGCACCCGCGGCACGCCCCGCACCCCGAGTTCCTCCCGCCACACCACCCGCACAGGCCCGGCCCCGTCCCGAGCGCCCGCCCGCGGCCCGTACACCTCGATCTCGGCCCATCCGCGCACCACCCGCCCCCGCTTGACCAGCCGGCACCGCCCCTCCGCCCGCCCGGCCGACGGCGGCGACCACGCGACGACCTCCATCGGATCGTCGAAACCCACCCTGCCCACGCCGGTGCGCGCCGTGAACCGCGCCCCGACGCCCGCCGCGGGCACGGAGACGCCGGTGATCCGGGTCAGCGGGACCCGCCCGCCGTGCGCGGGCCAGTCGGTCAGCCGGCCCCAGACCGCCGCCGCCGGTGCCCGCACCGTACGCTCCACCTCGAACAGGGCCATGCCCTCAAGGCTAGGCCGCCGCCCGGTACGTGGCCGGAGGCCGGAGCGGCACGGGCCTTCGCACGTCGGAGAGGTGCGGTGCGGGTGGCAGACCAGGTGCGCCGGGTGGTGCTCGTCGCGTACGACGACGCGCAGATACTCGACATCGCCTGCCCCAGCGGCGCCCTGGACGCCGCGAACCGCTTCGGCGCGGCGCCGCCGTACGCCATCGGGCTGGCCACCGCCAGCGGGCGCGGCGTGCTCAGCTCCGCCGGCATCGGCGTCGGCGGGGGGCAGCGTCTCGCCGAGGTGCCGGCCCGGCCGGACACCCTCATGGTCGTCGGCGGCATCGGGCACGAGCGGGCGGCCGTGGACGGGGAGTTGGTCAGGCAGGTACGGCGGCTCGCGGGCGGCGCCCGCCGGGTCGCGGCGGTGTGCACCGGGGTGTTCGTGCTGGCCGCCGCCGGTCTGGTGGACCAGCGGCGGGTGACCACCCACTGGCGCTACGGCGCCGAACTCGCCGCCCGCCACCCGGCCGTCGCCGTCGACCCCGCCCCGCTGTACGTACGCGACGGGAACGTCTACACCTCCGCCGGCGTGACCAGCGCGCTGGACCTGACGCTCGCGCTGATCGAGGACGACCACGGCCCGACCCTCGCGCGCGGCGTCGCCCGCGAGCTGGTGACGTACCTGCAACGCCCCGCAGACCAGGCGCAGATCAGCATGTTCCTGGCCGCCCCGGCCAGCGGTGACCGCCTCGTCCACGACCTCCTCGGGTACGTCTCCGGCCACCTCGCCGACGACCTCGGCCCCCGCGCGCTCGCCGCCCGCGCGGGCATCAGCACCCGCCACCTCACCCGGCTGTTCGCCCGGCACCTCGGCACGACACCGGCGCGTGCGGTGCGCGCCGCCCGCACCGAGTCGGCCGCCCACCTCATCCGCTCCAGTGGGCTGACGCTGGCCGCCGTCGCACGCCGCTGCGGGTTCGGCTCCGCCGAGACGCTGCGCCAGGCGTTCCTGGACCACTACGGGATCACCGGGGACACGCTTCGCAGGATGCCGGACATGCCGCGGGCCCGGCCGCGGCCGGATCGGCAGACTCCCGGAACATGACGCACACCGACACGCAGACCAGTACGACCACGCGCAGGAGAGCTCTCGGCGGCGCAGCGGCGCTCGCCGCGGCGGGCCTCGCGGCCGGACTCCCGGCTGGGCTCCCGGCCGGTACGGCCCACGCCGCCACGAAGGGGAGGACCGGGGCGCGGACGGTGAGCGGCCCGCGGATCGGAGTCATGCTGTACGACGGCTTCAGCATCCTCGACCCGACGGGCCCGGTAGAGGTCCTCTCCCGGCTGCCCGGGGCGGACGTCACGGTGATCGCCGAAAGCCGCGGCCCCGTCCGCACGGACACCGGGCACACCGCGGTCGTCGCCGACCGGTCGTTCGCCGAGACCGGCCCGCTCGACGTGGTCCTGGTGCCCGGCGCCGGCAACCGCGGCACCGTCGCCGCCATGGAGAATCCCGCGATACTGGGCTTCCTGCGCCGGGCCCACCGCAGCACCCGCTTCACCACCTCGGTGTGCACCGGCTCCCTCGTCCTCGGCGCCGCCGGCCTGCTCGGCACCCGCGCCACCACCTACTGGGCGTCGAAGGACTACCTGGAGGCGGCCTTCGGCGTCACGTACGTGCCGGAACGCTACGTCCACGACGGCAAGGTGATCACCTCCGCCGGCGTCTCCGCGGGCATCAACATGTCCCTCTACCTGGCCGCCCGGCTCACCGACGAACTGACGGCGCGGGCGGTCCAGCTCGCCGTCGAGTACGACCCGCAGCCCCCGTACGACTCAGGCGACGCGGCCGAGGCGAGCCCCGAGCTGAAGGAGCTGGCGCTGCGCCTGCTGGAGGAGTCGCAGCAGTAGGGTCCCCCGGGTCAGCACGGCTAGCGGGTGGCGACGCCGGTCTCGTGCGCGTAAATGACGGCCTGCGTACGGTCCCGCAGCCCCAGCTTGGCGAGGACGGCCGTCACATGGGTCTTCACGGTCGACCTGGCGATGCCGAGGACCGCGGCGATCTCCGGGTTGCTCAGCCCCTTCGCCACCTGGCGCAGCACCTCGGTCTCCCGCTCCGTCAGCACGTCCAGCCGGTCGTCCCGCGCCGCGCGTGGGACGACCGCGCCGCTCACGAAGGCGTCGATGAGCCCGCGGACGACCGCCGGCGCGAGCAGCGCCTCGCCTGCCGCGACGGTGCGGATGGCGTCCACCAGATCCTGCGGGTAGCAGTCCTTGAGCAGGAACCCCGACGCGCCCGCGCGCAGGGCCTCGAAGACATAGTCGTCGCGGCGGAACGTGGTCAGGATCAGCACCCGGGCCGGCAGTTCCAGCGCGGTCAGCGCCCGGGTGGCGGCCAGGCCGTCCATGCCCGGCATACGGATGTCCATGAGCACCACGTCGGGCGCGGCGGTACGGGCCAGCCGCAGCGCATCCGCGCCGTCGGCGGCCTCGCCCGCGACCGCCAGATCCGGCTCCGCCCCGATGACCGCCGCGAAGCCGGCCCGTACCACCGCCTGGTCGTCCACCACCAGCACCCGCACGCTCACTGGTGCACCATCCTTGTGTCGGTGGTCGTGTGACTGCTGATGCACCCGAGGTGCCGCCGGGTTACCGCCCTGCTCGCTCGACGCGTTGATGACGTCCGGCATGAGTTCTGCGGGATCCGGCGGTTGCCCGGGGCGTGGAGACCGTCGACAGGGCTGAGCGCCGTCGAGCGCCGAACAGTGAGCGGACTGGCAGACACGCTCCGGCACCGATACGAGGGTGCCTCCCCACTGGGTCTAGCAGCGGAGAGGCTGACATGGAG
>NZ_JCANSZ010000067.1:0-35842 GCF_059570535.1 Streptomyces sp. CNP082
CACTCACCGAACCATCGAAGGAATCACGACAGAACGAGGGCACCCACGCCCTCATCTCCGCCCCCGATCCACAGCTCTTGACAATTACTCACAAACAACCCCAACAGACACACCAAACCCAACAACAACCCCAACAACAACCCCGGCAGCAACCCCGGCAGCAACCCCGGCAGCAACCCCGGCAGCAATCCGGGCGAGGGTGCCGTGCCTGCACAGGCACGCGAACACAACAAGTCCACACCCGCGCAGCGCGAACCCGCAGCAGCGGACAGCACTCAGCAGACAGCAGTCAGCGACCAGCACTCAGCAGACAGCACTCAGCAGACAGCGACCAGCACTCAGCACTCAGCACTCAGCCGCCAGCAGCCAGCAGCCGGCGCCCCGGGCCTGCACCCCGCAGCACCCCGGCCCTCACGCCGCATACCGGTCAAACGTCGAACCACGCCGCGGACCCGCCACCACATCAAGCTCCGGATCCACCGCAAGCATCGCCTGATGCAAACGCTGCAACGGCGGCGACGGCTCCACACCCAACTCCTCAATCAACCGCGCCCTAAGCCTCCGGTACACATCCAACGCAGAAGCCTGCCGCCCCGACCGGTACAAACACAACATCGCCTGCGCATGAAAACCCTCATGCTGAGGATGACGCGCAATCAAATCAACAAGCTCAGCAATCAACTCACCATGCCGGCCCAACCGCAAATCCGCATCAATACGCCTCTCCACAGTCACCAACCGCGACTCCTCAAGACGCAACACCTCAATCTCCATCACCGGACCAAGCCGCACATCCACCAACGCCGGCCCCTGCCACAACCCCAAAGCCTCCCGGAACAAACACGCAGCCCGCTCATCCTCCCCCCGCTCAAAAGCCCCCTGCCCCTCCCCCACCAACCGCTCATACACAAACACATCCACCGACTCCGCCGGAACCTGCAACACATACCCCCCATGCCGCGTCGCCAGCACACCCTTCGCCCGCTCCGACCCACCACCCCCCAACGCAGAACCCAGACAACGACGCAACTGCATAATATAAGTCTGCAACGTCGTCATCGCCGACGCCGGCAACTCAGCCCGCCACACCTCCTCCATCAACACCGACACCGGCAAAACCCGCCCCGGATACAACGCCAACAACGAAAACACCTGACGCGGCTTACCCGCAGACGGAACAACCGACCCCCCATTCACCACACCACACAACGGACCCAGAACCCGAATCTCCACAACACCCTCCCAACAACACCCACACACCACCAACCACACACACCCACACCCACCCACCATCCACCACCCCACTTGGCCACCACACACCAACGACTTGGCACCCACTTGGCGACCACACCACCCACACTCAAGCGGTCCCCAACCAAGACACCAGCCAGACCCAGGCCAAGCAGACGGCCCCCGGGCGGCACGGGCCGTGCCGGGAGACCTCAGACAAAAACCGCACTCTGGACGAATCATCTGGCCACAGCCGGTACGGCATGCCAGGACACAGCGGCAGGGAGGCTGAGCGGCTGTTGTACGTGCGGCGTGTGCGCGGTTCACGCCAGGTGCGGGCGGAAGTGCGGGCTGCTCCGCGACGCGGTCGAGATCCCGGTCAAGGCCCCCACGTCAGCAGTCTCGCGACTCGATGCAGTGAAATGCACCTGCCATCATGCTGACTGCATCCCCGGGACATTCCGGGATGCTTCCTGATGCTACGGCTCCCCCAGTCAGGGGCACCTGGGCGCAGGCGGTGATCAGCCGGTGGCTTGGCCGCCGACCTCTGGACGGCTTCGGCTTGCTCTAGAAGAACGAGCTGTCTCCGCCCAGTTGGACGGCCCCGTAGTACGCCTCGGCCGCGTTGACGCACGCGAGGCGGCTGAGGCGGGAGCTGTCGCGGTCGTCGCAGATGCGGCGCATCTCGGTGCGGAAGCGGTCGTCGATCCAGTTCTTCGTTTCGCGGGTCGGGCTGAGTTTCAGCTCGTGCTTGCCGCCGTAGTTCCGGTAGCCGAAGTCGTGCAGGGCACACGCGGGGCGGAACGTGTCGCTGTACGGCGCGTAGCCGGTGGGGACGGAGCAGCCGTCGGTCGTCCAGTTGAACGGGGAGACACGCGGGGTTTCGGCGAACCCGCGGTAGGTGAGGTTCATGATGGCGTCGGCCTGCTCGCGCAGTGTCGGCGCTGCTGCGGGAGCGGTGGCCACGGAGTCCGTGCCGGCGGCGAGGGCGGTGCCGGTGCCGCCGAGGGTGGCGGCCGTGAGCAGGGCCAGCGTGGCTGCGGTGGTCGACAGCTTCGTGCGTACGGCGGCGACGGCCGCCCGGCTACGGGTGATCTTGTTCATGCGGGGAGGCTGCGCGCGGGTGTCGCGATCATGCGGCCGAGGGCGCGGATCCATCCCTACGTGTCTGACGGTTGGCCCGGTTGACGGAGCGGCGCCTGCCCGGCGCGGAGGGCATGTGCGCCCCGCGCCGGGCAGGTTCCAGTGACGATCAGGGAGTGTCGACGGAGTTCTCGAGGTCCTTCATCTGCTCGTCGGTGACCTCCTGGACAATGCGGTTTCCGGTCTCGTCGTCGATGCCCTCGCACTCACTGGGCTCCTCGTCGGGGAGGGCGCTGTTGCCCTCCTTGACAGCCTTCTCCATCACTTCCGCGACGGCCTTCTTGCAGGCTGCCTCATCCGGCTCGCTGTCACTACCGCAACCGGTCACGGCGAAGGTCAGAGCCGCCGCGGCCGCAGCAAGAACGGAAGCACGGGCAGTACGCTTGTGCATGATTCCCCTAGCAAATACGTGTTCGGACTGGGGAATCCTGTCTGACTCCGGCCGCCCCTGTCTGCGGTGTGACTGTTTGGTGACATGACCGGGACCTGATCACAAGGATTCGGGCCGTCAGGTCAGGCCCACGTGGAGGCTTCCAGGCGCGTTACCAGGGCAGCGGCTCGGCTTCGAGGGTCCGCTGTGCCCGGCTGGCTGAGGCTGAGGGCGCGGCGATCGGCCGCGGGAGGATCCGTACGGCCACGCCCGATCCCACGTACCGGGCGGACTTCGGGAACGTCGACCGGCGGAAGCCACGCCTGACCAGCAGAGCGGCAGGTCACGACCCCGGACGGGGGTGGCGGGGGGGCTGGGATTCGGCGGCACCGGCTTCCTCGCCGCGCTTCCCGGCGGCGGCCGTCCCGGCACCGTCAGGCTATGTCCCCCGCCCACGTCCAGCGCCCCGGAGCGCCGGGTGCCGGCGCGTACGTCGCGCGCCCGCCGGCGCCGAAGCGGCCGAGCTCGGTGGGCAGGGCCGCGCCGGCGGCGGTCTCCTGCGCGCTCCACCCGGTGATGTCGAGCAGCAGCCCGTCCAGGGGGCCGCCGACGAGCTCGGCGTAGTCACGGCCCGGACGCGGTCCCGGGTACGGGTCGTCGTGTTCCGTCCCGTAGACCCGGCCGCGCAGCAACTCTTCGTCCCTGTCCATGACCCCAGCCTCTCAGCCGCCACTGACACTCCGGGGCTGCCGGACAGGCCGGCCGCCCGGCCCCTCCGGGTCAGGCGTCGAAGCGCTCGCGTGCCGTCTCGATGTGGTTCAGGTACTGCTGTGTCCAGCCGCACATCGCGTCGACCGTGGCGCGCAGGGCGCGGCCCGGCTCGGTGAGGGTGTATTCGACGCGCGGCGGCACGGTGGGGTAGACCTTCCGGTCGACCAGGCCGTCGCGCTCCAGCGTGCGCAGGTTCTGGGTGAGCATCTTGTGGCTGACTCCCTCGACCTCCTTGCGCAGCTCGCTGAAGCGCAGGGTGCGCTCGCCGAGCGCTTCGATGATCAGCAGCGCCCACTTGTTGGCGACGTCGGAGAAGATCTCCCTCGCCAGGGAGTCCGCGCGCCTGAGGTCCGCGTCCTCGGGGAGACCCTTGAGTTCGTGCTTGGTCACCATCTGGTTCCTCAGTTACCGAAAAGTGCGTTCTTCCAGGTCAGCGCTCACTCTCTTACAGTTTCCGAGTAACCGCAAGAGAGCACACGGAAGGACCCTCACCATGGCCACCACCGACGCCTTCAACCACGGCGTGGCAGCCGAGAGCGAGTTCGGCTACTCGCAGGCAATCAGGTCCGGCGAGCTGATCCACGTCTCCGGGCAGGTCGCGTTCGACGAGGCGGGCGAGTTCGCGCACGCGGACGACTGCGCTGCCCAGCTCACGCTGACGTACGCCAATCTCGACAGGGTTCTGGAACACTACGGCGCCACCCGCAACCAGGTCGTCTCGCAGACCGTGTACGGGGTGCACCTGCAGCACAACGCCGAGGCGATCACGGCGGGCAATCTGGCGTACTACGGCGCCCACCGCCCCGTCAGCACCGTCGTCGGCGTCACCGAGCTGGCCTTCCCCGGCCAGCTCGTCGAGATCGCCGTCGTCGTGGACACCCGGCTGCCCGCCTGAGTGCCCCGCGTCACATGCGTTCGGCGCCGGCCTTGATGGCGTCGCGGATGCGGGGGTAGGTGCCGCAGCGGCAGATGTTGCGCAGGCCGTCGAGGTCGTCGTCGGTGATCTCGCGGCCCTCGGCGGCGACGCGGCGCGCCAGGGCGACGGCGGCCATGATCTGGCCGGGCTGGCAGTAGCCGCACTGGACGACGTCGTGGTCGAGCCACGCCTGCTGCATGGGGTGCAGCTCCCCCTCGACCGTGTCCGCGAGGCCCTCGATGGTGGTGACCTCGTCCGTCGGCTCCAGGTCGCCGACGGGGATCGCGCAGGGGTTGGCCGCCTTGCCGTTGAGGTGGCTGGTGCACGCCTTGCAGACGTTGATGCCGCAGCCGTACTTCGGCCCGGTGATGCCGAGGATGTCGCGCAGCACCCACAGCAGGCGCACGTCGTCGGCCACGTCGACGGTGACCTGCTCGCCGTTGACGCGGAAGGTGTGTTCGGGCACGGAAGCTCCCAGCAGGGTCAGCGGACGTGGTCCAGGCCGTCGGCGGGCGAGGCGGGGATGGGCGGCACGGTCGGCTTGGGCTCGAAGGAGAGCGTGCCGTGGTTGACCGGGAAGCTGGTGGGCATCGTCCCGGTTGCCCGCCCGTACGCGCAGGCGACCGCGGCCATCGACGCGGCCACCCCCAGCTCCCCCGCGCCGCCGGGCTCGTCCGAGGTGTCGGGCATGACGATGATCTTCAGCTCCGGCGGGACGTTCCACTGCCGGGTGTAGAAGTAGTTGTCCCAACTGGCTTCGAGGAACTGCCCGTCGCGCAGATGGAGGCTGGAGGTCAGCGCTTGGGCGATGCCGTCCATGAGGCAGCCCATCATCTGCGCTTCCAGCCCGCGCGGGTTGACCGCGAGGCCGGCGTCCACGGCGAGGACGGCTCTGGTGACGCGCGGCCCGCCGACGCCGTCGCGGATGGGGCGGTTCACGGTCTCGGGGCGGCAGTCGATCTCCACCAGCACGGCGCTGACGGACTTGTACTCGGAGTGGAAGGCGATGCCCTGCGCGGTGCCCTCGGGCATCTGCCGGCCCCAGTCGCCGGCCTCAGCGGCTGTCCGCAGGACGGCGCGGGAGCGTTCGTCGCGCAGGAAGTCACGGCGGAAGTCGTACGGGTCCTTGCCCATCTTCTCCGCGAGGCGGTCGGTGATCAGTTCGCGGGCGCAGGTGACGTCCGGCGAGTAGACGTTGCGCATGCTGCCGGTGTTGAAGCCCTTGTCGGTCTCGTTGAGCAGCCGGGTGGCGAGGCCGAACTCGTACGGCATCGACTGGGTGAGGTGGAAGAACGTCTGGGAGAAGCCGATGTCGCCCACCGGCAGGCTCGCGGCCATGGCGGTGAACAGTTCGCCGAGGCCGTGGCCGAAGTCGGTGGCGACGCTGGTGTGCCGCTGCTTGAAGCCGAGGACGGTGCCGCCGGCGTAGTCGGCGCGTACCCGGGAGGTGGCCATCGGGTGCGTGCGGCCCTGGCGGGCGTCGTCGGCGCGGTGCCACATGAGCTTCACGGGCTTGCCGATCCTGCGGGAGACCTCGACGGCTTCCAGCGCGGCGTCGAAGAACAGCTTGCGGCCGAAGGACCCGCCGCCCTGGGTGACGTGCACGGTGACGCGGCCCAGCGGCAGGCCGAGCTTGGCGGCGATGGCCTCCTTGGCGACGATCGGGGACTTGAGCGCGGACCAGACCTCGGCGCGGTCGGCGCGTACGTCGGCGATCGCGCAGTTGGGCTCCAGGGCGCTGTTGCTGCGGAAGTGGAAGGTGAACGTGCCCTCCACGTGCGGGGTCAGCGGCGGCAGGCCCATCGGCGGCTCGGCCGCGGCGAGTTCGCGCAGCACGGTCTCGTCGGACTTGCCCTCGGCGGTGCCGGGCCGCCAGTCGACACGCAGCGCGCGTACGCCGTCGATGCACTGGCCGAAGGTCTCGGCGCGTACGGCCACGCCGGTGTCGATCGGCACGACGTCGGTAACGCCCGGCATGGCGGCGACGTCGGCGAGGTTGGCGACGGGGCCGGGGCTGCCGTTGATGGTCGGCGGGCGGCAGACCATCGTGGGCTTCGCGTCGGGGACGTCGAGGTCCATGGCGAACTTCTTGCGGCCGGTGACCGCGTCGCGGGCGTCGATACGGTTGTGGGGCCGGCCGATGACGGTGAATTCCTCGCGGGCGGTGAGCCGGACCTCAACGGGCTGGGAGCGGGTGGCCGCGGCCTTGGGGGCGAGGGTGCCGATGTCGAGGGCGGCGCCGGAGCGGTCGTGGACGGCGCCGCGGCGGAGCGTCAGGTGCTCGGCGGGTGAGCCGAGTTCGGCCGCGGCGGCGGTCAGCAGCCGGTGGCGGGCGACGGCGGCGGCGACGCGGATCGGGGTGTAGGTGGCGATGGTGGTGTTGGAGGCGCCGGTGAGCTGGTTGAACAGCAGCTCGGGGCGGGCCTCGGCCAACGTGACCCGTACCCGCTCGGGCTCCACCGCCAGTTCCTCGGCGATGAGCATGGCCGTGGAGGTGGTGATGCCCTGGCCGACCTCGGCGCGGGGCAGGGCGAAGGAGACGGTGCCGTCGGGCTCGACCTCGACGGTGATCAGCCCGGAGGTGGGCAGGGCCGCGGCGGTCATGACGTCGTTGAGGTCGAGGAGTTCGGTGACGTCCGGCGAGGGGATCGTGGCGCCGGCCGCGGGGGCGGGCGCGAGTTCTGCGGCGGCCAGGAGGGTGGGGGCGGCCAGGACGTAGCCCAGGAACCGCCGCCGGCCCGGTCCTTCGTGCGGCCTCGCGCCGTTCGGTCCGGTCATCGTCCGGCTCCCTCCGCCGGGTTGTCCATGGGTGCCTCCGCCGCGGGCCAGGGGTCCGGGGTGGGGAAGTACCAGAACGTACCGGCCGGGGCGTGCCCGGGACAGGGGAGATCCGGCCCCGCGTGCCGTCGGCCGCCTTCGCGGGACCCGCTGACACCGCCCGCGGCGAGGGCGCGGGCGGCGTCGGCGGAGAACTGCTCGGCGGAGAACTGTTCGGCGGTGAGGGGCGAGGCCGGGGTCGGGTGTTCAGGCGGCGGCGCTGCCGGGTGCGTTGCCGGCGGCTGCCCGTTCCGTACGGCCGGCTGCCGGCGTGCGTACGGAAGGCCCGGCCGTCCGCCGCGGACGTCCGTCCCCGCCCTCCGTGCCCGGCCCCGCCGCTTGGGCGTCGGGCAGTAGCTCACGCAGCTCCGCGAACCACGTGTCCAGGTCCTCCGCGCGCAGCAGCCCCGTGCCGATCAGCAGGCCGCGGAAGCCGGCCGCGAGGAGGGCGGCGCCCTCCTCGGGAGTGGCGATACCGCTGGCGCTGACCGGCAGGCCCGCGCCGGCGGCGCGGATGCGTGGCAGCAGGTCGTGGCTGCGGCCCAGGTCCGTTTCGGTGGACTCGCGCGCGCGGATGTCCTTGTTGTTCACCGCGACGGCGCAGGTCTCGGCCCGGGTGAGCGCGGACAGTTCGGCGGCGGAGGTGATTTCGACGAACGGCGTGACGCCGTGCTCCAGGCAGGCGTCGATCAGCGTCGGCATGAGCCGGTGCGGCAGGATCGTGGCGGTGAGCAGCACCGCCGCCGCGCCGGCCTCGGCGGCCTGCCTGATCTGTTTCTCCTTGGTGAAGAAGTCCTTGACCAGGACGGGCAGCGTGGTCGCCGCGACCACCTCGTCCAGGAGCCGGGCGGTGCCGCCGAACCAGGAGCCGGTGACGACCGACAGCGCGGGCGCACCCAGCTCCTCGTAGCGGCGTGCCAGATCGCCCGCGGCTCGGCCCCGCAGCAGGTCCTCGCCGTCCGCCCTGGACCGCTTGATCTCCGTGATCACCGGCAGCTCTGCCACGGCCAGCGCGTCGCCGAAGCGCTGGTCCGCCGCGTTCGTGCCGGTCGTGTCAGCCGGGAAGGGCATGCTGTTCCTCCTGCAGGGCCTGTCGGCGCGCCGTGTCCCAGGCGCGGCGGATGCCGCCGACGAGTGCCGGCGAGAGCTGTCCGGCGGCGTCGCGGGCGCCGCTGTCGACGTCGATGCCGAGGTGGTGCCGGTGCGCCAGCGCGGCGCGGTAGGGGCCGGTGCCGGCCGCGGTGAGGCCGCCGGCGAGGGCGAACTGCCGGCTCAGCCGGGGCAGCGCGGAGGCGACGGCGGCCGGGTCCAGCGGGTGACCGGTGGACCCGATCCTGCCGTCCTCGCGTACGGAGTCGAAGAGGTAGGCGTCGCAGCCGGCGCGGTCGAACGCGGCGAGGAGGGAGCGTTCGAGCACGTTCTCGCCGCGGACGTGCAGCACCTTGATCAGCTTGGTGCCGGGCAGGGCGGCGCGGATCGCGGCGAACTGGGCGGGGGTGAGGTAGCCGTGCAGTTGGACGGCCGGCACGCCGGTCGCGGCGACGACGGCGGCGAGCCGCCGAGGGTCGTCGAGCAGGGTGACGAGGACGGGTTCGAGCCCGGCGGCGCCGGCGGCCCGGGCGAGGGCCCGCACGTCGCCGAGCGGGAGTTCGTACGGGCCCGCAGGCACTCCGTACCAGAGGCCGACGGCGTCCGCCCCCTGCCCGGCCAGCAGCCGCACCTCGGCGTCGGCCGTGATGCCGCACACCTTGAGCCACACGGTGCTCAGCCCTCCTTTCGAGCGGCGTCGGCGTGCAGGGAGCCGGTGACCAGCCGGGTGCTGCCGGGGCCGGCGAAGATGCCGGGGTGCGCGCGGCGCATGCCGTCGATGAGCCGTTCGTAGGGCAGGTCGTCGAACTCGCCGTGCTCGTGGACGACTTCCATGTAGCGGGCGCCGTCGTCGTCGTACGGGTGGTGGACGCTGTCGGCTCTGCCGTCGAAGTCGAGCGGGCGCATGCCGTACAGGCGGCACAGCAGCCGGTTGAAGACGGGGGTCGCGCGCACCCAGGTGCCGTCGAGGTGGACGGTGGTGAAGGTGTGGTAGCAGAAGGTGTCCCCGCCGACGAGCTTGCGCAGCGCGGGCGACGACAGGTGGTTGCGTACGTCGGTGAGCACGAGCCGCGCGGGGATGCCGACGGCGCGCAGGGCGGCTGCGTAGAGCACGGACTTGTGGATGCACATGCCTTTGCCGGTACGGGCCACCTGCGCGGCGGTGACGCCGGCGCGGGACAGGTCCACGCCGTAGACCTCGTAGTTGATGCCGTCGCGCACCGCGTAGTAGAGGCGTACGGCCGCGTCCCTGCTGTCGGGCGCGTCCCGCGGCAGCGCGCGGCGGACGAAGTCGCGGACGTCGGGGTCGTCGGAGTTCAGGAACTCGGTGGGGGCGAGGGCGCTCGCCAGGTCTGTCGTCGTCATCGGTGTTCTCCCGCGTCAAGCGGCGCGCCCCAGGCCGAGCGTCGCGGCTATCCGGTTGTACTGGGTCTCTGTGGTGCCGGAGTAGATGGTTCCGGCGACGGCGCTGCGCAGCTCCTGTTCGAGGCCGTACTCGGCCATGTAGCCGTTGCCGCCGAAGACCTGCACGGCGCCGAGGGCGGAGTCGAGGGCCGCGCGGCTGGCGACGAGCTTCGCGGTCGCCAGGTCGGCGGTGACCTTGCGGCCGGCGGTGAACTTCTCGGCCGTGTCGTAGAGCCACTTCCGGGATGTCTCCAGGCCGATCTTCATGTCGACGATCCGGTTGGCGACGGCCTGGAAGCCGCCGATGGGCCGGCCGAAGGCGCTGCGCTCCCCCGCGTACGCGACGCAGCGGTCGAGGCGGCGGCGCATCTCCCCCGTGCTGACGATGAAGCAGCACAGGATCTCCCACGTCATCACGTGGTCCAGGACGAGGAATCCGGCGCCCACGCGGCCGAGGACGTGGGTCTTGGGCACCCGGCAGTCGTCGAGGAAGAGCTCGCACAGCGGCGAGGACTTCAGCCCCATCTTCTCGATGGGGTTGCCGAAGGTGAGGCCGGGCGTGTCGCGCTGGACGAGGAAGGCGGTGACGCCCAGGGGCCCGGCGGCGGGTTCGGTCTTGGCGTAGACCACGACGAGGTCGGCGACGGGCCCGTTGCTGACGAACGCCTTCGAGCCGCTGAGGCGGTAGCAGTCGCCGTCGGCGGTCGCGGTGGTGCGCATGCTGAGCGCGTCGGAGCCGGTGTCGGGTTCGGTGATGGCGTGGGCGCCGATGGCGGTGCCGGCGCAGATCTGCGGGAGGTACGCGTCCTTCAGTGCGGTGGAGCCGAAGCGCTGGAGGGCGATGCCGGTGCTCACCATGTGGGTGGTGATGCCGAAGTTCAGCCCGGTGTTGCGGCAGCCGCGGCCCAGCTCCTCCAGCACGTACATCGTGGTGAGGAGGGACTGCCCGAGGCCGCCCCACTTCTCGTCGAAGGGCAAGCGCAGGAGCCCGGATTCCATGACGGCGAGCCAGGGTTCGCGCGGAAAGGCCGCTTCCCGGTCGTAGCGCGGGAAGTCCTCGCTGAACTTCTCGAACCACAGGCCGATCCCTTCTCTCAGCCTTTCGTCGTCCTTCGACCACGCGATCACGGCGGGCTCCTTTGCTTGGTTGTGCTCGTGTTGCTCCCGGCGGTCAGTAGCAGGAGGGTCCTGCACCGTCCAGGGAATGGGTTTCGTCGCCCTTCAGCGCGGGGCTGAAGACGCAGACGAGGCGGAGGTTCTCCTCGGGGCTGGCGATGAGCCAGTGCGCGTCGTGCTGGTCGAGGGCGTAGAGCACGCCCGGTTCCAGCGGGTGGCTGTTGCCGGCCATGTCGACGACCTGGCCGCTGCCCGCGATGCAGTAGCAGGCTTCGAGGTGGTGGCGGTATTCGAGGAGGGACTTGGTGCCGGCCTCCACGATGGTGTCGGTGACCGAGTAGCCCATGTCGTCGGCCTCCAGGAGAAAACGCCTGCTCGTGCCGTTTCCCCAGTCCACGCTGAGGACGTCCTTGAGTCTCTTCACAATCACGTTTCCGCTCCCTTCGCGGTGTTCCTTTCTCCGGGGCGGATGCCGGCCGCGGGCAGCAGTCCGGTGACGAACTGCTCGATGTCCCGCAGGAGGGCTCCGTCCTGCTGGTGGGCCTGCGCGATACGGCCGACGAGGGCGCTGCCGACGATCGCGGCCTGCGCTCCGAGCGAGCCGACCGCGCGGACGTCGTGGCGCGTGCGCACCCCGAATCCGACGGCGACCGGGGCCGCGGCGGTGTGGCGCAGGGTGCGTACGGCGGGGCGCAGGCGGGCGGGGTCGGGCGGCGGGGCGGTGCCGGAGCGGCCGTAGCTGGCGACGAGGTAGACGTAGGCGGTGGCGTGCCGGGCGGCGCGCTGCTGCACCTCTGCGGAGGATTCGGCGTAGCAGGTGGTGACGACGCGCTGGCCGGTGTGCTCGGCGGCGTCCCGGTATTCGGCGTGTGCGCGGGGCGGCAGGCCGTGCAGGAGTATGGCGTCGGCGCCGGCGGAGCGGCTGCGGCGCAGGAACGGCTCGACGCCCAGGGGCCGTACGGAGTGGCGCCAGTCGGCGAGGAGCGCGACCTTGGTGTGCCGCAGCCGGGGGCGTACGCGCTCCAGGAGGTCCAGCACCTCGTCCATGCCGGCACCGGCGGCGAGCGCACGCTGGGCGGACTCGCGGATGACGGGGCCGTCGGTGGCGGAGTCGGGGAAGGGGACGGCGAGTTCGACGCAGTCGACGCCGAGGTCGTCGAAGAGCAGGAGGAGGTCGCGGGTGCTCTCCAGACCGGGGTCGCCGGCGTTGAGGAAGAGCGCGAGGCCGGGGTCCCGGGGTGTACGGCCGGGGAAGAAGGGGTCGTCGCCGGGCCGGGGCCGCGGGCGGCGGGTGAGGCGGTCGCTAGGCGCGGACACCGGCCACCTGCCTCGTCCTCTCGGGCCGGCGGGCACGCAGCCGCTCGACGAGCCGTGCCGCGGCGCCGTCGCGCAGCGCGTCCTCGGCCGTGTGGAACGCCTCGGCGAGGCTGGAGTCGGCGCCCGCCGCGAGCGCGGCGACGGCCGCGTTGAGGCAGACGGTCTCCCGGGCGGCGGCCGGTCCTCCGCCGCGCAGCAGCGTCAGCAGGTGGGCCTCGACGGGCTCGCCGGCGGCTGCGGGACGCAGGTCGGCCAGGGTGCCGGCGTGCGGGTGGCCGCCGCCGGCGAAGCCGGGTGCGATCGTCGTCTCCGAGCGGTCCGGGCCGGGGCGCACGGTGTTGACGGCGAAGCTCAGCAGCTCGTCGGCGCCGAGGTCGTTGCGGGTGAGCCAGACGGCGCGGTGCGGCCGGCTGTCGGCGACACGGGCGGCGACGGCGTAGAGGCCGGGGCCGGTGACGCCGGTGAGCTGGGCGCTGACGGGTATCGCGGCGAGGAACGGGCCGAGACGGTTGAACGCGCCGCCGACCTGCTTCATCCCGTACGGCAGGATGGCGCGCGCCATCCGGGTCAGCTCCACGGGGTAGACGAACCCGCCGGCGAAGGCGATGCCGTGGGTGGCGAGCATGTCCTCGCACTCGGCGTAGCTCGCGGCGGTCTCGATGCCGAGGCGCTCCAGGGTGTCGAGACAGCCGGAGCGGCCGGTGTAGCTGCGCGAGCCGGTCTTGACGACGCGGATGCCCATGGCCGCGGCGAGCAGGGCGGCGGCGGTGGTGACGTTGAACGTGGCCGGGCCGCCGCCGGTGCCGACGAGGTTCACGGTGCCGGGCCAGGTGCCGGGCCAGCGGTCGGGGAGGCGGTCGCGCCGGGAGTCGAGCGAGTCGAGCAGGGCGACGACGGAGTCGGCGTCGGGCAGCCGGGTGGTGAGGGAGGCCATGACGCCGAGGGCCTCACCGGGGTGCAGGGCCTTGTGCTCGGTCCGCTCCCACAGGTCGTGCCAGCTCGCCTCGTCCACCGGGCGGTGGGCGACGAGCGCGGGCAGGAGGTCGGCGGGCACGGTCAGCCGGCCTTCGCCGCCGGGGCGGCGGACGCCACGAAGGCGTCGATCGACGCCGCCGTCCGGAAGTTGTCCGGTACGACGTCCATGGCGTCGATGTCGAGCGCGTACTCGTTCTCCAGCCAGCTCACCAGGGTGAGCAGCGCGAGGCTGTCGATCACGCCGTGGTGGAGCAGGTCGTAGTCGTCGGCCAGCTCGGCGGGCGGGATGTCCATCTGGTATTCCTCGACCAGATGGTGCTTGATGGCGTTGATGCGGGACATTCCTTGTTCCTTCCTCGTACGGTTTTCCGCGGTCAGAGGCTGTTCGCCACGGTGCGGCGGTCGATCTTCCCGGTGGCGGTTCGGGGCAGCGGCGCATCGACGAACTCGATGCCGCTGGGGATGCCGGCGCGCGGCAGTTCCGCGGCGACGTGCTCGCGCAGCCGCAGGCTGTTGAGCAGGGAGCCGGCGGCGCGGTGGACGACGGCGTGCAGCCGCTTGCCGGTCCGCTCGTCGGGCAGGGCGACGACGACGGCGTCCGCCACCTCGGGGTGGGAGCGCAGCGCGCCTTCGACGGCGGCGGTGTTGATGCGGATGCCGCGGACCTTGACCATGAAGTCGCTGCGGCCGTCGAGGGTGAGCACGCCGTCGGGGTGGCGGGTCACGAGATCGCCGGTGCGGTAGTACGGGCCGGGCGTGGTGCCGTCGGGGTGGCTGACGAACGCCTTGGCGTGCTGCGCCGGGTCGAGGTAGCCGCTGGTCTGGAAGGGGGAGGTGACGATCAGCTCACCGCGGCCCGGCCCGTCGAGGGCGGTGCCGTCCTCGGCGAGGACGTCCGCGGCGACGCCTTCCACGGGGCGGCCGATGGGCACGGCGCCGTAGCGCAGGAGGTCGCCGGCGGGGTCTATCTCGTGGACGAAGGTGTCGTTCGTCTCCGTACAGCCGTAGACGTTGTGCATACGTGCCCGGGGGAAGAGGCCGGGCAGCGCGGCAAGGCCGCCGGGAGACAGCGCGTCGCCGGTGACGAGGACTTCCCCGACGGGGGCGAACTCGTCGCCGCGGGCCTGCTTTCCGGCCGCGGCCAGGAGCTGGAAGAGCATCGGCACGCCCTGCACCACGTGCACGGGGCACTGCTGCAGGAGCGTCAGCAGGTGGCCGGGGTGGGCGGCGCGGTCCTGCGCCACCAGGACGGCCTGGCCGCCGTGGGCGAGGGTGGTCCAGACGTCGAGCAGGCTGAGGTCGAAGTTGAGCGGCGCGTAGCTCAGTACTGACGTGCCGGCCCGGATGCCGAACCGCGCGGCGGCCCACTCCGCGAATGCGCCGACCGCCGCGCCGGGAAGGGGCACCGCCTTGGGGAATCCGGTGGATCCCGAGGTCGTGAGGATCAGCGCGGTGCCGTCGGGCACCCGGCCCTCGGCGGGCCTTCCGGCGCCGGCCGGCTCCGCCGTGCCGGTGGTGAGAGCGCGCGGGTCGGGGAGCAGGAGGGCGCCGGTGTCGGCGAGGAGCCGCTGCAGCGGTTTGTCCGCCACGTCGGCGGACGGCACCAGCACCGGTCTTGCGGCGCGCATGCAGGCGAGCAGGACGGCGACAGTCTCGGGTGACTTCCCGGCGACGACCGCGACGGGATTCCCCTCCGGAATACGGAGCGCGGCCATGCTCTTCTCCGCGGCGCGGGCCATGGCCAGCAGCTCCCGGTACGATACCGCGCGGCCCTGCCAGAACAGGGCGGGGTTCTCCGGGTGCCGACGCGCGACCGTCGCTATTCGTTCCGCCAGCGGGAGAGCCATGCGGGAATCCTCCACAATCCTGTTCGACGGGCTGTCCACCGCACCAGGATGGGAACAGATTGCGCTCCGCGCATCTCGAAGGGCGCTGTCCGGGCCGCGGGGAAGGGCTTTCGGGCGCCCGGCCGGGCCCTTTGGTCTGCCGTATTTCCGGGAATCGGCCGGCGGCGGCCGGAATTCACGGGATTCCCGGAGGTGCGCCCGGAGGTGCGCTGATCGGGTGAGCGGGGACCTCAAGTCCGAGGGTGCGAATACCGCCGGCGCCGCTTTCCGTAGCATCCGCCACCAGGTTGGGTCAACGGGGGTCGCCCACGGCACTTCACGGCCACTACGCTTTCCGGACGGTGTCGCGCCCGGCGCACCGTGAACGGTCTTTCTTTCACCTCCCCTCCCCCGCACCTTCAGGCGAGTGTGATGCTGCGCGAGAACTCCCCCGGCACCGCGGCGGCTTCGGCCGTTTCCGCCCGGTCGTCCACCCGGCAGCGGTGGATCATGACGGCGGCCCTCCTGGTGACGGCCGTGAACCTCCGCCCCGCCATCACCTCGCTCGGCACACTGCTCCAGGAGGTACGGGCCGGCCTCGGGCTGAGCGGCACCACCGCCGGCCTCCTCACCGCCATGCCCGGTCTCTGCTTCGCCGTCTTCGGCGGCCTCGCCCCGTGGCTGGCGCGCCGCCTCGGGCTCGCCGCCGCGCTCTGCGGCGGGGCCTGCGCGCTCACCGCGGGGCTGGCACTCCGTTCTACGGCGACCGGATCCGTGACGTTCGCGCTGGCCAGCGCGGTGGCACTGGGGGGCATCGCCGTGAGCAACGTGCTGCTTCCCGCCGTCGTCAAGCGCTGGTTCCCCGACCGCATCGGCCTCTTCACCGGCCTGTACTCGATGGTCCTCACCCTCGGCACCGCCGCCGCTGCCGCTCTCACCATCCCGGTCACCGATGCGCTGGGCGGCGACTGGCGGCTGGGGCTGGGGTCGTGGGCGCTGCTCGCGGCGCTCGCCGTGCTGCCGTGGGCGGTGCTGCTGCCCGCCCGGCAGAGCGGGCGGCCGAAGGGCGCCGCCGAGGCGGAGGACGGGCCGCCGCTGCGTATCACCCGCAGCCCGACCGCCTGGGCCCTCGGGGTCTTCTTCGGCTTCCAGGCCACCGCCGCGTACGCGATCATGGGCTGGCTGCCGCAGATCTACCGCGATGCGGGCCTCTCGCCGGACTCCGCGGGGCTGCTGCTGGCCGTCGTCATGGGCGTCGGCGTGCCGCTCGCGCTGGTGATGCCGCAGCTCGCCGCGCGCTTCACGCACCAGGGCCCGATCGTCGTGGTGCTGTGCCTGTGCGGCCTCGGCGGCTACGCGGGGCTGTGGCTGGCGCCGGCCGCGGGGGCGGTGGCGTGGGCGCTGCTGCTGGCGGTCGCCAACTGCGCGTTCACGCTGGTCCTCGCGCTGATCGGGATGCGGGCCCGGACGAGCGCGGGCGTGGCGCAGTTGTCCGCCTTCGCGCAGTCGACCGGGTATCTGATGTCCGTACCCGGACCGCTCGTCGTAGGCACCCTCTACGGCGCGACGGGCGGCTGGCACGCGCCGCTCGCGCTGCTGGCCGCGCTGATGGTCGCGGGCGGTGCGGTGGGGCTCGTCGCGGGCCGCAACCGGGTGGTCGAGGACGAGGTGTGACCGACGGGCCGCCGGTCAGCCCGGGTCCGGATACGGCCAGGGGTTCGTCTCGCACCTCGCGCCGTTGGTGGTGAGGGAGAGCGTCTGCTGCATCATGACGGGCGCCAGCGCCCCGTCGCGTACGCAGTGGGCGTGCAGGTGCCCCAGCCGGTGGCCCACCTCGTGGTTGATGAGCATCTGCCGGTAGCCGAGGATGTCGTCGCCGTAGGTCGCCGAGCCCTGAGCCCACCGGAAGGCGTTGATGAGGACGCGCTCGGTCTGGCCGGAGTCACACGAGACGTTGTCGACAGTGGTGTCGAAGCCCGACATGGCGCACCACTCCCCCGTGGTGCCGGGGCTGGCGAGGGTGACGGCGAAGTCGGCGGGCCCGGTCGAGACGCGCTCGAAGGTCCGCCAGCCAGCCTCGCCCCAGCTCCGCTCGTCGTTGAGCGTCTCCTGTACGGCACGGGCGAACAGCCGGCCGTCGAGGGGCACGCCGTCCTCGACGTCCACGCGGTAGCGCACCACCAGGCCCTCGCCCGGGGCCGGATCAGGGCCGGGTACGGTCTCGAACGTCCCGGGGCCCGCCAGTTCGGCGGGGACGGGGTACGTCTCGCGCATCCGGCGCCGGTACGTCAGGTCCACGAGTTCGGGCATGTCCGCCGAGCCTCCGGCGGAGAAGCCGGAGCTGTGCGGCAGCCCGGACGCCGGCGCGCGGTACGGCACGTGGAAGCCGGAGGGGCGCTGCCGCACCTGGAGCGGCGGGGACTTGGCGTCGTCGGCGGCGCTCTGCGGCGCGTGGGGACGCAGGGCGTCGGGCACGAGGCTCGGGGGGAGCGCGAAGAGCCAGACCGCCACGCCGGCGGCGCCGAGGAGCGCGAGCACCACCCCGCCCGCCGCGAGACGCACCAACGCGCGCGTACGACCGGCCACCCCTGACACCCCTGACCGCTCCACCCGCTACTCGAACGGCACCGACAGGCACGCCAGCCGCGCCCCCGCCATGCCGGCCTCGCCCGGGTCCGTCATCGTCGCGTGCTCGTGCACGACGACGGACCGGGCCTCGCCCGGCCGGAAGCGCCAGTCCTGCCGGTCCGAGGAGTGGGCGGTGCCCATGCTGTCGGTGGTGAAGTCGAGCCACACCTCGTTGTCCGGGTTGGCGTAGGCGGGGTCGACCGACGGCTGCACCGGGTCCGGCTCGTTCTGGTAATGCGGCCCGGCGTCGTCCGGGACGGGGCCGCACGGCCGGGTGTGGACGTGCGCGCCGTACGTGCGGTCGGGCAGCAGCCCGGTCAGGCGGAACCGGATGCTCGTCCTGTTCTCCCGGGCCACCTCCAGCACGGCGACACCGGCGCCCGCGGGCACCAGCGCCGTGTCGTAGGTGAGTCCGTCGCCGGGTTCGGCGTTCTCCGGCGGCAGGAAGTACGCCTCGCGCGAGACGACATCGAAACCGTCGCCCTGCGCGGGCGCCGCCGGAGCGGGGCCGGCCGCCCCGGTCGCCAGCAGCGCCACCGCCGCGGACGCCGCGGCCAGTGCCGCCCTGTCCCGGCGCCGCGCCAGCCCCTTCGCCCTCGTCGCCGCTCCCGCCACCTGCATTGCCACCACTCCTCGCCACCGCGTCACGCGCCTGCACGTACGCCTCCACCCTGGCGTCGACGCCGGTGCCAGCCGGGTCGTACGCGCGTGGCGTCCGGGTGACGCGGAAGGCGGCGGGCCGGGCGGGCCTCGGCCCGCGGCTACTTGCCGCCGTGCGGACCGGCGGAGCCGCTGCGGCTCCAGGTCTGGCAGCCCGTGCTCCGGACGTACTCGCCGTCGTGGACGGTGATGTGCGTCGGCCCCCGGGACGACCCGCTGATGATCGGGACCAACTCGGCGCCGTTGTCGGCCAGCCGCGCCCACGAGCAGCCGGCGGGGTCACCGTCGGAACCCTGCGTCGCGTACGTGCCGGGGGCGATGGCGCCGCCGACGAAGTGCGTGCCGTTGCCGAACGAGGTGGCGAGCCGGTGCCCGTCGCCGGAGGACGGGTGCTGCCCGTGGTGCTCGCCGCCGGAGTCCCCGGGCGGCTGGCCGTGTCCGGCCGACTCCTGCGGCCGGCTCCCGGGCGCGGCGGCCTCCTGCCGGTCCGCCTGCTTGCCGGGCTGCTTGCCGGGCTGCTTGCCGGGCTGGGGGGCCTCGGCCGCGGTGTCCGTGACGGCCGACTTGGCGTCGCTGACCGGTTCTGATCCGCCGGTCG
This sequence comes from Streptomyces sp. CNP082, assembly GCF_059570535.1. Classification (NCBI taxonomy): domain Bacteria; kingdom Bacillati; phylum Actinomycetota; class Actinomycetes; order Kitasatosporales; family Streptomycetaceae; genus Streptomyces; species Streptomyces sp. CNP082. The sequence goes on from NZ_JCANSZ010000067.1 coordinate 18,861, forward strand.
TCAGCATGGCGGCCACCACTCCCGCGGTCACCATGAGGGCGCACGCGGCTCCGATCGCCCAGCGATTGCCCAGGAACCGCTGAACCAGCGGCAGGTCAAGGAATTTCGTGAGTTTCTTCATGGCCCCATCGCTCGCATGCGCATAGTGGATGATTAGCTACATAACTTACTTTTCGCATGCGTTATCCGGGCCTTTGCCGGGCCGCGCCACGGCGGGCGTCACCGCTTTGGCGCAGGGAACTCCGTGCGGCACCCGCCGGTGTCGGCGCTCTCTGCCCACGGAGGGAAGCAAGCCCGGCGAGTACCGCACGGAGGGCTTCATCCCGGCTCGGCGGGCGCGGCGTCGGCCGCGGCGGATATGCAGGGCATGGCCGGTTCCTCTGAAAGGGGGTGCCGGTGCGGCATCCGGGCACAGCGGAAGGGGACTTGCCGCTGATTCGAGGAAAGCGGCGAATTCCGCACCGTGCATATCCATGCCCCTGCCGTACGCGCCGCGCCAGCGGCTCCGCCGGCCGCGCATCGCCGCGTCGGCGCAGTTCAGGGGCGACGCGAGCGCCGCGGTACGACTCTGTGCTGACGTACCCCGTCCGGGTGAATGTGAGAGCGGCGGGCGGGGGAAGGCACTCGGCCGGTCGGGGGTCCCGCGCCGACGGGATTACGGGCTGCGGCGGTGGGGCGATCGCCCGTGCCATGATCACGACCGTTTCCGGACGCCTATCCCGCGGGAGAAGAGATGTCAGCGCGGATCCGTACGCTCACGTGCGCCGGGCTTCTCGCCATCGCCCTGAGCTGCCCGCCCCCGGCCGGCGCCGGGGACGCCGCGCGCGGGCGGGCCGATCCGGCGGCGGCACCGTTCTGGGTCGACCCCGACTCCGCCGCCGCCCGGCAGGTACGGGAGTGGCGGCGGCAGGGGCGCGGCGAGGACGCGGAGTTGCTCACGCGCATCGCGGAGCAGCCGGCGGCCACGTGGCCCAGATGGGACGACCCCGGCGCCGACGTGGAGCGGGCGGTCGCGGGCGCTTCGGCGGCACAGCGCCGGGCCGTGCTCGTCGCGTACAACATCCCGCACCGCGACTGCGGCCAGCACTCCGCCGGCGGCGCGGTGGACGCCGCGGCGTACCGCGCGTGGATCGGCACGTTCGCGGACGCCATCGGGGACGCCCCCGCGCTGGTGGTGCTGGAGCCGGACGCGGTGGCGCACATGGTGGCGGGCTGCACACCGCCGGAGTACCACCAAGAGCGCCTGGAGTTGCTGTCCGGGGCCGTCGCGCGCCTCAAGCGGCACCCGGGCGTCGAGGTCTACCTCGACGCCGGTCACTCCAACTGGATCCCCAATGTGTCCGACGTGGCCAGGTCGTTGCGCTCCGCCGGAGTGGGCCGTGCGGACGGCTTCGCGCTGAACGTGTCCAACTTCCAGACCACGGAGTCGGAGATCCGCTACGGGCGCCGCCTGTCGCATCTGCTCGACGGCGCCCGCTTCGTGATCGACACCAGCCGCAACGGCAACGGCCCGCTGCCCGGCGGCGCGGCCGACGCGTGGTGCAATCCGCCCGGCCGCGCGCTGGGCAGCCCGCCGACGACGCGGACGGGCGCCGAAGGGGTGGCCGCGTACCTGTGGATCAAACGGCCGGGGGACTCCGACGGCACCTGTCGCGGCGGCCCGCCGGCGGGCCGGTGGTGGCCGCGGTACGCGCTGGGCCTGGCCCGCGCCGCCGCGGCGAACGAGGGCGCGGCGGCGGGCGGCTGACCGCCGCGGCGGAGCCCGTCGGCGCAGCCGGGGGCACGGGCGTACCGCGGGGGCGCGTGAGCGCATGCGCTGTGGCTTTCAGCGTCTGTTCCAACGCCGCGGGTAGGCAACGGATGATCCAGTGGTGGCCCCATCGCCCGGACCGGGTCGCCGTCCCCCGTGTCCCCCACCCGGGCCCAGCCCCGTCACCGGCGGGAACCTCTCGGAGGTGTCCATGGTGGAACCCACCGGAACGCCCCTGGCACCGGACCGCGCCCGAGTGTCCGCCGCCGGCACGCCTGTCGGAGGTCACGGTGTTCGCCCGTGAACTGACCGCCGCCGGGCTGCGCGGCGCGGAGACACAGGCCGCGTGCCCGCCTGCGGACGGTACTTGAGGCGCCGCAACTCGGCGGCGTTTCCCGCGGGTCGCTCTCTGCTGCCGCCCGGCAGCGCCCGTACTTCGACGCGATGCTCGCGTTCTGCTGGTACGCGGACGACGTCCGCGACGCCACGGGGCACGACCTGCGCGAGCGTGCCGAGCGGTTCGACGCGCTGCGGCACGAGGCGCTCCGCCGGGTCGGCAGGGGCGCCGCCGGGCCGGTCACCGCGGAGGCGGTGCAGATCTGCCGCGTGCTGGCCCACACCGTGCGTACCTGGGACCTGGATCCGGAGGGGATCCGGCGCTTTCTGCGCACGCTGCGCACGGTCCTGGACACCAGCTCGTACGCGACGTTCGAGGCGCTGGAGCTGTTCCTGCACTCCGTGAGCGGGGACATGAGCATCTGGGTCAACACCCTGCTCGAACCGGTGGACGACGAGGCCACGGCAAAGGCCATCGCCCTGGGCTGCAGCGTCGTCATGCCGGACTTCCTCGACGACATCGCCGAGGACGCGGCCCAGGGCCGCGTCTACCTCCCCCTCGCCGATCTGGAGCGCCACGGGCTGAGCCGCGACGACCTCACCACCACCGCCGCCCGGCAGCGCATGACCCCGTCGCTCAAGGAAGCCGTCCGCTTCGAGGCCGACCGCATCCGGCGCTTCTTCCAGCCGGCGGACGGCTGGCACCGCCACGTCCACCCGTCCGGGCAGGAACTGCCCCGGCAGTATCTGGAGCTGGGCCGCACGGTGCTGGCCGAGCTGATCCGCGACGACTACGACGTCTTCCAACGCCGCCGCAGCACCCGCCTGCTGTGCACCGCCCGGGCCGCCGGCACCACCGTGCGCTCGTACCTGCGCACCCTCCGGCACCGCCGCACGCACCCCCGCAGCCTCCCCCACTCTCCCGCGCGGCACCCGGACGGGAACGGCCCAGGCGCGCAGCACCGCTGCCCACGCGAACGCCCGGCCGGGGTGACCGGCCGGGCGTGGCGGCGGGGGTGAGCCGCGGCGGGATCACCGCCGGCAGAAGGGAATCCGGTCCAGGTTCAGCACGTAGCGGGCGGACATGTAGCCGTGGCCGCCACTCACCGGCACGCGGTACCACCTGTTGTTGCCCTGCACGTTCTGGCCGGTGACCTTGCACTGGATACGGACGATCGTCCCGGATTTCGCCCACCCGAGGACGTCGCTGCGCGTCGTCGGCTTGGCCCGCTTGTAGACGATGCTGTTGCCGAGCACTTTGCCCCGGTACGGATAGGAGTGCGCCTTGTCGGCCGGCGCGGCCTTGGCCTTCTGCCCCTCGGAGTCGGCTGCGGCGAGCGACGGCGTCGTGGCGATCGAGCCCAGGGTCAGGGCAGCGGTGGCCACCAGGGCGGCGGCTGCCTTGCGGATCAGCATCGGGGATCTCCTTTCGCGGTGCTGCGCACCAGAGCGGGGAGGAACGTGAGAACCGTAGGAGAAGTCCGCCACGAGACCGCCCTCTTGCGAACAGACACACCCAACTGCCCCCCTTCCAGCCCAATCCATGCGGAACCTCAGATCCCGGGCGGGGACCTCCGTGGTGGTTTCCGTGGTCGGCACGGAGGCGTTCCGTGGCTCCGCGGCAGGAGGCTGTGAGCACCCCGGCGGGCCCGGCGAGGCAACGGGCGGCCGGATCAGAGAGCACAGGAGTGATCATGAGCAAGAACGGGACCGACGCGTACGAGGGGTTCTCGGCCGAGGAGCGGGCCGCGATGAAGGAGTACGCCCAGGAGCGGAAGAACGCGGCGCGCCGTGGTTCGCGGGCGGACAAGGCGGCGCAGGCGCTGCAGGACGTGCGTGCCAAGATCGCGGAGATGGACGACGCGGACCGGGCCATGGCCGAGCGCGTCCACGAGGTCGTCACGGCCGCAGCGCCGGGACTGGCACCGAAGACCTGGTACGGCATGCCCGCGTACGCGCGGGACGGCAAGGTCGTCTGCTTCTTCCAGAGCGCGGGCAAGTTCAACGCACGCTACGCGACGCTCGGGTTCAGCGATCTGGCAAACCTCGACGAGGGCACGATGTGGGCGGCGGGCTTCGCCCTGACCGAGGTGACGGACGAGGTGGCGGCGCGGATCGCGGCGCTGGTGAAGCAGGCGGTCAGCTGACGGGCGCGGTTACGCCTGCGGCGGCCGTCCGGCGCCTTGGGGCAGGGGCCCTTGCGGTGGGAGGTCTTCGGGCAGGACGTCCGCCGGTACGAGGCCGAGGCCGGCCAGCGCCGCCGCGCCGGCGGCGGTGTGGCCGCCCCCGGCGAGCAGCAGCGTACGCGCCTGCTGGTACGGGCTCCCCGCCGCGGCGAACGCCGCCGCGAGGGCCGGCAGCCGCGCCACGTCACCGTCGAGCAGGGCCTCGGCGCGGTCCACCTGCGCGGCGGCGACCGGGTTCCCGGCGACGACGGCGCGGGCCGCGGCGATCCGCTTGCGGGCGGCCGGGTGGCCGGCGAGCACCGCCGCCTCCGCGCGCAGCGCGACGTACCAGTGCAGCCAGACCCAGCACACCCACTTCCACACCTCGCCCGGCTCGGGCGCGACCCGCTCCAGCGCGGCCTGCGCGTCCCCGCGGTGGAGCAGGACGGTGGCGTCGAAGACGGCGCCGTAGCCGTGCCGGTGCTCCGGCGCGGTGTCCGCCCGGGCGGACAGGGCGAGCCAGCCGGCGCGGGCGTCGTCGTCGCCGCGCAGGCCGTGGACCATGGCCACCGACGCGGCGCCGGCGGCGAGGGAGAGCGACCGCTGCCCGCCGCTGTGCTCGAAGGAGTCGCGGAACCGCACGGCGTGGGCGAGGACTTCGCCGGCGTGGCCGGCGAGGGCGTCGGCGACGAGCAGCCAGGCGGTGGCGTGGTGGCCGGCTTCGGCGAGCAGCGGGTGGTCGGCGAGTTCCCTGCCCCAGCGCCGGGCGCGGTCCAGTTCACCGGCGCCGACCGCGGTGCCGGCGGCCATGGCGAGGGCGTCCGTCCGCTCATGGGCGACCGCGGGCGTGGGCGGCAGCGGCGCCAGCGCCTCGGTCCTGCGGCGGGTGGCGGCGGCGGTGGCGAAGGCGTCGCCGGCCCAGCTCAGGGCGCCGGACAGGGCGTCGAGGGCGGCGGACTCCGTCACCGGGTCGGCCGCGCGCCGGGCCAGTTCGACGGCGTGCCGGACCCGTTCGGCCGTCTCGTCCACGGCGTTGTCCGCGTCCCCCTGCACGGCGCCGTACGCGTCGGTGACCACCGCCGCCTCGGCCAGCGCGACGGCCGCGCCCGCGCGGGGGTCGTCGCCGGCCAGGTTGCGGGCGCGGGCGAGCACGGCCGTGGCCTCGGCGACGGTGGGCAGGCGGGTGAAGGAGGTGGAGAAGCGGTACGCGGCGGTGGCGGCTTCCGCGAGGTCGCGGCCGGCGCCGGTGGGATCGCCGGCGCGCTCCGCGGCTTCGGCGGCGGCGCGGTGCAGGCGGTACACGTCGTCGCCGAGCCGGCGGCAGCCGGCCACCGCCGCGGCGTGCCGCAGGGCGGGCGCGGCGCCCGCGTCGTCGGCGAGCGCGGCGGCCTGCTCGTAGCGCTGCTGGGCCTCGCCGAGCAGGTTGCGCGTGAACGCCAGCCCGGCCAGCGCCAGGGCGAGGCGGTGGGCCTCCGTGCGCCGCTCCGGCTGGCCGGCGGCCCAGCCGAGCGCGACCCGCATGTCCTCGGCGAGGTCGTCGAACCGGGCCCGCCAATCCGGGCCGCCCGTGCCGGTCAGCGCGGTGGCGGCGGCGGTGCACCAGGCGAGGTGGCGGGCGCGTACGGCGGTCTGCTCGCCGGCGGCGGCGAGCCGCTCCGCGCCGTACTGGCGGATGGGCTCCAGCGCGCGGTAGCGGGTGCCGGTCGCGGAGGGGGCGACGGCGAGGAGGCTCTGCTCCGCGAGCCGGCCGAGGCCGTCGGCGACGGCGGCGGCGTCCTGCAGTCCTGGCCCGGCGACCTCGGCCGCCGCCGCGGCGGTGAACGGCGCGACGAACACCGACAGCCGGCGCAGCAGCGCCTGGTCCTGCGGCTGGAGCAGGTCGTGGCTCCAGTCGAGGACCGCGCGCACCGAGCGGTGGCGGTCGTCGGCGCGGGCGCCGCCGCTGAGGAGCCGCAACTGGTCGCCGAGGCCGGCGGCCAGGCCGTCGAGTCCGAGCGTGGCCCAGCGGGCGGCGGCCAGTTCGATGGCCAGGGCCATGCCGTCGAGCCGTTCGCAGACGGCGACCACGCCCGCGCTCGCGCCCGGTCCCGGCGGCCAGCCGACCGCCGCGGCGCGGTCCATGAACAGGGCCACGGCGTCGGACTCGTCACCGCCGGCCCGCGACAGCGGAGGCACCGGAAAGGCGCGTTCGAAGGGCACCATGAGGCGGGCCCGGCTCGTGGCGAGCACGCGCAGCCGGGGGCAGGCGGCGAGCAGCCGCTCCAGGAACGGCGCGACCCCGTCGCGTACGTGCTCGCAGTTGTCCAGTACGAGCAGCGCGTCGTGGTCCGCGAGGGCGGCGAGCACGGCGTCGTCCACGTCGCGTCCGGGCTGCTCGCCCACGCCCACGGCGGCGGCGACCGCGGCGCCCACCCGCGCCGGGTCGGTGACCGGGACGAGGTCGGCGAACCACACGCCGTCCGGGAACTCGCCGGCCAGGTCCCCGGCGACCGCGAGCGCGAGCCGCGTCTTGCCCACGCCGCCGGGGCCGACAGCGGTGAGCTGCCGGTGGGCCCGTACCGCCGCGGCCAGTTCGGCGCGCTCGCGCGTGCGGCCGACGAACGCCGTCAGCGGTGCGGGCAGGGCGGGCGCGGGTCCGGCCTGCCCTGCGCGCGCGGAGGAGGCAGCGTGCCGGGCGAGGGCGCGCCGGTCGGGCAGGTGCAGCTTGCGCAGCAGCGAGGAGACGTGCGATTCGACGGTGCGTACGGAGATGAACAGGCGTCCGGCGATCTCGGCGTTGGTCAGGTGCTCGCCGAGGAGCGCGAGCACTTCGGCTTCGCGGGCGGAGACCGGCGGCGTGGACACGCTGCCATTATCCGCGGTGCTCTCCGTGGTCAGCACGGAGGCGGTGCGGGGAGGGCGGCAGCGAGGCTGTGGAGGCCACGGCGAGCGGGCCCGGTGCGGCGCAGCGGACCCGCCCGCGTACGAGCCGCACGACGATCAGGAGCGAGAGATGACCGCACCCACGCAGCCCGCCGAGCCCCGCACCCGCGCAGAGCGCCGCCGGGACACCGAGCACCGGCTCACCCACGACGTCGACATCTGGGTGGCAAGCGCGGCGCCTGACGGCACGCCCTACCTCGTACCGCTGTCGTTCTCCTGGGACGGCGAGGCGGTGTGGGTGGCGACGCCGGCGGAGAGCCCGACCGGCAGGAACCTGGCCGCCACCGGCGCCGCCCGGCTGGCACTGGGGCACACGCGGGACGTCACGGTGGTCGACGGCGCGGTGGAGGTCTTCGAGCTGGCCGCGCTGCCGCGGGAGCACGGCGACCGCTTCGCCGCCCGCTCCGGCTTCGACCCGCGCGGCCTCACCACCCGCTACCGCTGGTTCCGGATCACCCCGCGGCGGATCCAGAGTTGGCGCGAGGTGAACGAACTGCGCGGGCGCGAGCTGATGCGCGACGGCCGCTGGCTGGACTGACACCGGGCCCCTTGTGTCGCGCTTCACACCGTGGGGCGCGGGACCGCGGAACAACTGGAGGCCCCCTCCTGTTGAAGCCGGTGCGGGTATGGTGGGAACAGTGTCCCCGGGCCTCACCTCTCGCCCATGGGGAAGATCGTTCGGCTGAAGCCCCATGGAGCCTTTCGCCGCGAGGCGACCGCCCTCCGTATCCGCCCCGAGTCGCCCCGGTCGGATCCCCCCTCCGGCCGGGGCTCACGCTTGTCCGGGCTGGCGGCCATGCGCGCCCGCCCGCGTACGACGGCTCCCTGGTCCTCGCACGCGCCCTTCCCGGCACCTGGCCGCCCGCCGCGCGACTACGCGCCCGGGCGCCTCTCCTCGCCGATGATGCCGGGCAGGGCGATGTCGTCCAACTGCCGGCGCAGGGCCTCCTCCTGGTCCGTGAGCGGTACATCGGGGCGCAGGCGCTCGGGGTGGCCGGGGGCCGGGCCCGGAGCCGGGTCCGGCGGGGGTGGGACGGGGGGAGGTTCCGGGATGAAGAACCACACCCGGCCGAGGGCGGTGAAGGCTTCCTGCAGCACGCGCCGCAGCCAGGCAAGGGGAGCAACCATCCGGGCAGAGTGTTGCGCGGCGCCAAAGCCCCGCCAAAATTTCGCTGCGCCGCTCCCCCGGCACCGCCCGCGGCACCCCGCCGGGGTACCCGCGCGCCGGAGAGCTGCGGGCGCGCCCGAGGGCTCACGCGCCGTCCGGTACGCCCGCGTTCGCTCCCACGGGCGATGCTCGCAGACCCATGCGATTGTCCCAGGGGATGTATACTCCGCAGCATCACAACGGGGCCCGGATGAATGACACAAAACGGACCTACGCATATCTCGCGATCTGAGAAAACGCGGCCTTGCGCAACCAATGCCGACCTGTGAAAATACTAACCGAATACGGTACGGCGCTACCCTGAGCGCCGTATGACCTGGACTTGCTCAGGTGCGTTGATTCCCTCGACGGATCAATTGCGCCAACGGGAGGTGAGTAATCCGGTATGGCTTTCGTCATCCGTGCGGCCGAATTCGAGGCGCTGCGCTCTGCATTCTCTCGCTGCCTCCACGGAATGTCACGCACAATTCTGATCGAAGGCGGCGTGGGCTGCGGAAAAAGCGCGCTATTACACGCCATCACGGAACACGCGGCCGACATGGGCGCGACAGTCCTCAGCGTCCAGGGCAGAAGCACCGCGGCACACCCGCCCATCTCCCTGTTCCAGCAGCTCGTCGCGCAGGTGCCCGCCCCACCACCCGGCGAAGGCCCCGCGGGCGCCACGCCCGCGCTGCAATTCAGCGCCGCACTGCCGCATGTCGGGGAGAACGGCGCGGTCGTGATCAGCATCGACGACGTGCAGGACATCCCCTGGTCCGAGCTCGACTTCCTGCTCCAGGCGGTCGGCTGGCACCGCAGCCGGCGCACCCTCATCCTGCTCTCCCACTGCCCGCACCTGCGCCATCGCGACCAGCCCGTCAAGACCGAGCTGCTGCGGCGGCCGAACGCCCAGCGCATCCACCTCGGGCCGCTGGACGAGCGGGGGGTGCGGGCGGCGGTCACCACCCGCGTCAACCGCCCGCACGAACAGTGGATCGAGCTGCTGCACCACCTCAGCGGCGGCAGCCCGCTCCTGCTGCGCGCGCTGCTCGAAGACCTCCGGGAGGAGGACATGGAGGCGCGCCCGACGGGCGCGGAGTCCTCGGCGGAGCTCGGCATGTACGGCCGCGCCGTCATGTCCTGCCTCTACCGCAGCGGCGCCACGGCCGTGGAGCTGGGGCGGATGATCTCCGTTCTCGGAGATTCCGCGGCACCCGAGCTGCTGTCGGGTATGACCCGTATTTCACCTGCGGTCATGGACCAGCAGTTGGAGGCGCTGCGCCGCTCCGGCATCCTGGACGGCACGAATTTCCGGCACCAGAGCGCTCCCCGGGAAATCCTCGCGGACCTGGGCACGTTGCAGCGGAATGAACTGCACCGGCGCGCGGCGGTGCTCCAGAACAACGCGGGCAGCCCCACCGCGGAAGTGGCCCGCCATCTTCTCGCCGCCCGGCACGCGGTCGAGGCATGGCAGCGGTCCGCACTGCGCGACGCCGCCGAGACAGCCATTGGCCAGGAAGATATTCGACTGGCTGTCCGATACCTCGAACTGGCACTGGAAAGCAGTCCGAGCAGCCCTGACCGTATCGAGATATATCTGCGCCTGGCGCTCATCACGCAACGTATCAGCCCCGCCGCCACGGAAATCCGACATCTGACCGCATTGCTCAGCGCCTTCCATGCGGGCAAAATGCCCAGCACGGCGTACGACGGACTCGCCGATCTGCTCTTCAGCTACGGCAAACTCCAGGAGGCGTTCGACGTCCTCCAGCGGCAGGGCGCCGAGTCGAGCGCCGCCGACGTACGCGCCGGCGATCACCCCAGCATCGCCTGGCTGTGGGCCTGGTTCAGCCACCACAGCACCCAGAACCAGGAGGACGGGCACGTCCCGCAGCTCCCCGCGGCCGACAGCGGCGGGCGGGCCTCGGACGCGTCGGCGGCCTCCCTGTTCCAGACCTTCGAGGCGTCGTTCCTCTTCGGCGAGCGCGGCGACTGGGCCGCCGCCGCGGAGAACCTGCTGGAGGTCTCGACCCTCTCCGACTCCACGGTCTGGTCACTGGCCTCCTCGATCAAGGCCCTCGTCATCGCCGACCGGCTCGACTCCGCCTGGCAGTGGTGCGAGTGGCTGGTCAAGGAGTCGGCGAGCCGGGACGCACCGGGCTGGCAGGCCATCTTCTCCCTGCAGCAGGCGATGGTCGCCCTGCGGCAGGGCAAGCTGGCGGCGAGCCTGGACTGCGTCCGGCTGGTGGAGAGCGTCATCACCGAGCGCAGCACGGGGTACGCGTGCGCGGCGGAGGCCGTACTCGCCGCCGTGTACATGGAGATGGGGCGCTACGACGACGTGGCGCGGGTGTTCGCCAAGCCGATCCCCCCGGCGTGGGAGAAGAGTATCTACTGGCTGAGCTACCTGTGCGTCCGCGGCTGCTTCCATCTCGCCACGAACAGGCCGCACTCGGCGCTCTCCGACTTCCTGCGGATAGGGAAGGTGGCCGAGCGCGCCTTCGTCGACCACCCCACGCTCGTGCCGTGGCGTCTCTACGTCGCGCAGGCATGGCTGCACCTGGGCGACAAGCAGATGTCCGCCCGTATGCTCGCCGAGCACGCGGCGCGCGCCCCCGACCACGGCGGTCGCGACCACGCCATGGTGCTGCGGCTGCAGGCGCGGATGGCGCCGCCGCACCGGCGTCCCGGGTTGCTGTTCCGGGCGATGGACGAACTCCTCGCCACCGGCGACCGGTTGGAGCAGGCGCGTACCCTGCAGGAACTCGCCATCGCGCTGCGCGGGCTCGGCCACGAGTCCTGGGCGGCCAGGGCGCAGGCCGCGGCGGCGCACATCGCCCGCAACTGCCTGCCCGACCAGGCTGTTTCGCGCACCCCGGCGCCGGAGCGGACGAGCAGGGCGATCCACGACGCCCTGGGCAAGGAGAAGCTGCTCACCCGGGCCGAGCACCGGGTGGCGGCGCTCGTGGCCAAGGGCCTGACCAATCGTCAGGTCGCCAACCGGCTCCACATCACCGTGAGCACCGTCGAGCAGCACCTCACCCGCATCTACCAGAAACTCGGCATCTCCCAGCGGGCCGACATCGGTACGCGGCTGCGGAGCATGCCGCCCTGACCCCCGCGGCCGTACGGGCGCGGCCGTCGCGGCACCGTCCCCCGGGGTCCGCACCTCTTTAGCAGCTCTTTGTCGGGCTTCAACCGGCTTCCGTAGCATCACAGGTAACAAACGAGTCGGAGTGCTCAAGGTGCGCTTTCCACCGTGTGCCGGCTCTCGCACCCGGGAGAGCGCGGGAAGGCGTGGCCTACGGTGCCCACACAGATCCCGTTCGACGACACGTGGCTGCGCCGCTTCGGCACGGCCCGGCAGCCGGACATACGGCTTGTCTGCCTGCCCCATGCGGGCGGCGCGGCAACCACCTTCTTCCCGCTGCAGCGGGAACTGCCCCCGTCAGTCGAGTTCATGGCCGTGCAGTACCCGGGCCGCCAGGACCGGCGCCACGACCGGCCGCTGCGCGAGGTGCGCACCCTCGCCGACCACGTGGCATCCGTGCTGGCGCCGCTGACCGACCTGCCGCTGGTCCTCTTCGGGCACAGCATGGGCGCGGTCGTCGGCTTCGAGACCGCAGCCCGGCTGGAACGGGACGGGGCCAACCCGCCCATCGGCCTGGTCGCCTCGGGCCGGCACTCGCCGGCGACGCCGCGCGTCGAGACCGTGCACCAGCGCGATGACGACGGGCTCCTCGCCGAGGTCGCCACGCTGAGCGGCACCGACCCGCAGATCCTGGCCGACCCGGACATGCGGGCCATGATCCTGCCGGCGCTGCGCGCCGACTACACCGCTGTGGAGACGTACCGCTACGACCGGAGCTTCCTGCTGCGCTGTCCGATCACCGTGTTCACCGGCACCGAAGACCCGCGGGTGACCGACCAGGAGGCGGCGGCCTGGGAGCCGCTGACTTCCGGCGCCTTCCGCATCGAGCGGTTCCCCGGCGGCCACTTCTACCTCGACGGCGCGGAGCGGGCCGTCGCCACCGCCCTCATGCGGGACGTCCGGGCGTTCTCGGCCGCGACGCCGCACCGTTGACCCACCCCCGAAAGGTAGTGCCCGTTTCATGACCACCATCGACGATCTTGTGGTGCTGATCCGTGACGAACTCGGGCTGCCGGTGTCCGTCGAAGACGCCGACCGGCCGCTGGACGAGATCGCCGGCTGGGACTCGGTGCACCTGCTCTGGCTGACGGCGGCGCTTGAGCGCCGCACCGGCCGCAGCGTGTCGCTGCCGGACCTGCTGGAGGCCGGCAGCCTCAACGGCATCCACCGGGCGGCGGTCGCGGCGTGAGCATCGCCCGTTTCCCCGCCGAGCGCCGCCACACGCTCTACCACTGCGACGAGATACGGGACACGGCGCCGGTCTTCCTCGACACCGAGGTCGACATGAGCCGGGTGCAGGAACACCGGGCGGACGCCCGGCGCGACAGCCGCCGGTACTCGGTCGTCTCGTACGTGCTCCGAGCGGCCGGCAGCGTGCTGGCCCGGCACCCGGAGGCCAACGCGGCCGTCCGCGGCCGGCTCCGCCCCAAGGTCGCGCGCTACGCGACCGTCGGCGGCAAGGTGACGCTGGACAAGACCCTGGGCGGGCGCCGCGTGGTGCTGTCCTCCGTCGTGCCGAAGTTGGAGCAGTCGAGCCTGGACGACGTGCAGGAGCACGTGAACCGGCTGCGCGACGGAGACCCCGAGTCCATGCCGGAGTTCGAGGCGGTCCGCAAGCTGCACCGGCTGCCCGTGCCCGTCGGCCGCACGCTGTTCCGGCTGGCGACGCGGTCGCTCGCGCACCGCCCCGAGCTGAGGGGCACCGTCGCCGTCACCTCGCTGGGCCACCGCGCGGTGGACAGCTTCCACTCGGTCGGCGGCACGACCGTCACGCTGGGCCTGGGGCGGATCACGGACCGTCCGGTCGTACGGGACGGCGCCGTCGCCGTGGCTCCCGTGATGCGGCTGAGCCTTGCCTTCGACCACCGGGTGATCGACGGGGCGGAGGCGGCCGACGTGCTGTCCGAGCTGAAGGACTTCCTGGAGGCGTACGCGCTGGAAGCGGCCCCGGAGAGGGCGAGCACCGGGGAGACAGACGGCGGGGAGGCGGGTGTCGGAGAGAGGGGCGCCGCCGACCCGTCCGCCGGGAAGCCGGCTGCCCGGGAGGCGGTCGTGCACGAGGCGGTCGACGCCCGCGACCCGGCGGCCCCCGCGCCCGGTCCCTGACGCTCTCCGCACTACGGCGGCGGTACTCGCCGTCCCCCACGCTCCTGCACCGCCGGCCCGCGCGCTCTCGCCGCGGGCCGGCGGTCTTTTCCGTCCGGCCGCTCGTCCGCCCTGGTCCACCGGCCGGGCAGGGCCCGGGAGTCAGCCCCGGCCCAGCTCCCGGTCGATCATCGCGAACATCTCCTCGTCGCTCGCCACGTCCAGCTCGTGGCCGGGTTCGGCGGGACCGGTCTCCCGGGTCCCGGCCGGGTGCGCGTCCTCGAGCTGCCACAGCAGGGCCTTCAGCCGCTTGGCGAGCCTCGCCTGCTCCTGCTCGTCGAACGCGCCCGCGGCCAGCATGTCCTCCAGCTCGCTGAGGGTTCCCGCCCCGGCGTCCACCGGGTCCGCCGCGGCCGGCGCGCCCGGCAGCTCCCCGTCAACGAGCGCGGCGAGGGCCTCGGCGGTCGGGTTGTCGAAGACGGCCGTGGCCGGCAGCCGCAGGCCGGTTGCGGAGTTGAGCCGGTTGCGCAGTTCCACGGCGGCCAGCGAGTCGAAGCCGATGGTCTTGAACGCGGCGTCGCGCGGCACGGAGTTGGCCGAGCCGTGCCCCAGCACCGCGGCGGCGTGCGTACGGACCAGCCTCACCAGCGCCTCGGCCCGCTCCGCCGCCGGCAGCTCCGCCAACTGCGCCTGCGACCCGCCGGACCCCGGCGAGTCCGCCGCCGCGGCCGTGCGCCGCGCCGGCCTGACGACCTGCCGGAGCACCGCCGGCACCGCCACACCCTCCTCGGCGCGCGTACTCAGCCGCGCCGGCACAACGGCGGCGTCGCCCAGTGCCACGGCCTCGTCGAGCAGCGCCAGGCCCTCGTCGGTGGCCAGCGGCAGGATGCCCGTACGGCTCAGCCGGGCGACGTCCGCCTCTCCGAGGTGGCCGGACAGCTCGCTCTCCTCGGCCCAGTAGCCCCAGGCGAGCGAGACCGCCGGGTGCCCGAGCGCCTGCCTGCGCTGCGCCAGCCCGTCCAACCAGGCGTTGGCGGCGGCGTAGTTGCCCTGGCCGGCCGTGCCGAGGGTGCCGGCGATGGACGAGAACAGCACGAAGGCGCTGAGGTCCAGGCCGCGGGTCAGCTCGTCCAGGTGCGATACCGCGTCCACCTTGGGCGCGAGCACCCGGTCGACGGCGGCGGCGTCGAGCGTCTCGACCGTGCCGTCGGCGGTCACGCCCGCCGCGTGCACGACGGCGGTGAGCGGGTGCTCGGCCGGTACGCCGTCCAGGAGCCGTACGACGTCCTCGCGCCGTGACACGTCGCACGCCGCGACGGTGGCCTGGGCCCCGAGGCGGGCCAGCTCGCCCCGTAGCGCCGCGGCCCCGGGCGCGTCCATCCCGCGGCGGCTGGTCAGCAGCAGGTGCCGTACGCCGTGGACGGTCGCCAGATGGCGCGCGACCTGCGCGCCCAGCGCGCCCGTGCCGCCGGTGACCAGCACCGTGCCGGCCGGGTTCAGGGGCGCCGGCACGGTCAGCACGATCTTGCCGACGTGCCGGGCCTGGCTCATGAAGCGGTACGCCTCGGGCGCACGCCGCACGTCCCAGGTGCGCAGCGGCAGCGGGGTGAGCACGTCCGACTCCAGCAGCGCGACGATCTCCGCGAGCATCTCGCGGATCCGGTCCGGGCCCGCCTCCATCAGGTCGAACGCCTGGTACTCGACCCCCGGGTGGCTCGCCGTGACATCGGCGGCGTCACGGATGTCCGTCTTCCCCATCTCCACGAACCGCCCGCCCGCGGGGAGCAACCCCAGCGAGGCGTCCACGAACTCCCGGGCCAGCGAGTTGAGCACGACGTTCATGCCGGCACCGCCGGACGCGCGCCGGAACCGCTCGGCGAAGCCGAGGTCGCGAGACGAGGCGATCCGCTCCGCCGGCAGCCCCAGCTCACGCAGCAGCCCCTGCTTGGGCGGGCTGGCGGTGGCGTACACCTCTGCGCCCCAGTGCCGCGCCAGTTGGACGGCCGCCATGCCGACGCCGCCGGTGGCAGCGTGCACGAGCACGGCGTCGCCCTTCGCCAGCCGGCCCAGGTCACGCAGGCCGTAGTACGCGGTTAGGAAGACGACGGGCACGGCCGCGGCCTGGGCGAAGGTCCACCCCGCGGGCATCGGTGCCAGCATGCGCCGGTCGGCGACCGCGAGCGGGCCGAAGGAGTGCGGGAGCAGGCCCAGCACCCGGTCGCCGGGCGCCAGGTCCGTCACGCCGGGGCCCACCTCGGTGACGACACCGGCGCCCTCGCTGCCCATGATCTGCTCGCCCGGATACATCCCGAGCGCCATGAGCACGTCGCGGAAGTTGAGCCCGGCAGCGCGTACGGCCACCCGCACCGTGCCGGGCGCGAGCGGCTCCACCGCCTCGGCGGCGGGCAGCAGTTGCAGGGACTCGATGGTGCCGGGGGAAGCGGTGTCCAGCCGCCAGGCGCTCGTGCCGGCGGGCGGGGTCAACGGCGGGTCGTCGCGGAGGTGAGTGAGCAGGGGGGTGTGCGGGGTGCCGTGGTGGAGGGCGAGTTGGGGGGCTGTCAGGGCGTGGGCGAGGGCGTGCGGGAGGTGGGTGCGGGTGTCGGGGTGGTCGTCGGTGTCGAGGATGTGGATGCGATCGGGGTGCTCGGCCTGCGCGGAGCGGGCCAGGCCCCACAGCGCGGTATGCGCGGGGTCGTTCGTGGGGTCGGGATCGGTGGGCAGGGTGTGGGCGTGTTGGGTGAGGAGGACGAGGGGGGTGTCGGTGAGGCGGGGTTCGTGGAGGTACTGCTGGAGGAGGGTGAGCAGGTCGTGGGCGGCCTGGTGGGCGGTGGCGGGATTGGGGTCGCCGGGTGCGGGGGCGTAGATGACGGCGGTGGGCTGGTGGCCGGTGGTGAGGAGGCCGGTCAGGCTCGGGTGGTGTTGGGCGGTGGTGCCGGGGAGCGGGTTAGCGGGGCCGAGAGTGGCCCAGCCGGTCAGGTCCGGTGCCTCGGCCGGGAGTTGCTGCGGGGTCCAGCGCAGGGCGTAGAGGTGGTCGGGGATGCCGGTCGGCTGGGCGCCGGCGGGCAGGGTACGCAGGGTGAGCTCGCCGACTTCGGCCACGAGGGCGCCCTGAGTGTCGTACAGGGTGATCGCGGCGGTGTCGGGGCCGAGGGTGGTGGCTTTGACGCGCAGTCGGGTGGCGGCGGTGGCGTGGAGCGCCACCTTCGACCAGGCGAACGGGACGCGGATGCCGGTGTCGAGGTTGTCGTTGTCGCCGGCATCGACGAGGAGGGTGTGCAAGGCGGCGTCGAGCAGCGCGGGGTGAAGACCGAACGCGTCCGGNCCNTGCGCACCGGTGTGCTCCTCGGGCAGCACGACCTCCGCATAACGGGTCGAGCCGTCCCGCCACAGCGCGGTCAGCCCCCGGAACCCGGAGCCGTAGTCGTA
>NZ_JCANSZ010000068.1:0-33521 GCF_059570535.1 Streptomyces sp. CNP082
GGCCCTGCCGGGTGCGAGCACGGAGGGGGCGGCTGCCTAATGCTGTTGTCAAGCTGTGAGGTGGAGAGGCGGCCGGGCTTGGTAGGGGTGGCGGTCGCGCAGGATTGCGTGGAGGACGTTGACTTTTCGGCGGGCCAGGGCGGTCAGGGCTTGGTGATGGCGTTTGCCCTCGGCTCGTTTGCGGTCGTCGAAGGTCCGCGAGGCCGGATCGCGCTGGATGGAGCAGAGCGTTGCCTGGCAGAAGATCCGCTTGAGGGCCTTGTCGCTGCCGGTGGCGCTGCGCGAGTGGCGGACTTTCCCGGACTGGGAGAGCGCAGGCGCCAGGCCGGCCGCGGCGGCGAGCGCGTCACCGCTGGCGAAGCGGTGGATATCGCCGACGAGGGCGGGGAACTCGGCGGTCAGTGTGGCCCTCATCCCCGGCAGGCTGCGGATGAGGGCCCCGTCAGGGTGGATGCCGGCCAGTCCTTCGGTCTCGGCCTCCAGGGTGGTGAGCCGGTCCTTGCCGGCGAGGAGTTCACCGGCGAGTTCCCGGATGAGCATCGCGGTGCGGCGCTCGCCGACGACGGCGGTGCGCTGAGCGTTCGCCGAACAGGCCGCGGCCTGGGCCAGGGTTTGGGCAAGGGGCTGTCTGACACCGCGTTTGCGCAGGCAGTCGGCGATACGGCTGGGTCCGGCCCGGCGGATCTGGGCCTAGGTGACGTAGTGGCCGAGCAGGATCAGGGCCGACTTGCGGGTCGGGTCTGTGGCCCGTTCCAGCCCGGGATGGATGCCGGTGAGCAGGTCACGCAGCCGGGCGGTGCAGGCGGTTGCGTCCNTGACCAGTGTGGTGCGGTTGCTGACCAGCAGCCGCAGTTCCACGGCGGTCTCTTCCGGCAGCTCGACAGTGCGCAGGTCGTCACGGAGCATGACCTGTTCGGCGATGACCTTCGCGTCGCGGGGGCCGGACTTGTTCTCTCCGCCCCGGGAGCCGCGGCGGGCCCGGTTGACGGCCAGGCCGGGCACGTGGACGCAAGCCAAGCCCTCGGCCAGCAGCATGGCCGTCAGCAGGCCGGCGATACCGCCGAGGATGTCCAGGCCCGTCTTCACCATGCCGTGCCCGGCCTGGACGGCGCGGAGTTCACCGACCGCCTGGTCGACGGCGGCGGGGTCGTTGTCGACCCGGTGGCTGAGCAGGAGCCGGCCACGGCCGTCGGTGACAGCGGGCCAGTGGAACTCCTTGGCGATGTCGAATCCTGCGGTGGCGGTCACGGGGGTGCTCCTCTCGCTGTGCGACGTACGGCGCGACTCCTTCCGCCTGTCCTCGCCCTCCACAGCGATGATCCGCAGCGCCTGATCAGCAGTCCGGAACAAGTGGCGGGGCAGGGGGATCAGCCGCCTGAGCCATCGAGGGCAGCCAGCATGAAAGCCATCCCTGCCCCACCCGCGCAGTCCCAGAGTCGCGAACTCCCGGGACCCACTCAAGAAGGTAGGACCGCATGAGAAGCACGGGACAGGCTGCGGAGTGGCCGGTCACGGGGCCGGAGCGGACCGAGCCGGGGTGCGGCCGAGGCACGGGTGGCGGCCGGGGCACGGGTGGCGGCCGGGGCACGGGTGGCGGCCGGGGAGCGGCGGCATCTGCCGCGTCCCGTACGGACCGTGGGGGCGGCGTCCAGCCTGGTCGGTGGCCTGGGTTGACGCCTGCCGCTGCCGGGACGGACGCGGACAAGGCCGGTGTCCGTGAGGGAGACCCGCAGGAGGCCGTCTCCGGGCGCGTGCGCTCACTGCCCCGCTCCGGCGGCGACGGTCAAGCCCGTGCCGTGTCGGGGCAGTTGGTGGGGGCCGTGCGGCGGCGGCTGGCGGAGAGCGGCGGGGAGCCGACGCCCGCCGGGGTGGCCGCCGCGCTGCGGCGGGAGGGGCGGCTGCTCGGCGACACCGAGGTGCTGGCCATCGTGGGCGCGCTGCGTTCCGAGATGGTCGGCAGCGGGCCGCTGGAGCCGCTGCTGGCCCGGCCGGACGTCACCGACGTGCTGGTCACCGCGCCGGACGAGGTGTGGGTGGACCGGGGGTGCGGCCTGGAGCGGGTCGACGTGCGGTTCGCGGACGCCGATGCCGTACGGCGCCTTGCACAGCGCCTTGCCGCTGTCGCGGGGCGGCGGCTGGACGATGCCCGCCCGTGGGTCGACGCGCGGCTGCCCGACGGCACGCGGCTGCACGCCGTCCTGCCGCCGGTGGCCGTGGGTTCGGCCTGTCTGTCGCTGCGGGTGGTGCGGCGGCGGGCGTTCAGCCTCGCGGAGCTGGCCGCCGCCGGGACGGTGCCGCCCGGTGGCGAGGGGCTGCTGCGCGCACTCCTCGACGCCCGGCTGTCGTTCCTCGTCAGCGGGGGCACGGGCAGTGGCAAGACGACGCTGTTAAGTGCGTTGCTGTCGCTGGTGCGGCGGGACGAGCGGATCGTGCTGGCGGAGGAGTCGGCCGAGCTGCGGCCGGATCACCCCCATGTCGTACGCCTCGAAGCCCGCCCCGCGAACCAGGAGGGGGTCGGGGAGGTGACGCTCCAGGACCTCGTGCGGCAGGCACTGCGGATGCGCCCCGACCGGCTGGTCGTGGGCGAGGTGCGGGGCCGCGAGGTGGCCGATCTCCTGGCCGCCCTGAACACGGGGCACGAAGGCGGCTCGGGCACTGTCCACGCGAACGCGGCGGGTGACGTGCCCGCGCGGCTTGAGGCGCTGGGCGCGGTCGCGGGCCTGGACCGGCCCGCTCTGCACAGCCAGTTGGCGGCGGGGGTCTCCGTGCTGCTGCACCTGGTGCGCGACCGGCGGGGGCGGCGGCGTATCGCGGAGGTGCACGTGCTGCAGCGGGACGGTGCGGGGCTGGTGACGGCGGTGCCCGCGGCGGTGTGGGCGGCCGAAGGGTTCGCGCGGCGGGCCGGGTGGCCGCGGCTGGAGCGGCTGTTGGCGCGGGGCGGGGGAGCGGCGTGAGCGGGGAGGTCACGGCGGTCGCGCCGGCGTGCGGGGCGGCGTTGTGCGCGGGGGCTGCCGTGGTGCTGGCCGGCGGGCGGAGGTCCGGGGTGCGGCGCGCCCGGGCGTTGCTGGGGCCGCCGGGGAGCGCGGTGCGTGCGGGGCCGCGGCGGCGGGTGGCCGCGGTGGTACGGGCGTGGGGCGGGCGGCGCGAGTGGTGGTGCCTGCCGGCCGGGGGCGCGGTGGCGCTGCTGGGGGCGTCCTGGCTGCCGTTGCTCGCGGGCGCGGTGGCGGTGCCCCTCGTCGGCCGGCGGCTGCGCCGCCGGGAGCGCCGTGGTGCGAAGGCCCGCCGGGCGGCGGCCGTGATCGAGCTGTGCGCGGCGGTGGCGGGCGGGCTGCGGGCCGGCCGGCAGCCGGCCCAGGCGCTGCTCGCCGCGGCGCCCGGCGGTCCCGCGGGCGGCCCGGAGGTGCTGGCCGCCGCGCGGTTCGGCGGCGACGTGCCGGGGGCGCTGCGTGCGGCGGCCGGCGCCCCCGGTGCGCAGGGGCTGGCGGGCGTCGCCGCGTGCTGGCAGGTGGCCGCGGGCGGCGGCGCCGGGCTTGCAGACGGGCTGGACCGGGTGGCGGCGGCGCTGCGCGCGCAGCGGGACGAACGGGACGAGCTGCAGGCCCAGTTGGCGGGCCCGCGGGCCACAGCGCTGCTGCTGGCCCTGCTGCCCGGCTTCGGGCTGCTGATGGGCTCGGCACTCGGCGCCGCGCCGCTGCGGGTGCTGCTGCACACGCCGGCGGGGCTGGTCTGCCTGATCGCGGGCGCGCTGCTGGAGTGGGCGGGGCTGGCCTGGGTGGGCCGGATCGTGCGGGGTGCGCATGAGCACTGAGTTCATCCACAGCCTGTGGACAGTGCTTTCGGTCCTGGTCGCCGCGTACTGCGCGGCGGACGCGGCCCTCACGTCCTGGCGCGCACGCGCCTCGCGGCGCCGGCTCCCCACCGTGCTGGGCCCCGTGGCGCCGTCCGTACCCGCGGCGTCGGCCGGGCGGTCCGGCGCCGGGCGGAAACCGGCGGTGGTGCGGCTGCGGGGGACGGCGGTGCGGTGGGGGCCGGGTCTGCTCGCGGGGGCCGCGGTGCTCATCTTCGTCGGCGGGGCGGTCGGCGCGACGGCGGGACTCGCCGCCGCGTACGGCATACGGCGGTGGCAGCACCGAGCCGCCACCGTCGCACGCCGCGACGCCGGCATAGGTACCGGACCGGACCTCGCCCTGGCCGCCGACCTCCTCGCCGCCTGCCTCGCGGCCGGCGCGGGTCCGCGGGAGGCCGCCGCGGAGGTGGGCCGTTCGGTCGGCGGCCCGGTCGGGGAGCGCCTGGCGCAGGGCGCCGCGGAGCTGCAACTCGGCGCGGCCCCGCACGCGGCCTGGGCACCCCTCGCCGAACTCCCGGGCGCGGCGCGGCTGGCCGGCTGGCTGGAGCAGGCGGGGCACACGGGCGTACCGGTGGTCGACGCCGTCTCCCGGCTGGCCGCCGAGTGCCGGGCGGAGGAGACCCGGGCCGCGGCGGCCCGCGCCCGCCGGGCGGGCGTCAAGGTGGCGGGCCCGCTGGGCCTGTGCTTCCTGCCCGCGTTCCTGGCGGTCGGGGTGGCACCGGTGGTGATGGGCCTGGCGGCGCAGTTGCTGGGCGGCAGTCGATGACGCACACGGATTCGGATTCGGATACGGAGACACGGGGGTTGAGATGGCCGGCAGGTTCGCCCGGAGGGTGCGCGCGTGCGCGCGCAGGCTCGGCGGGGACGCGGGGATGACCACGTCCGAGTACGCGGTGGGCACGATCGCGGCGGTCGCGTTCGCGGCGATCTTGTACAAGGTGGTGACGAGCGATGCGGTCAGCGGTGCGCTGCAGGCGGTGGTGGAGCGTGCGCTCGACGTCCCGTTCTGACCCGGGCGGCGCGTGGACCGCCGCGGCGTCGGCGGGAGCGGGGTCCGGCACGCGGGCTGGCCGGACGAGCGGGCACATCGAGAAGGGCGGGCTCATCCGGCCGCCGCCGCGCGGCGACGCGGGGTTCGTCACCGCGGAGGCGGCGGTGGCGGTGCCGGCGCTGGTGTTCTTCGCTCTCGGGCTGGTCTGGGCGTTGATGGCCGCCGCCGCGCAGATCCAGTGCGTGGACGCCGCCCGTGCGGGCGCGCGGGCCGCGGCTCGGGGCGAGCCCGCCGCCGGCGTCCGCGGGGCCGCCCTCGCGGCGGCTCCCCGCGGAGCGGACGTGGCGGTGGCGCGGAGCGGTGATCTGGTGCGCGTACGGGTGCTGGCGGCGGCCCCGGGGCCGGGGGCGCTCTCGCTCGACCTCGGAGGGGAGGCGGTCGCCCTTGCGGAGGAGGCCGTTCGATGACCGGGGCGGGGCGACGGTGTGGTCGGCGCTGGCGTGCTTCGCGCTCTGCGCGGTGTTCGCCGCGGCGCTGGGCCTGGGGCAGGCGGTGCACGCCCGCCACCGCGCCGGCGGGGCCGCCGACCTGGCCGCGCTGGCGGCGGCGGACCGGGCGCTGCTCGGCGAGGCGGCGGCCTGCGCCGCGGCCCGCCGGGTGGCGGCGGCGCAGGGCGCCCGGCTGCTGCGGTGCGCCGTGTCCGGGGAGATCGCGGACGTCGTGGCCTCGGCCCGTACCGGCCGCTTCACTGCCGAAGTCCGCTCCCGCGCCGGCCCGCCGTCCGGCGGGGCACCCGTCGCGCCTGCCGGTGGTCCGGGCGGCCGGGGCCACCCCGTCTCCTCCGGTGGCGCGCCCGGCCGCGGTGGTTCGGCGCTGGACCGTGGTGATCCCCGTCCGTCGGCGGCGGCCCCACGCCTTCGGCGACTCGCCGCCCGCCGCGTGACAGCGCGCCCGCTCCCCGGGGTTGCGGTAGAGCGCGCTCCAGCCTTCAGACTCCAGCTTCAGATCCCAGCCTTCATGGGCAGACACAGGAAGGATTCCGCATGAAGTACCGCACGATCGGTGCCGATCCGCAGACCCGGCGCGAGGTCAGCGTGCTCAGCCTCGGGGCCATGCTGTTCGGCTCCCGGACCGACGAGGAGACCTCGACCGCGATCCTCGACCGCTACGTCGAGGCCGGCGGCACCTTCGTCGACACCTCCGACAACTACGCGTTCTGGGAGGACGGTTCGCAGGGCGGCCAGAGCGAGAGCCTGCTCGGGCGGTGGCGGCGCAGCCGGGGGATCGGGGACGAGGTGGTCATCGCGACCAAGCTCGGCGCCCGGCCGCTCGCTCCCGGCACCTCGTACGTCGACAACCCCGAGGGCCTCTCGGCGCGGGTGATCCGGCAGTCCGCGGAAGAGAGCCGGCGGCGGCTCGGGGTGGAGAAGCTGGACGTCCTCTACGCGCACATCGACGACATGACCGTGCCGCAGGAGGAGACCGTCGAGGCGTTCGGCGCGCTGGTGGCGGAGGGCTCCGTCGGGCTGCTGGGCGTGAGCAACCAGTGGGTCTGGCGCGTGGAGCGGGCCCGCGCCCACGCCGCGGCGTCCGGCCTCGCCGGGTACGAACTGCTCCAGTACCACCACACCTACCTTCGCCGGCGCACCGACCGCCCCAGCGAACTCGACCCGGACGGCTCGCCGGGCGGCGTGGACGGGGCGATGCTCAGCTACCTGCGCCACCACCCCGGGCTCACGCTCGTCGCGTACTCGCCGCTGCTCGCCGGCGGCTACGTCCGCGCGGACAAGCCGCTCGGGTCTGAGCTGGACCACCCGGGAACGCCGGCGCGGCTCGAGGCGCTGCGGGCGGTGGCGCAGGAGGCCGGGGCGACGGTCAACCAGGTGGTGCTGTCCTGGCTGATGGGCGGGGAGGTGCCGGTGATACCCCTGGTAGGTGCTTCGTCGGTGGCGCAACTGGACGAGAGCCTGGCGGCGGTGGACCTGGAGCTGACGGCGGACCAGCGGGCCCGTCTCGACGCCGCGGGCTGAGCTTCGCCGCGGCCCGTCAGCCCTCGTCTGCCGACTCCGACTCCGACTCCGACTCCGCCTCCGTCTCCGGCGCCGTCCCCGTCCCCGTTCCCGTCTCCGGTTCTGCCTCTGGTTCTTCCTCCGGTTCTGCCTGCGTCAGCAGCGTCGTCAGCAGGCGCAGCGCCGCCGCCTTGTCCAGCGGGTCGTTGCCGTTGCCGCACTTCGGGGACTGGACGCAGGACGGGCAGCCGGTGTCGCACTCGCAGGCGGCGATCGCCGAGCGGGTTGCGCCGAGCCAGTCGCGGGCGACGCCGAAGGCGCGTTCGGCGAAGCCCGCGCCGCCGGGATGGCCGTCGTAGACGAAGACCGTCGGCAGCAGGGTGTCGCCGTGCAGGGGTACGGAGACGCCGCCGACGTCCCAGCGGTCGCACGTGGCGAAGAGCGGCAGCATGCCGATGGCGGCGTGCTCCGCCGCGTGCAGGGCGCCGCCCAACTGCTCCTGGGCGATGTCCGCCGAGTCCAGCTGGTCGTCGGTGACGGTCCACCACACGGCGCGGGTGCGCAGTGTCCGCGGCGGCAGGTCGAGCTTCGTCTCGCCCATGATCTCGCCGGTGATCAGCCGGCGGCGCAGGAAGGAGACCACGTGGTTGGTGACTTCGACCGACCCGAAGCACAGCCGGGCATCCCCCCACGGGATCTCCCGCTCGGTCTCCAGCACGGAGACGGAGGTCGTGTCGCGGGCGACGGTGGTGTACGGGGGGTCGGCGCGTTCCACGAGTGCCACGTTGTCCTCGAGGTCCAGGGTGCGGACCACGTAGGTGCGGCCCTGGTGGAGGTGGACGGCGCCCTCGTGGACGGTGGCGTGGGAGGCCGCGGCGTCCACGGTGCCGAGCAGGCGGCCGGTGCCGTCCTCGACGACGTCGACGGGCCGGCCGCCCCCGCCGCGGATGTCGGTGAGGTCGCAGGCGCGTTCCCGCCGGGTCCAGTGCCAGGCGGCTGCCGGACCGGCGGCGCCGCGGCGGCGCAGCAGCCCCCGGTCGGCGAGCTGCGGCAGCAGTCCGGCGGCCCCGGCGCCGAAGCACGCGGTGTCGCCGGTGAAGTCGGCCTCGGTCAGCGGCAGTTCTGCGGCGGCGGCGCACAGGTGCGGGGCGAGCACGTACGGGTTGTCCGGGTCCAGCACCGTGGACTCCACCGGGCGGTCGAAGAGCGCCTCCGGATGGTGCACCAGGTACGTGTCCAGCGGGTCGTCCCGGGCGACCAGCACCGCCAGCGCGCCCTGCCCGGACCGGCCCGCGCGCCCGGCCTGCTGCCAGAGCGAGGCCCGGGTGCCGGGGTAGCCGGCGATCAGCACGGCGTCGAGCCCCGACACGTCCACGCCCAGCTCCAGCGCGGACGTCGCGGCCAGCCCCAGCAGCTCGCCGGACTGCAGCGCCGCCTCCAGGGCCCGCCGCTCGTCCGCCAGATAGCCGCCGCGGTAGGCGGCGACCCGGTCCGCCAGCGCCCGGTCGACGGCCGCCAGCCGGTCCTGGGCGATCATCGCCACCAGCTCCGCGCCGCGCCGGGAGCGGACGAAGGCGACGGTGCGTACGTCCGCGACCGCCAGGTCCGTCAGCAGCTCCGCGCACTCCGCCGTGGCCGTGCGCCGCACCGGCGCGCCCTGCTCGCCGTGCAGCTCCGTCAGCGGCGGCTCCCACAGGGCGAACGCGACCTCCCCGCGCGGCGACGCGTCGTCGGTGACCTCCGTCACGGCCAGCCCCGTCAGCCGCTCCGCCGACCGCCCCGGCTCGGCGGCCGTGGCGGAGGCGAGGAGGAACACCGGTTCCGCGCCGTAGCGGGCGCAGAGCCGGCGCAGCCGCCGTACGACCTGGGCGACGTGGGAGCCGAAGACGCCGCGGTAGGTGTGGCACTCGTCGATGACCACGTAGCGCAGGGCGCGCAGGAAGGAGGACCAGCGGGAGTGGGCCGGGAGTATGCCGCGGTGCAGCATGTCGGGGTTGGTGAGGACGAGGTTGGCGTAGAGGCGCACCCACTCGCGCTCCTCGGTGGGCGTGTCCCCGTCGTAGACGGCCGGGCGCACGGCCTTGCCGAGCGGGGCGGCCAGCGCCTTGACCGCGCGCAACTGGTCGGCGGCCAGGGCCTTCGTCGGCGCCACGTACAGGGCCGTCGCGCCCCGCCCGTTGGGGGCCTCGGAGCCGTCGAGCGCCGCGCTGAGCACGGGGGCCAGATACGCCAGCGACTTGCCCGACGCCGTGCCCGTGGCGGCGATCACCGACTCGCCCGCGAGCGCGTGTGCCGCCATCCGCGCCTGGTGCGCCCACGGCCGCCCGATCCCCGCGGCCTCGATGGCGCCGACCACCTCCGGCCGGATGCCCGCAGGCCAATCGGCATGGCGCCCGCCACGCGGGGGCAGGTGCTCCGTATGGGTGATGCGAGCGGCGCGGTCCTCCCGGGCGGCGAGCCGGCGCAGCGCGGTGCGGGGCGTGACATGCGCCGGACCGTCCGCGGTGCCGTCGGCCGCCGCGCGGTCCGCCGTGCCGGGCAGTGCGCCGTCCGGCGGTCCGGCCGGTGTGACGTGCGGTGCGCCGGGCCGCGTGCCGGGCCGGTGCCCCGGCCGGGTGCCGTCGGCCGCCGGGGCTGCCCCCGGCTCGTTCGCGTCCCTCCACTCGTGCGCGTCCATCGGCACGAGTGTGTCACCGATGCGACGGACAATGCCCCCAAGGCGTCGTGCACGCCCGGGGGTAAGTGATTGAATGCCATGGCGGATGCCGATCCGTCTCCGGCCGGACGGCGGGGGACGCCCGGGGCAGCCGCTCGCTGAAAGGTGCTGGAGGATCCGTGGACCTGTCTCTGTCGACGCGTACCGTGGGCGACCGCACGGTCGTCGAAGTCGGTGGCGAGATTGATGTGTATACCGCCCCCAAGCTGCGCGAGCAGTTGGTCGAGCTGGTCAACGACGGCAGCTACCACCTGGTCGTCGACATGGAGCGGGTCGACTTCCTCGACTCCACCGGTCTGGGCGTCCTCGTCGGCGGACTGAAGCGGGTCCGGGCCCACGAGGGCTCCCTGCGGCTGGTCTGCAACCAGGAGCGCATTCTCAAAATCTTCCGTATCACGGGCCTGACCAAGGTGTTCCCCATCCACACGTCGGTCGACGAAGCCGTCGCCGCCAAGGACTGACAGGACGCCGCACAGGGCGGAGGGACCGGGCCGCGCGCCGGGTCCCTCTGCGGTTGGCTCCGGTACGGATGCTTCCCGTGGCGATGCGGGATGGCGTGGGATGACGTGAAGGGGATGGCATGCCCACCGTTGAATTGCGCTTCAGTGCCCTTCCCGAGCACGTCCGCACGGCGCGCCTGGTGGCGGCGGCGGTCGCGCGCCGGGCCGGTGTGGACGAAGCGGTGCTCGACGAGGTGCGCCTTGCCGTCGGCGAAGCCTGTCTGCGCGCCGTCGGGCTGCACCAGCACAACGGGCTCCCGGGTCCGGTACGGGTGGTGCTGACCGAGGAGGAGAAGAAGTTCTCCATCGAGGTCGGCGACGACGCGCCGGCGGCCCCCAGTCACGTACCCGCGGCCCGCAGCACCGCCGAGACCCACCCGGACCCGGACGGCGACGGGAACGCGAGCGGTCTGATCGGCGGCGAATCCGGCATAGACGACGAAATGGGCCTCGCGGTCATCAGCGGTCTGGTCGACGACGTCGAGGTGACCGCGAGCGAGTCCGGCGGGACGATCCGGATGAGCTGGCCGGCCGCCCCCGCCGCGGCCGGCTCCTGACGCGCGTACGGCCCGTCTGGCGGCCGTACGGCGGGCCTGAGGGCCCGCAGGGTGATCTGAGGGCCGCGGGGCGGCCTGAGGGTCCGTAGGGCCGGCTGGCGCGCGTACGGCGCTCTGATCCGCGTGCGGCCGATCTGAGACGCCCCCTCACCGGCTCCGCACCCCCTGCGACGGGCTGACCGCCCGTACGCCAGCCCCTCCCCGCCCCTGGCCGGGCCGCCGCCGGACCGCAGCGTTTCCCTCCGGCCAGTCCCGTAAACCCCCTTCTTCCTGCGGCTTCCCTCAGTCCGCGCTGCTCGACTCCGGCCCGCCGCCGATCCACCCGCCGCCACCGACCCCCCACCCCGCCCCGGCCCTCGCCCAACCCATCCCTTGACCCGGGCATTTCAAGATCAAGGGCCTTCTGAACAGCGCATTCTCCGGGCTCGGAGATCATTTTCCGGTCATTGTCCCGCCGTTCCCGCATCCCTCTTTCGAGCGAATTGGCGGGGCTTCCTCACCGCGTTGATCGTCGTCGGAGCGGAATTCCCCCGGGGACGCTCTGTTTTGATCTAGTTCCGCTCCCTACAATCCGTCCACAACTTGCAGCTCAGGACGCCTGAGCGCTGCGGCCGCCCAAACCCCGACCGCCGAAACCCGCAGTCGGGGCTGCCGCGCGCCCATGTGCCGTACGTCAAGGAGGACGAATGGCGGGGCATTTCACCCCACTACAGCAGGACCACCTACTGGCCGTGGAACTCACCAGCGGCAACCGTGCCATCGTGGCGATCATCGCCGTGGTCGCGGTCGCCGCACTCGCGGTCGCCGTGGTGCTGCTCCGTCAGGTACTCGCCGCCGGCGAGGGCACGGACAATATGAAGAAGATCGCGGCGGCGGTGCAGGAAGGCGCGAACGCCTATCTGGCCCGCCAGTTGCGCACGATCGGCATGTTCGCCGTCGTGGTGTTCTTCCTGCTCTTCCTGCTGCCGGCCGACGACTGGTCGGAGCGGGCCGGACGCTCGATCTTCTTCCTGGTGGGCGCCGCCTTCTCGGCCGCGACCGGGTACATCGGCATGTGGCTCGCGGTCCGCAGCAACGTGCGGGTGGCCGCCGCCGCGCGCGCCGCCACGCCGCGCGAGGGCGAGCCAGCCAAGGACCTCACCGCGGTGAGCCACGAGGCGACCAAGCTCGCGTTCCGCACCGGCGGCGTCGTCGGCATGTTCACCGTCGGCCTCGGCCTGCTCGGCGCCTGCTGCGTCGTGCTCGTCTACGCGGCCGACGCACCCAAGGTGCTGGAGGGCTTCGGCCTCGGTGCCGCGCTGATCGCGATGTTCATGAGGGTCGGCGGCGGCATCTTCACCAAGGCCGCCGACGTCGGCGCCGACCTCGTCGGCAAGGTCGAGCAGGGCATCCCGGAGGACGACCCGCGCAACGCCGCCACCATCGCCGACAACGTCGGCGACAACGTCGGCGACTGCGCCGGCATGGCGGCCGACCTCTTCGAGTCGTACGCCGTCACCCTGGTCGCCGCGCTCATCCTGGGCAAGGTCGCCCTGGGTGACGCCGGCCTCGCCTTCCCGCTGATCGTCCCCGCGATCGGCGTCGTCACCGCCATGATCGGCGTGTTCGTCGTCGCGCCGAAGGCCAGCGACCGCAGCGGCATGACCGCCATCAACCGCGGCTTCTTCATCTCCGCGGTGATCTCCCTGGTGATGGTCGCCATCGCCGTCTTCGCGTACCTCCCCTCGTCGTACGCGGACCTCGACGGCGTCGGCGCCGGCATCGCCGAGCACGACGGCAACCCGCAGGTGCTCGCGCTCGTCGCGGTCGCCATCGGCATCGTGCTCGCGGCGGTCATCCAGCAGCTCACCGGCTACTTCACGGAGACCAACCGCCGTCCCGTACGGGACATCGGCAAGACCTCCCTGACCGGCCCGGCCACCGTGGTGCTCTCCGGCATCTCCATCGGCCTGGAGTCCGCCGTCTACACCGCGGTCCTCATCGGCCTCAGCGTCTACGGCGCGTTCCTGCTCGGCGGTACGTCCGTCATGCTGGCGCTCTTCGCGGTCGCCCTGGCCGGCACCGGCCTGCTGACCACCGTCGGCGTCATCGTCGCGATGGACACCTTCGGCCCGGTCTCCGACAACGCCCAGGGCATCGCCGAGATGTCCGGGGACGTCGAGGGCGACGGCGCCCAGGTCCTCACCAACCTGGACGCGGTCGGCAACACGACCAAGGCCATCACCAAGGGCATCGCCATCGCCACCGCGGTCCTCGCGGCGGCGGCGCTCTTCGGCTCGTACCGCGACGCGGTCAACGAGGCGGTCGCCGACGCGAGCAACGTCGGCGACCCGCTGGGCCTCAGCCTGGACATCGGGCAGCCGAACAACCTCGTCGGACTCATCCTCGGCGCCGCGGTGGTCTTCCTCTTCTCCGGCCTGGCGATCAACGCGGTCTCGCGCTCCGCGGGCGCGGTGGTCTTCGAGGTGCGCCGGCAGTTCCGCGAGCACCCGGGGATCATGGACTACTCGGAGGAGCCGGAGTACGGCAAGGTCGTCGACATCTGCACCCGGGACGCGCTGCGCGAGCTGCGTACGCCGGGTCTGCTCGCCGTCATGGCGCCGATCGCGGTCGGCTTCACGCTCGGCGTCGGCGCGCTGGCCTCGTTCCTCGCCGGCGCCATCGGCGCGGGCGTGCTGATGGCGGTCTTCCTGGCCAACTCGGGCGGCGCCTGGGACAACGCCAAGAAGCTCGTCGAGGACGGCCACCACGGCGGCAAGGGCAGCGAGGCCCACGCCGCCACGGTGATCGGCGACACGGTCGGCGACCCGTTCAAGGACACCGCGGGCCCGGCGATCAACCCGCTGCTGAAGGTGATGAACCTGGTGGCGCTGCTGATCGCGCCGGCGGTGGTGAAGTTCTCGTACGGCGACGACTCCAACGTCGGCGTACGGATCGTCATCGCGGTCGCGGCCATCGCGGTCATCACCGGCGCCGTCTACATCTCCAAGCGCCGCGGCATCTCGGTCGGTGACGAGGAGTCGGAGACCACGGCGTCCGCGGCGTCGTCGCCGACGTCCTCGGGCGACCCTGCGGTGGTCAATAGCTGAGACAGCTGAGACAGCGCTGCGCCACCGCACCCCGCCGGCCGAGAGGCCGGCGGGGTGCGGTGTGTAACGGGGGGTCACTGTGCCCGCTGTTGCTGCTGTGACTGTCGTGGCAAATGGTGCATGACGCGGCGTGCGGCCCTGACGATTCGTCGTACCGCCGGGGGACCGGTGTATGTTCCGGGTGTCTCAGTCTCGAAGGGATGATCCGGTGAACAAGAAGCTTGCCGCCGCCCTGGCCGGCGCCGCCGTCACACTCCTTGCGGCGACCGGCTGCAGCGAGGACAACAGCGCGGAGGTCCAGGAGTGGGCGGGCTCGCTCTGCGACCGGATCCAGCCCGAGTTGCAGAAGCGGGATCAGGCCAATCTCGCCATCAGCGAGGCGACGACGGAGAAGGACCCGCAGAAGGTGCAGGAGGCGGACGCCCAGGCGTTCGGCGAGATCTCCGAGGCGTACGCGGCCATGAGCAAGGCGGTGAACAAGGTGGGCGCGCCGCCGGTCGACGACGGCAAGAACACCCACGGCGGGGCCGTGACCGAGCTGGAGCAGGTGGCCGCGGCCTACGCGGACCTGCAGAAGCAGGTCGAGGACCTGGACACCAAGGACCAGGCGGCGTTCGCGGAGGGCCTGCGGGAGCTGGCGGGCGAGGCGGACAAGATCAGCAAGAGCGGTGACGAGGCGCTGAACAAGCTCCAGGCGGGCGAGGTCGGCGAGGCGCTGGCCGAGCAGCAGGGCTGCCAGAAGCCGAAGGCGAAGCCGTCGCAGAAGGCGTAGGCGCCCGCGGCGGGCCGGGCGGTGCGGGCGCGGTGGCGGCAGCACAATGGTGCCCGTGAGCGCGACCGACGACCCTTCTCGCCCTGACCTTTCCCGACCCGACTTCCCCTTCCCCGACCGTGCCGCCGGGCTGCGTGCGGCGCTGCTGGCGGCGGGCTTCACCGCCGACGGCCTGCTGGACCTCCTGGGCGCCCCCGCGTACGCGGCCCTCGCCCGCGGCGAGACCGTCCCCGCCGAGCGGGCGACCCGGTGGCCGCCGGGCGGCACGCCGCCGCCCCTCGCCACCCTGATCCGCCTCTTCCTCCTCCAGCACGCGGTCCCCTGGGCGCACGCCGCGGAGGTGCTGCCGCTGCCCGCGTGCCTGGAGGACGGCTGGGTGCGGGAGGACGGTGAGGCGGTACGGGCCGTGGTCGACGTCCGGCCGTACAGCGGGCCGGCGGGGCAGGACTGGTGGATCGTCTCGGATCTCGGCTGCGCGGTGGGCGGTGCGGCGGGGGCCCGCAGGGCCGGCGGTGCGTACGGCGCCGGGGGTTCCGGTGCGTACGGCGCCGATCTCGTCCTCGGCGTCGGCGGCGCCTCGACCACGCTTGCCGGGCTCACCGTGCCCCTCGACGGCGGGCGCGTGCTCGACGTCGGCACCGGCTCCGGGATCCAGGCGCTGCACGCGGGCGCCCGCGCCGACGCCGTCACGGCCACCGACGTCAACCCCCGCGCCCTCGACTGCGCCCGGCTCACGCTCGCCCTCTCCGGCGCGCCCGCCGCGGACCTGCGCGCCGGGTCGCTCTTCGAGCCGGTGGCCGGCGAGCGGTACGACCTGATCGTCTCCAACCCGCCCTTCGTCATCTCGCCCGCCGCCCGGCTGACGTACCGCGACGGCGGCATGGCCGGCGACGAGCTGTGCCGCACCCTCGTCGGCGAGGCCGCCGGCCACCTCGCCGAGGGCGGCTACTGCCAGCTCCTGGCCAACTGGCAGCACGTCGAGGACGAGGACTGGCGCGAGCGCGTCGCCGGCTGGGTGCCGCCCGGCTGCGACGCCTGGATCGTGCAGCGGGAGGTGCAGGACGTCACGCAGTACGCGGAGCTGTGGCTGCGCGACGCGGGCGACCACGCCGACGCCACCGACCCGGCCGCCTACGCCGCCCACTACGACGACTGGCTCGACGCCTTCGCCGCCACCCGCACCCGGGCCGTCGGCTTCGGCTGGATCACCCTGCGCCGTACGGGCGCGGCCGACCCCGCGGTCACCGTCGAGGACTGGCCGCACGCCGTCGAGCAGCCGCTCGGCGAGGCCGTGGTGGAGCACTTCGCGCGGCAGGACTTCCTGCGCCGTACGGACGACGCGGCGCTGCTCGCGACGGTGTTCCGGCTCGCGGACGACGTGGTGCAGGAGCAGGTGGGGCGGCCGGGGGAGGAGGACCCGGAACACGTGGTGCTGCGGCGGCAGCGGGGGATGCGGCGGGCGATGCGGGCGGACACGGTCGCGGCGGGCTTCGCCGGGGCGTGCGACGGCACACTGCCGGCGGGGGTGATCCTGGACGCCATCGCGCAGGTGCTCCAAGAGGACCCGGCGGTGCTGCGGGAGCGTACGCCGGAGGTGATCCGGCTGCTGGTGGAGCAGGGGTTCCTGGCCCCTGCCTGAGCCCTGGCCTGAGCCCCGGCCGCCCTGAGCCCCGGCTCCGGCTGCCCGAGCCCCGGCTGCCTGAGCCCCGGGTGGCCTGGCCCGGGCGGGCCAGCCCGTGCGGACCGGGGCTACGCCACGTTCCGCACCACGGCCCACACCAGCGCCACGCCCAGCACCGCCGCCGTGCCGAGCCGCCCGAAGGACGGCTGCCAGCGGCGCCCGCGCACGCCCTCGTAGAGCCAGCGGCCGTAGAGCACCGTCGCCAGGGGCAGGCCGAGCAGCAGCATCAGGGCGTTGCTGTGGAAGGCGGCGCCGAGGTCGCCGTGGAGGATGTCGTACGACATGCGGGTGACGCCGCAGGCGGGGCAGTCCAGGCCGGTGAACCAGTTGAACGGGCACCGGGGCAGCCAGTGCCCCGGCTCGTGGGGGTTCGTGCCGTAGAGGTACACCGCGCCCGCCGCTCCCGCCGTGGTGAGCGAGAGCGGCAGCGCGGCAGGATTCCTCCGCAGGCGGCGCCAGCGGTCCCACCGGCTGCTGCCGGTGGGACCGTCGGCCGTCCCGACGGCGGTGGGCCCGGCCTCAGTAGCGGAGAGGCCGGCCCTGCGCATCGGTCTTTTCCTTGCTCGTCAGCAGGATGATCCCGTCGATGAAGCTCCATATGAAGAGCCCGCCGCAGGTGAAGAGCTGGGCGATGGCCATGCCGGTGTGCCCGGTGTAGAAGCGCCCGGCGCCGACGTTGCCGAGGGTCATCTGGAGCACGCCCGCGACGATGGTCGACTTGTCCGAGAACGGACGACCGTGGTGGTCGTACCCGTACGGCGCATTCGGGTCGGCCGTCGGCTGCCCCGTGTTCTGCGGCAGGCCCGGGGCCTGCGGCAGGTTCATCGGCGCGGCCGCGGGCTGCTGGCCGTACGGGTTCTGCGAGGGGTCGACCTGCCCTTGCTGCGGATAGCCATAGCCTGGCGGCTGGCCGTAGGGATTCTGATTCGGATCGGACACTGGTTGTCCCCCCGGTCTGGTCTCTGAAGTGGTGGGCTCCGGCCGGCCTCGCGGCACGGTCGGGAGACCCATACTCCCATCTGTAGTACTGGCTGCTGTCAAGAGGCTGTGCGATAGAGACCGCCGCGACCGGAATGCGCCCTGTGCGGGAGCTAGGCGGCTTGTCGGGTTACCGTTCGAGTGGCGCCCCGGGTTTTAGCCGCTTGACACGGGGGCGGGTTGTACCGTCACACTCCGCAGCAACGCCCAGCACAGCGGCGTCCGACCCGCTCGGGCGTCCACAAGAGCGCCCACGAGGCCATCCATAACGACCACCGGCAAGATCGCCGCGAATCCCCCCACCAGATCGCTGCCAGCTTCCGACCGGAGAAGAGAGAGCCGAAGTTGTCCGCCACCAGCAAGACCCGCCGACTCGTCATCGTGGAGTCGCCTGCCAAGGCGAAGACGATCAAGGGCTATCTGGGCCCCGGCTACGAGGTCGAGTCGAGCGTCGGGCACATCCGCGATCTCCCGAACGGCGCCGCCGAGGTGCCGGCGAAATACAAGGGAGAGTCCTGGGCGCGGCTCGGGGTGAATGTCGATCATGACTTCGAGCCGCTGTACGTGGTGAACAGCGACAAGAAGCAACAGGTCAGCAAGTTGAAGAAACTGCTGGCGGAGTCGGACGAGCTGTACCTGGCGACGGACGAGGACCGCGAGGGCGAGGCCATCGCCTGGCACCTGCTGGAGGTGCTCAAGCCCAAGGTCCCGGTGCACCGGATGGTCTTCCACGAGATCACCAAGGACGCGATCCGCCAGGCCGTCGCCAACCCGCGCGAGCTCAACAAGAAGCTGGTCGACGCCCAGGAGACCCGCCGCATCCTCGACCGGCTGTACGGGTACGAGGTCTCGCCGGTGCTGTGGAAGAAGGTCATGCCCCGGCTGTCCGCCGGCCGGGTGCAGTCCGTCGCCACCCGCCTCGTCGTCGAGCGGGAGCGCGAGCGCATCGCCTTCCGCTCCGCCGAGTACTGGGACCTCGCCGGCGTCTTTGCCACCGGCCGCGCCGGCGACGCCACCGACCCGCGCAGCTTCGGCGCCAAGCTCTCCGCGGTCGACGGCCGCCGGATCGCCCAGGGCCGCGACTTCGGCCAGGACGGGCAACTGAAGGGCGGGTCGTCGGCCGATGTGCTGCACCTGTCCGAGGAGAGCGCCCGGGCGCTGGCCGCCGCGCTCGCGGACACGGCGTTCGCGGTACGCAGCGTCGAGGCGAAGCCGTACCGGCGCTCGCCCTCGGCCCCGTTCCGTACGACCACGCTGCAGCAGGAGGCGTCGCGCAAGCTGGGGCTCGGCGCCAAGGCCACCATGCAGGTGGCCCAGCGGCTGTACGAGAACGGCTTCATCACCTACATGCGCACCGACTCCACGACGCTGTCGGAGACCGCGATCGCCGCCGCGCGGGCGCAGGTCACGCAGTTGTACGGGCGCGACTACCTGCCGGACCGGCCGCGGAACTACGCGGGCAAGGTGAAGAACGCGCAGGAGGCGCACGAGGCGATCCGGCCCTCCGGCGACCGCTTCCGCACGCCGGCGGACACGAGGTTGTCCGGCACGGAGTTCCGGCTGTATGAGCTGATCTGGATGCGTACGGTCGCGTCGCAGATGAAGGACGCCACCGGCCAGTCCGTGACGGTCAAGCTGGGCGGCAGGGCGGCCGACGGCCGGGACGCCGAGTTCTCCGCGTCCGGCCGGGTCATCACCTTCCACGGCTTCATGAAGGCGTACGTCGAGGGCTCCGACGACCCCTCCGCCGACCTCGACAACCGCGACCGGCCGCTGCCGCAGCTCGCCGAGGGCGACCCGCTGACCGCCGAGGAGATCACCGCGGACGGGCACGCCACCAAGCCGCCCGCCCGCTACACCGAGGCGACGCTGGTCAAGGAGCTGGAGGAGCGGGAGATCGGCCGCCCGTCCACGTACGCCTCGATCATCGGCACGATCCTGGACCGGGGCTACGTCTTCAAGAAGGGCACGGCCCTGGTGCCGTCCTTCCTCTCCTTCGCCGTCGTCGGCCTGATGGAGAAGCACTTCGGCCGCTACATCGACTACGACTTCACCGCCCGGATGGAGGACGACCTCGACCGCATCGCGCGCGGCGAGGCCGCGGCGGTGCCGTGGCTGCGGCGCTTCTACTTCGGCACGGACGACGTCACCACCCCCGCGGAGGAGCGGGCCGGCGCCGACCACCTCGCGGGGCTGAAGGAGCTGGTCACCGACCTGGGCGCGATCGACGCCCGGGAGGTCTCCACGTTCCCGGTGGGCGAGGGGATCGTGCTGCGCGTCGGGCGCTACGGGCCGTACGTGGAGCGCGGCCGGGACACCGAGGAGCACCAGCGTGCGGACGTGCCGGACGAGCTGCCGCCGGACGAGCTGACCGTGGAGCTGGCCGAGGAGCTGCTCGCCAAGCCCAGCGGGGCGTACGAGCTGGGCACCGACCCGGACAGCGGGCGGCAGATCGTCGCCAAGGACGGGCGCTACGGGCCGTACGTGACCGAGGTGCTGCCCGAGGGCACGCCGCAGACCGGCAAGAACGCGGTGAAGCCGCGGACGGCGTCGCTGTTCGCGTCGATGTCGCTGGACACGGTGACGCTGGCGGACGCGCTGAAGCTGCTGTCGCTGCCGCGCGTCGTGGGCACCGACCCGGAGAGCGGCACGGAGATCACCGCGCAGAACGGGCGCTTCGGCCCGTACCTGAAGAAGGGCACCGACTCGCGCTCGCTGCAGAGCGAGGACCAGCTCTTCACGGTCACGCTCGAGGAGGCGCTCGCGCTCTACGCCCAGCCCAAGCAGCGCGGGCGGGCCGCGGCGAAGCCGCCGCTGAAGGAGCTGGGCGAGGACCCGGCGAGCGGGAAGCCGGTGGTGGTCAAGGACGGGCGCTTCGGGCCGTACGTGACGGACGGCGAGACGAACGCGACGCTGCGGCGCGGGGACGAGCCGGAGTCGATCACGCCGGAGCGCGGGTTCGAGCTGCTCGCGGAGAAGCGGGCGAAGGGGCCGGCGAAGAAGACCGCGAAGAAGGCGGCGAAGAAGGCGCCGGCCAAGAAGGCGGCGGCGAAGAAGACCCCCGCGAAGAAGACCGCGGCGAAGACCGCCGCGAAGACCCCCGCGAAGAAGGCGGCCGGGACGAAGACCGCGGCGGCGAAGAAGGCGACGACGAAGAAGACGGTGTCGGCGAAGGCGGACGTGCCGGACGAGGACGGGTAGGACGGGCAGGGCGCCGGGGGTGCCGCGGGTTGTCCACAACCGGCCAGTAATCCACAGAACCGGGCAAGTGTTCGTGCGAAGCTCACCGGTCCGGTCCGCCCCGCTAGGCTGACGGCATGCGAGCCGACCAGCCGACGACAGCGCCGGACCCCACCGAGAGCCTTGTCGCGGACTCGCGCGAGCGCGCCGTACGGGCGCTGCTGCGCGTGCCGTCCATGAGGCGGATGTGGGGCGCCCATCTCACGAGTGCCACCGCGGACGCGCTGGCGCTGCTCGTCCTCGTGCTGCTCGCGCTGCAGGCGGGGCTCGCGGCCGAGTCGTTCGGCGGCGGCTATCGCGGCGCCGCGGTCACGGTCAGCGTGGTCTTCGCGGTCCGGCTGCTGTCGACGGTCGTCTTCGGCGCCGTGCTGCTGGGCCCGGTCGGGTCGCTGCTGTCCGGGTCCGGGGCGCTGGACCGGCGCTGGACGATGGTCGGCGCGGACGTGGTGCGCGCGGGGCTGCTCATCGTCGCCCCGCTGTGGATCGACTGGACCCCGGACTCGGCGCTGACCTGGATCCTCGTCACCGTCTTCGTCGCCGGTGCGGCCGAGCGGCTGTGGGTCGTCGCCAAGGACAGCGTCGCCCCCGCGCTGCTGCCCGCACCGCCGCCCGAGGGCGCGGCGATAAGGCCGTTGCCCGACCACGGCGCCGCGCTGCGCCGGCTGTCGCTGCGCACGGGGTACGGGGCGCTGCCGCTCGGTGCCGCCGCGCTGCTGGTGACGGCGTGGATCGGGCGGCTGCTGGGCTCCTGGTTCGACTGGTTCGACGGGCACCCCGGCGCGGTGGGCTCGTATCTCGCCGCCGGGCTCTTCGCGGCGTCCGTCTCGGTGCTGTTCTTCATGGAGCTGCCCGACGGCGGGGCGCGGGCCCGCTCGCCGCTGCAGGGGCTGCGCCGGCCGCGCGCCGCGGACAGCGGCCCGGAGCGGGGGCGTACGGGCGCGGTGCCGCTGCTCGTCGGCGCCTGCGCGGCCACGGCCGCCGCGCTCGCGGCCTCTGTGGCGCTCGCCGTCCTGCAGACGCAGGAGGCGTACGACATCAACGGCACCATCGCGTACGCGCTGCTGGTGCTCGCCGTCACCGCCGGTCCCGTGGCCGGTGTGCGGACCGCGCCGCGGGTGCTGCCCGGGCTGTCCCGGCGCCGGCTGCTGGCGCTGGCCATCGGCGTCGCCGGGATCGGGCTGCTGCTCGTCGGCCTGGTGGCCGACGCGGCGACCGGAGTGCTGTGCGCGCTGCTGGCCGGGACCGCCGCGGGTGTCGCCGCGGCCACCGGGCACGCGCTGCTGGAGCAGGAGACCGAGGACGCCCGCAGGCCCCGGCTCGTCGACCACCTGCACGCCGTCTCCCGCGTCGCCGTCGCGCTCGCGCTGATCGGCGCGCCGCTGCTCGCCGCCGCCGTCGGCCGGCACCGCCTGGAGGCGGGCGACCTGGTCTTCGCGCACGGCGGCGCGGCGTTCACGTACATGCTGGCGGGTGCGCTGCTGCTGCCGGTGGCGGTGCTGGTGCTGGTGCGCACCGACGACCGGCAGGGGGTGCCGCTCCGCGTCGACCTGCGCGCGGCGATGCGGAGCGGGGACGCGGCCGAGGGGCTGTCGGAGAGCGGGTTCTTCATCGCGGTCGAAGGCGGCGACGGCGCCGGGAAGTCCACGCAGGTCGAGGCCCTGGCGCAGTGGATCAGGGACAAGGGGCACGAGGTCGTCGTCACCCGCGAGCCGGGTGCCACGTCCATCGGGCAGCGGCTGCGCTCCATCCTGCTCGACGTCTCCACCGCCGGGATCTCGCACCGCGCCGAGGCCCTGCTGTACGCGGCGGACCGCGCGGAGCACGTGGACTCCCTGGTCCGGCCCGCGCTGGAGCGCGGCGCGGTGGTCATCACCGACCGGTACACCGACTCCTCCGTCGCGTACCAGGGCGGCGGGCGTGAGCTGTCGCCGACCGAGGTGGCGCGCATCAACCGCTGGGCCACCGGCGGCCTCGTCCCGCACCTGACGGTGCTGCTGGACATCGCGCCGGAGACGGCGCGGGAGCGGTTCACCGAGGCGCCGGACCGGCTGGAGTCGGAGCCGCCGGAGTTCCACGAGCGGGTCCGCGCGGGGTTCCTGGCGCTGGCCGCCGCGGACCCGGGGCGCTATCTGGTGGTCGACGCCGGACAGGACGCCGGGGTCGTCACCACCGCCGTACGGCACCGCCTGGACCAGATCCTGCCGCTGTCGGAGCAGGAGGTCCGCGCCCAGGAGGAGGCCCGCCGCAAGGCCGAGGAGGAGCGCAAGCGCCGCGAGGCAGAGGAGGCCGCGCGCAAGGCCGAGGAAGAGCGGCTGGAGCGGGAGCGGCAGGAGCAGTTGGAGCGGCTGCGCCGCGAGGAGGAGGAGCGCAAGCGGCGCGAGATCGAGGAGGCCAGGCGGCTGGAGGCCGAGCGGGAGGCGGAGCTGGCCCGGCAGCGCGCCGAGGAGGCCCGCCGCCAGGCGGAGGAGGAGCGCAAGCGCCGCGAGGCCGAGGAGGCCGCGCGCCGCGCCGAGGAGGAGCGGGTCCGGCGGCAGGCCGAGGAGGAGGCGCGGCTGCGCCGGGAGGCGGAGGAGCGCCGCAAGGAGAAGCAGCGCAAGGCCGAGGAGGCGCTGCTGCGCGTGGAGCAGGAGCGGCTCGCGGCGGAGGCCGCGGCGGCGCAGGCCGCGGGGCCCGCGGGCGCCGCGGGACCGGGCGGGGAGACCGGGGAGGCCGGGGAGAACGACACCACGCAGCCGCTGCCGGTGAACGGCGACCCGGACATGCAGGAGACGTCGCAACTGCCGCAGACCCGCCCGCAGGCCGGCCCGGACGTGGAGGAGACCCGCGTCATACCGCAGGTGCCGGACCCGGACGCGGAGGAGACGCTCCAGGTGCCCCAGGTCCCGGCCCCGGAGGACCAGCGCCGCCCCCGGCCGGAGTGGGCGGAGGAGACCCCGCTGGACGACCTCCCGACCCTCGCCGACGAACTCCTCGGCCCCCGCACCGACGAGGACGACCACCGCCGCCGCTGAACCCCTGCGGGGTGCCCGCGTGCGGTCGGGGCGGCGCGGCGCTGCTGCCGCAGGCTGCGCCCCGTCGACGTCGGCCGGGCGCCGTGCCGGGCACGGTGTCGGAGCGCCGTGAACCTGCCTCCGTACGCGGCGCTCCGCGCCGCGACGCCGCGGGCTGGCGGTGTGGTGCACCGCCCAGCGCGGCAGGCAAGCCGCCGCTACCGGCCGTACCACGTCGCGGGAGGCGACCCGCACACGCCGCGCCCGCCGCCGTGCTCAACGGCGCCGCACGCCCCGTCCGCCCCGTCCGTGCGCGCCCGCCCGCAGGGCGTCAGCGGATGAACTGCTCCACGTAGTCCGCGCCCAGGCCGTTGGCCGCGTAGTGGGCGCGGGCCATGTCGATCTTGGTGAACACGTCCTCGTAGCCCGTGTTCCGGTTCTGTTCGTCCAGGTAGATCATCGCGCCGCTGATGTTGAAGAACGTCACCATCTCCGCGCAGTCCTCCGGCACGGCCAGCGTGTGGATCTCGCCCGGCGGCTCGTAGACGAAGTACCCCTCCTCGGCCACCCACGGGTGCTCGTAGTAGTGCCACTTGCCCTTGATCACGTACCCGAAGACCGCGCCGGGGTGCCGGTGCCGGGAGACGATGCCGGCGGCGGTGACCTTCAGCAGGTTGCACCACTGGCCCGTGACCGTATTGAAGAGCAGCGGCCGGAACCACACATCGGGTGCCTGCGGCACCCAGACGCGCTCGTCCTCCGGGACGGCGGCGACGGCGAGTTCGGGCGGCAACACGGTGGTCGCCGCGATGACGGCAGGGGCTGCTTCATTGGCCATCCCCCCACGAAGCCATCCGTCCGAATGCTGGTCAAGGGCCGACTTTCGAATAGCCGCATTCGCCGGACGGATATGGCTGTCACGAGCATTGCGCCGTGCACGACTGTTGCCCCCGCGTAGCCCGCAACTTAGCCTGAAGACGGCTGTTGATCACTGGTGCCGCGGTGTTGATCGGGCTGGGTCGGGCTGGTTTGAGCGGCAGGACGCGCCGCTCGGGTGCGGGGTGAGGGCAAGATGTTGAACCCGGATGTCAGGCTGGAATGGTTTGTCTCGTTCCTCGCGGTCATCGAAACGGGGAGCTTCGTCGCCGCCGCCGAGTCCACCAAGCGGTCGCAGCCCCGCGTCAGCATGCATGTCGCCGCGCTGGAGCGGGAAATCGGTCTGCCGCTCTTCGACCGCCGCAAGCGCCCCGTGGAGCTGACCGAGGCCGGCGTCGTCCTCGCCGACCACGCCCACGAGATCCTGCGCGCGCTGGAGTCCGCGGAGGCCGCGATGGCCCCGTGGCGCAGCGGCGCCCGCGGTGTGGTGACGCTCGGCTCGTACCCGAGCGCGAGCGCGGCGTTCGTCCCGGCCCTGCTGCAGGGGCTGGCGCGGACGAGCCCCGAGGTGCGGGTGGTGCTGGTGGAGCGGTCGACGCTGGAGCTGGACGACGCCCTCACCTCCGGTGCCGTGGACGTCTATCTGCGCCCGATGTCGCCCCCGCCGTCCTCCGCCTCCGTGCGCAGCCGGCTGCTGTGGGGGGAGTCGCTGGTCGCGATCCACCCCAGCGGGCACCCGCTGTCCGAGGTGCCCGACCCGCTGTCGGTCGACGCCGTCGCCGAGCACCCGATCGTCTCGATCGGCCGCCTCGACGCCCCGGAGACCCCGGACTTCGAGACGTACCGGACCTTCCGCGACTGCGGCCACGAGATCGAGCCCGTGCAGGCCACCAACCAGCCGCAGACGCTGGTCTCGCTGGTCCGCCAGGGCATCGGCGTCGGCGTGACCAACTCGCTGGCCGCCAGGGTCGCCGACGTCGACGGCGTCCGCGTACGGCGGCTGAAGGGCGCCCCGGAGCGGCGCGTGGCGGTCTGCTGGGACTCCTCGCGCCCGCTCACGCCGTCGGCCCGTACGCTGCTCCGCGCCATCGTCCGGGCCCGGATCCCGGCCGGCACCCACGCGGTGCCCGCCGCGGCGTGACCGGCCGTGGATGCGCATCCCACCGGTACGGCCCGGCACATCAGCTTTGCGAATACTGTCATTCGTAATTCAGTCTTAACGCCCTGGCGGTCCGCTTCTAATGTTTCCGTAGCCGGAACCATGCACGGCTGGGACCGAATGAAGGGAGAGGGGCGTTGACGGAGGAGTCTGATTCCCAGACCGGGGATCTGCGCGGCCGTCGTGCGCTCATTACGGGAGCAGGCAGCGGAATCGGGCGCGCGGTTGCGCTCGGGCTCGCCGCCGTCGGCGCCGACTTGGTATTGCTGTCGGAGCGTGACAATCTCGGTCCGGTGGCCAAAGAGGCTGCTGAATGGGGAGTTTCCGTCACTCGCGTGCACGTCGATCTGACCGATGCCGGGGCCCGCAGAGGTGAGATCAGCCAACTCGTCGAGAGATTCGACCTGGACATTCTGGTCAACAATTCGGGGCTCATTCGCAGAGCCCCGGCAGCGGAATTCAAGGATGCCGACTGGTACGACGTCGTGGAGTTGAACCTGCACGCCGCATTCGAGCTGACCCGGGCCATCGGCGCGGGCATGCTGGAGCGCGGCTACGGCAAGGTCATCAACATCGCGTCGGTGCTCAGCTTCCAGGGCGGGATGTACGTCCCGTCGTATACGTCGAGCAAGCACGCCCTCGTCGGGCTGACCCGCGCGCTGGCCAACGAATGGGCCGGCCGCGGCGTCAACGTCAACGCCGTGGCCCCCGGCTACATCGATACCGCTGTGACCTCGGAGCTGCGCGCCGACGGCGCCCGCAGCAGCGAGATCCTCGCCCGCATCCCCGCCGGCAGGTGGGGCCGCCCCGCTGACATCGCCGGACCGGTGGTGTTCCTCGCCTCGCCCGCCGCCGACTACGTCCACGGCCACGTCCTGGCCGTGGACGGCGGCTGGCTGTCGCGTTG
This sequence comes from Streptomyces sp. CNP082, assembly GCF_059570535.1. Classification (NCBI taxonomy): domain Bacteria; kingdom Bacillati; phylum Actinomycetota; class Actinomycetes; order Kitasatosporales; family Streptomycetaceae; genus Streptomyces; species Streptomyces sp. CNP082. Next base: position 26,313 of record NZ_JCANSZ010000068.1, read on the forward strand.
ACCCCCGCCGCGGACACAGCACGCACGTACGAGATCGGAGCCAACTCGAGATGACGACGACCATCCCGCCGGAGACCATCGCGGCCTTCCACGGCATCGCCACCGCGTCGGTGGCCGACGCCGTGGAGCAGAAGGGCGTACGGGGCTTCCTCACCGGAAGCATCAAAGCGGTGCTGCCGGGCAAGTTGGTGGGCCCCGCGGTGACCGTGCAGGAGGTGCCCGCCCACGTGTCGGAGCCCCCGACGCACGCGCTGCGCGCCATCGACGAGTCGGCGCCGGGCAGCGTCATCTGCATCGCCGCGGGCGGCGCCGACGTCGCGGTGTGGGGCGGGCTGATGGCCGCCGGCGCCGTCACCAACCAGATCGCCGGCGCCGTGCTCGACGCGGGCGTGCGGGACGTCGAGGAGATCCGCCGCGACTACCCCGAACTCCCCATCTACGCCCGCGGCGCCGTGCCCGCCACCACCGTCGGCCGCTACCGGACCGTCTCGCTCAACGAGCCGGTCGAGGTCGGCGGCGTGTCCGTACGCCCCGGAGACCTGATCGTCGCCGACAGCGACGGCGTCGTGTGCGTGCCGCTGGAGCTGGTCGCCGAGGTGCTGGCGCTGGCCGCGGACATCGAGGAGCGCGAGCGCGAGCAGACCCGGCTCATCCGCGAGTCCGGCTCACTGCGCGGCGGCCTTGAGAAGTACCAGCGGATCTGACCGACCCAAGGAATGACAGGACGGCATGGACCAGGACATCCTCGCGATCGGCGAGCCGCTGCTGGAGTTCAACGCCCGCGTTGAGGGCCCCGAGCCGGTCGGGCCGGACGACGACTACGCCGTCGGCTACGGCGGCGACTCGTCGAACTTCGCGGTGGCCGCGCGGCGCTCCGGCGCGCGCACCGGCTACGTCACCCGCATCGGCGACGACGACTTCGGCGACGCCCTGCTGCGGCTGTGGCAGCGCGAGGGCGTCGGCACCGAGCACGTCGTCCGGGAGGCCGGCGGGCGTACCGGGATCTACTTCATCTCCCGTACGCCCGCGGCCAGCAGGTTCACGTACTACCGCGCGGACTCGCCGGCCAGCCGGCTCACCCCGGCCGACGTGCCGGCCGAGGCGGTCGCGCGGGCGCGCATGCTCCACGTCACCGGGATCACCCAGGCGATCAGCCCGTCCGCCTGCGACGCCGCCTTCCACGCCATGGAACTGGCCCGCGGCAGCGGCACGCTGATCGGCTACGACCCCAACTACCGCCCCGCGCTCTGGCCCGTGGAACGGGCCCGCGCGGTGGTCATGCGCAGCGTCGAGCTGTGCGATGTGGCACTGCCGAACCTGGAGGAGGGCAGGCTGCTCACCGGCCTGCACGAACCCGAGGAGGTCCTCGACGCCTTCGTGCGCCGCGGGCCCGGCATCGTCGTGCTCAAGATGGGCGACCAGGGCGCCCTGCTGGCCCACGAGGGCACCGTGACCCGCATTCCGCCCCACCCGGTGCGGGCCGTCGACCCCTCCGGGGCCGGCGACACCTTCGACGGCGCGTTCGCGGCCCGGCTCCTGGAGGGGGCCGTACCGCTTCAGGCGGCCCGCTACGCGGCCGTCGCCGCCGCGCTCACCACCACCGGACCGGGAGCGGTCCTGCCGATTCCGCGCCGGGCGGCGGTGGACGCGCTGCTCCCCGGCGCTCCCACACCAGCCCCGTAGCCGTACGGATCAGGAGAGACTCATGTTTCGCGCAACACGTCACACAGCCGTGGCGGCGGCTTGTTCGGGAGCCCTGCTGCTTGCCGCCTGCGGCAGCGACTCGACCGTGGACGATGACGTCAGCGGTGCTGGCGGGAGCGGCGGCACCGAGCCGACCAAGCTGTCCGCCGGCTATGTCTCCGCCATCGACCAGATCGGCCTGCCGGCCGGCGTCGAGGCGGGCTACTTCGACGAGCAGAACCTCAACGTGAAGCTGAAGGAGCCCTACCCGACCGGCGTGGACGCGCTGAACGCGCTGCAGGCCGGCGAGGTCGACGTGGTCCAGGTCGGCACCCCGGCCATCGCCGCCGCGCAGCAGGGCATCGACCTGGTCCTCGTCGGCAACTACACCGGCTCGTCCTCGCAGCTGAGCATCGACGACACCATGGCGGTGGTGGCCGGCGGCGACTCCGGCATCGACGGCAAGGACCTCGCGACGCTGCGCGGCAAGCGCATCGGCGTCTCCGAGGGCTCCATCAACCACCTCTACCTGCTCGGCCTGCTGGACGACGCCGGGCTGAAGGCCGGCGACATCGAGATCGTCAACACCGAGCCGCCGGACATGGCCGTCGCGCTGGAGACCGGCGGCATCGACGCGGGCATCGTCTGGGACCCGTGGCCGATCACCATGACCGAGCAGGTCGACGGCGCGAAGGAGGTGCTGCGCGGCGGCGGCTACATCCCGTTCATCGGCTACCTGGTGACCACGCGCGACTACGCCGAGAAGAACCCGGACGTCGTCGAGCGGTTCCTCACCGCCCGCGCGCAGACCGACCAGTGGATGCGCGAGAACCCCGACGACGCCGCCGACTCGGCGACGCGCTGGCTGCCGGGCACCGAGGAGAACGTCGCGCAGGAGGCGATGAAGCACAACGTCAAGCAGCTCGACGGCCGCTTCTCCGTCTGCAACTACCTGGCGCTCGACACCCTCGCCGGGCTGCTGGCCGAGCAGGGCAACGTCGAGAAGGGCTTCGACGTCAACAAGTACTTCCAGCCCGAGCCGATCCTCAAGGTCATGAAGGACAACCCCGGCCTCTTCGCCGACCTGCCGCCCGTCCCGGATGCCGCGGTGATCGACGGCGGGTACACCTTCGACCGCGACACGGCCGCCGAGGCATGCCCGTCGTGACCACGCCCCGTACGGACAAACAGGCCCCGGCCGCGACCGCCCCCCGCTCGGGCCGGTCGCGGCCGGGCGGCCGGCCGCCGGGGCGGCAGCGCAAACGCGGCGGGGCCAACACCCCGGCCGCGCGCGCGACATCCGCGCTGTGGTTTCTCACCCCGCTCGCGCTGCTCGTCGTGGTGTGGCTGGTGGCCGTCGCGGTCACCGATCCGCCGCTACGGGTCTTCCCCCAGGTCGGCGACGTGCTCTCGGCGCTCGGCGACATGTGGTCCAGCGGCGACCTCTTCGACCACCTCGGCGCGAGCCTGCGCCGCATGGGCATCGGCTCGCTGATCGCCATCGCCACCGCCCTGCCCTTCGGCATCGCGCTCGGCTCCAGCGCCGCGCTGTCGGCGTTCTTCTCCCCGCTGCTGCGGTTCTCCGTGGCGCTCGCGGGCATCGCCTGGATCCCCGTCGCCACCCTGTGGTTCGGCTACGGCGACCGGGCCGTGATCTTCATCGTGTGGAACGCGATGTTCTTCGCGATCACGTACAACGCGATGCTCGGCGTCCGGCAGATCCCGACGCAACTGCTGCGCGCCGCGCGCAGCATGGGCACGAGCCGGCTGCGGATGTTCTGGGAGGTGCTGCTGCCCGGCGCGCTGCCCAGCGTCGTCACCGGCCTGCGGGTCGGCCTCGGCTACGGCTGGCGCGGGCTGGTCGCCGCCGAGATCATCGCGAGCAACGCGGGCCTCGGCTACGCGCTGTTCCAGGCGCAGAAGTACTTCCAGACCGACGTGATCATCGCCTCGATGGTCATCATCGGCGTGCTCTGGCTGCTCATGGACCGGCTGCTGCTGGCCCCGCTGGAGAAGCGCACGGTGGAGCGCTGGGGCATGACGGGAGGGAGGGGCTGATGGCGTCGGACGCGACCCACACGAGCGCCACGACCGACTCGGCCGGTGCCGCCGCGGCCAGGCCCGTACGGCGTACGCCGCGCAAGCGCCCCGCGAGCCCGGGCAGGGTACGCGCCCGGAAGGTCTGGCTCTGGCTCACCCGCCGCCCCACGTTCCGCAACCTCGGCCCGTTCGTGCCGGTCATCGGGCTGTGGTGGCTGGTCGCGGAGATGGGCGTGTTCGACGAGGCGTTCTTCGTCGGCCCGCCGCGGGTGGTCGAGGAGTTCGCCGACCTGATGGAGAAGGGCATCCTGCCCGGCTACCTCACGGACTCGCTGACCAGGCTGGCGTACGGCGTCGGCTTCGGCCTGGCCATCGGCCTGCCGATGGGCTTCGTGGTGGCGATGTTCGCCAAGGTCCGCCGGTTCTTCTGGCCGATCCTGCTGTTCTTCCAGGCGGTCGCCGACATCGCCTGGCTGCCGATCGTGATCGTCTGGTTCGGCTTCAGCCTCACCGCGGTCACCTTCGTGATCGTCTACACGATCGTCTTCCCGCTGATGCTGAGCGTCGTCGCGGGCGTGGAGCAGGTGCCGCGCGAGCTGCTGCGCGCCGCGCGCAGCCTCGGCGCGGGCCGGACACGGGTGTTCTTCGAGGTCATCCTCCCGGGCGCGCTGCCGTCCGTGGCGGGCGGCATCCGCACGGGGCTCGGCTACGGCTGGCGGGCGCTGGTCGCCGCCGAGATCATCGTCGGCACCAGCGGCGTCGGCTTCATGATGTTCGACGCCCGCCGGGTGGGCGACATCAGCCAGGTGTTCCTGGGCATGGCAGTGCTGGGAATCCTGTGGTACGCGCTCGACGCCATGGTCCTGGCGCCGTTCGAGCGAGCCACCGTCGAACGGTGGGGCATGGTACGGAGTTTGGAGGCCGACGGATGACGGCGCTGGAGATCACCGGACTGCAGAAGAACTACGTCGACTCGTACAGCGGCGAGGAGGTCACCGCCATCGGCGACGTCTCGTTCAGCGTCGACGAGGGTGAGTTCGTCTCCGTGCTCGGCCCGAGCGGCTGCGGCAAGACGACCGTGCTGAACATCGTCGCCGGCTTCGTGAACCTCACGGAGGGCGAGGTCGTCGTGGACGGCCAGGCGGTCGAAGGACCCGGCCCGGACCGCGGCGTGGTGTTCCAGAGCCACGCGCTCTTCCCCTGGAAGACGGTCCTCGGCAACGTGGTCTTCGGACTGCGCATGAAGGGCGTGCCGCGCGCCGAACGGGACGCCAGGGGCAGGGAGTTCCTGGAGCTGGTCGGGCTCGGCGGCTTCGAGCACAAGTACCCCCACGAACTCTCCGGCGGTATGCAGCAGCGCCTGGGCGTGGCCCGCGTGCTGGCCAACGAGCCGGCCGTGATGCTGATGGACGAGCCGTTCGCCAGCATCGACGCCCAGACGCGGCGCAAGCTGCAGGAGGACCTGACCCGCATCTTCGAAAAGCGGCACCCCACGGTCTTCTTCGTCACCCACGACGTGGACGAGGCGGTGTTCCTCTCCGACCGGATCGTGGTGCTGTCCAAGCGGCCCAGCCATGTACGGGAGATCGTCACGGTCGACCTGCCGCGCCCGCGCCAGTGGCGCACGGCGCTGGAGCTGCCGGAGTTCCGGGAGATCGCGAACCGGGTCAACGAGCTGCTCGTGGACGACGCGGGAGGTGCGACCGATGCCGACGGAACGGCAGTCGCTGGCGTTTAGGGCGCTCCGCAGCCCCACGGTCCGCCGGCTGGTGATCCTGGTCCTGCTCATCGTCGCGTACCAGGTCTGGCTGACCGTCCAGGCGAGCGGCAAGGTCGACCCGGCGGTCGGCGACGAGCGCGACATGCGCGGCCGGTTCTCCGCCGACGTCGAGCTGGGCTTCCCGCCGGAGCGGTACCACATCCTGCGGATGCAGAAGCACGGCCGCATCGCCGGCACCGACGGCAACGTCGTACACCTGCGCGGCGTGGCCCCGGCGGGCGTGGACGCGCTGGCGCGGGAGTACTGGATCGAGCGCATCGTGCCGCCCGAGGACGAGCGGCCGGCGGCGCGCTGAGCGCGCTCAGCGCGCCGCCGGCGGTCGCCGGGTCGGGCTGGACGAGGTCGACGGCGCCCTCGTCGACGAGCGTACGGAACGCCTCGAACCCGTACATGTCCTCACCGGTCATGGTGGGCACGTTGACGGCCCTGGTGATCTCCTTCCAGTCCTCGGTGCGGAACCACGGCACCAGGTCCTCCAGCCAGGCGAGGTTGTACTGCTCGAAGCGGTTCGCCAGCCGGATGGCGGTGTTGACGTCGAAGTGGCCGAAGTGGTCCATCCCCATCGGGATGTCGTAGCCGACGGCGTCGCGCACCGCCTCCAGGTACTCCGCCATGGCGTCCAGGCCCTTGTCGGTGATCTGGACCATGGTGAGCCCGTGCTCGGTCATGCCGTAGCCGCCGGGCGTGCCGTCGTACTGCTGGAGGTTGCCGTCGTACAGGCTCTTGCCGACGACCGCGCCCTCGATGCCCTGGACCATTTCAAGACCGAGGTCCATCTTGAGGAAGGTGAAGCCCATCTCGACGCGCTCCTTCATGCGCTCCGCGTAGACCTTCGGATCCTCGGACTCGGTGGTGTCGGTGTAGAGGCGTATCTTCTTGCGGTACGCGCCGCCGAGCATCTGGAACACCGGCACGCCGTACGCCTTGCCGGCCAGATCCCACAGTGCCATCTCGACACCTGAGACGCCGCCGCCGCGGCGTCCGTGGTTTCCGAACTGCTTGAGGCGCTTGAAGAGCATCTCGACGTTGCACGGATTCTCGCCGAGGAGTCTGCCCTTCAGCTCCAGCGCGTAGCGTTTGTCGGCGTCGTCGCGTACCTCGCCCCAACCCGAGATGCCCTGGTTGGTGTCGATGCGGACGATCGGGCTGGTGAACGGCACGCCCTTCAGCACCGCCACCCGCAGATCAGTGATCTTCAGGTCGCTCGGCTTCGACGCCCTGCTGACGTTCTGGGTGAGGAACTCGACCTGTTCTTCGGCGGGCCATAGAGGTGGGTCGGGGGCCCCGGGAGCGATCCCGCAGCGTTAGTTTCCGTATGCATTCATCAGGAAAGCGAATCGGCGCAGGGAAGGCCGCAGGATTCGCTTCGCGAATGGCCGTATACGCAACTCGCCCTTAACGGCGGGGGAGCCGTGTACGTACGCTGCGCGCCAATGCCACTCAGTTAGGCCACAGCGAGGATTTTGATATGCGGCTTGTCTTCGTGGCGAGTTGTGGTCTCGGTGCGGCGTTTCGCTCTGTAGGCATGGACATGTATGCGCTTGACGGCCCGCGGGCTGCTGCGGTTCCGTCGGCGAGGGTTGAGTCTTTCAAGGATTTCTGAGCGTGTTGCCTCAAGGGCGCTCGTCAGACGGCGAGGGGGAAAAACCCGCCTGGTTGGTAACCTGACGGCGGATGACGCGGAGAGACCGCATGAAGGATAGACG
>NZ_JCANSZ010000069.1:0-32463 GCF_059570535.1 Streptomyces sp. CNP082
GGGCCCTGGTCGCAGTCGAGCACTCGATCACCACCGCGATCTGGCACATGCTCACCGACAACACCGCCTACCACGAACTCGGCGGCACCTACTTCACCCGCCGCGACCCCGAACGCGCCACCCGCCGAGCGATCACCCAGCTCAACCAGCTCGGCTACACCGTCACCCTCAACCCGAGGGAGAGCACAGCCTGATCAGCAGCACCAGACACCCGCTGGCCTATCACAGCCACCGGGCATCCGGCCCTGCCCACACCCATCCTGACCTGCTCCTATTTACGCGTCAGAGGGCCTTTTGCGATTCGCTGACCCGCCGTCAATCTGGCACTGTGTCAGACCTCCGGGGACACTTTGGGGGCCACGGATCTTGGAAAACCCCTGATCAGAACGTTATCTCGGGGATTGTGTGGTTCCCACAAGGCGCGGAGTGTGGCCGTGAGCGCCTTCGAGGGGGTCGGCGCGCCCGACAGGTGGGCGCTGAGCGACTGTCCCGCCCGCGTCAGGGCCTGGAGGCCGGGGTGCAGGGAGGGCTGGTTGGTCATCAGTGAGCCGTGCCCGGCAATGATCCGCAGTACGTGCAGGGGGACGCTGGCGTCGGCCATCCATGTCAGGCCGGTGTGGCGGAGGCCATGCCGGCGGAGATGCTCGTAGCCGAGCCTGGTGACCACGTCGTCCCAGTGGATGGCGTCCCGCAGCACGGCGGTGCTGATCCGGCCGCCCCGCAGCCCGGTGAACAGCCGGGCATCGGGGTCGGGGCCAGCGGTCAGGAGGGGCTGAGCCACCATCGGCCGCACCCCCTCGATCAGCGGGACGCGGCGGGCCAGCTTTCCTTCGGTGCTTTTGTCGAGCAGTCCGCCTGGGGCAGGGGTGGTCTGGCGGCGGACGGTCCAAGGCCCTCGCGGGCCTCGGCTGTCCGGTCGACCCCGCCGCCGGCCCGCCCACCGGTTCCACACCAGACCCCGGAACCCGCGCCCGAGACCAGGACCGTGGCGAGGCGGAGCCGATCCACGGTGGGTGTGGGGCCGGTGTCAGCTAACCGGGTTCCAGCCGTCGTCGCCGGCGAGGTACGCCTCCGGGGTGTACGCCGTGGCCTCCTCGTCTGACAAGTGCGGCCGGTTGTCGTTGACGCCGGCGCCGTCGCCCGTGTTGGCGTACTCGAAGAAGCGCGCCTTCTGCCACGTCGCGTCCGACATGTCGGTCCACGGCTGGTCGGCCGCGATCGTCGCGGACAGCTCCGACTCGCGGTACAGGACCTGCGCGTCCTGCCGCCACGGGCGGCCGAGCTGCGTGGTGCCGTCCGTGGCTCCGTTGATCTTCGACTGGAAGAACAGGAAGCCGTACCGCTGCTCCGCCGGGGTGCTCGCCGCGGTGATCGGGCCGCCGGTGTCCCGCTTCTCGTAGATCGCGCAACGGTGGAAGACGGCGGTGCCGCCGCCGTAGATGAAGTCGACGGTGCCCTCGATGTACGAGTCGCTGACGTAGGCGCGGGCGCCGTCGTGGACCTGGACGGTGTCCTGGTCGCCCAGGAGCCGCACGTCGTCCAGGAGGATGCGGTCGGAGTCGAGGTAGGCGGCCAGGGCCTGGTCGCCGGTGTCGGAGGAGTTCTCGTCGAAGTCGTTGGCGAACGTCAGGTTGTCGGCGGTGAAGTCGTGACCCTGGACGACGAGGGTCGCGCTGCCCACGGTGCCCCAGTCGCCGGCGTTCCTCCCCTCGACGATCGTCACTTCGTCCTCCGACTCGCCGGTGCCGACGAAGGTGACGTACGGCTTGTCGTCCGGGACGGTCACCTGCTCCCGGTACTCACCCGGCGCGATCTCGATGGTGACCTCGCCGCTGTTGTCGCTGGGTACCGCGTCAACGGCCGCCTGCACGGTGGTGTAGTCGCCGCTGCCGTCGGCCGCCACCGTGAGCGTGGTCTGGGCGGTGGCGGCCGACGCCCCGTAGATCCCGAACGCGGCCCCGCATGCCGTGGTGAGGCCCAGGGCGACCAGTGTCCCCCGCCGACGGGTGGGGCGGCCGCTGGCGCTGGCTGTCTGTTCCATGATCTGGCTCCGCCTCTCGAGCGAAAAAATTCGGATCCTGGTCGCGAAAACCTCTGCTCCCTTACCGGTGGTCGCCGAAGCCCTTTCGGTTGCCTCGGCGCCCACCAGAATCTCTGGGCGAGCAGCCGTGACACCTGGGCCGTGCGGGCTCCCGTGACATTCGGAACGGTTCGATACCGCGGAACCGCCCAGCCGCCGACAGCCGGCTCAGGCCAGCTCAGTTCGCTGTCCCAACGACCGCCGTAACCGTGCAGGTCCAGGTAGAGCTGCGCGCCGGGGAAACGGTCGCGCGTCCGGCGACCCCAGGTGAGCGCCAACGATGTCCTGCCCCACCTGCGGTGCCATCGATGGTGCACCTCACCGCCGTGCCGTCGGCCTCCCAGCCGGCCAACGCCTCATCCAGCAGGGCGAGATGCTCCCTTTGGACGGATGCGCCGGACCGGTGTCACAAGGCCGGTGTGCCGGACGACATCGTCCACCGGGAGAAGTGGCGCCTGGCGCTGGGCCTTCTGGACACACTCGCCCAGTGGCAGTTGAAGGCGCCGGTCGTGGTCCCCTATGCCGGCTACGGCGTCAGCACCCCGTTCCGGCTCGGTCTTGAGGAGCGGGGCCTGTCCTACGTCCTGGCCCTGACCGGGAAGGAAGTCGCCCACCTGGAGGATGCCGAACCATCCCGGCCCGCTTACGGCGGACTGGGGCCACCAGCGCTGCCTCGCTGCCGCACCCCGCCGCGAGCCGTGTCCGTCCTCACGGCAGAAGCCGACGCGGCCCGGTTCACCGAGGTGACCTGGCGCCAGGGCAGCAAGGGCGCGATGACCTCACGGTTCGCAGTCCTGACCGTGCGGCCCGCGGGCAAACAGCCCCTGGCCGCAGCCCAGGAAGCCGGCGGCGGCCGCAACCGGTGGGACGGTGTCCTGCCCGCCCGGACCCTCCTGGTCGAATGGCCGGACGGACAGGAGGGTCCGACCGGCTACTGGATATCGGACCTGCCCGCCACCACGCCGGTAGCTGACCTGGTGCGGTGGGCGAAGATGCGCTGGCGGATCGAGCACGACTGCCGCGAACTCAAACACTGCCTGGGCCTGGACCACTTCGAGGGCCGCACCTGGCGCGGCTGGCACCACCACGTCACCCTCGTCACCGCCGCCCAGGCATTCCTCACCCTCAGGCGGCTCAACCCCAAAGCCCGCACACCGGCCTGACCCTCTACCAGGTCCTGGACACCCTCCAAGACCTGCTGAAGTGCTGGACCGGCAACTGCTACGAGACGACCTTTACCCCTTGCCGAATGCCCGCGCTCTGGGCGTCACATATCCACGGACCCCAACACCACAGGCCGAGTCTGATTACGCCGCCACCGCGCCTGCCTGGGATCCCTCGTATCCTGCCCCGGGAGTCTGGAGACCATCCCTCTCGGCCCGCTGCCCAGCCCGCTGCAACTCGCGTTCGCTCTCTCTCCCACCTCCAGGAAGACGCCGACACGAACTCCCTGACGTAGTCTGGATCTCGGTCTGCACCGCAGATGCCCGGACACGCGGGTATGGGCCGACCATGCCGAGGCCCACCACAGGGCTCGTCTGTGACGCCCGCACGCGCGGGTGCGAACCCTGCTGGAACGTGGGCCCCACAGCCCGGCTGCGGGGCCTGCCTCGCTTCAGGAAGTCGATGAAGACCGCGAAGTACTTCAGCAGCTCGTACCGGCGTCCCGGGACCGGGTCGCAGGAGCGGCTGTCTCGGCCGCAGAGGCGGCGGTTTGCAAGGTCGTTTAGTTGGCTCTGCTGTGTACGGACGGGCAGGTCAAGACGCTGGTCGACCTGGCGCTCGCCCCGGAACACCGCCGGGGCCACGGCGCCTTGTACGGCGGCTTGAACAAGGGCCGCCTGGACGTCGACCAGCTCCGGCAGAAGTTCGCCGCAACGCCGCTGCCGAAGGCCGCGGACGGCCGTCTGGTCCTGGCGGTCGACGTCTCGCCGTGGCTGCGGCCGGACGCAGCGACCTGCCCGGACCGCTCGTTCTGCCACACGTACGGACGCGGGGATGCCAGGCACCAGATGATCCCGGGCTGGCAGTACTCCATCGTGGTCGCGCTAAAGGCCGGCCGCACCTCCTGGACTGCGCTGCTGGATGCCGTCCGTCTGGAGCGCGGACGTCGAGCGCTGCTGGCAGTCCTTCCTGCGACGCTTCGACGTCGAGCACGGCCTCGGTTGGGGTGGTCCGAAGGTATTGCCGGATTGGTCGTGGTCCCGAGCTGTGGATCCATCGCCGGTTCTGGCCGGGAGTCTCTCGACGGGCTCGCCTTGGTGGCGGTGCGCTTCGTACGGTGTGGGGCCGGGGTCACGCGGCCTCCCCCTGCGCGTCCGGCATAAGTCACACAGCGCCACGACGTTGTCTGTCCCGTCCTTGGTCTGGGCGGGCATGCTGGCGTGTCGTCGACGGCGGGGCCAGTGGCCCGCCGGATGGGCGTTCCGTCAACTCGGTGCCAAGGGACGGGAGCCGCCCCGTCGGTCGCCCCGGATTGGTCTTCGCGTGCGGCCCCGCGTTGCGGGGTTACTCGTGTGGGCGGAGGAGGAGCAGGGCGATGTCGTCGTTGTGGGGCGTGAATCGCTCGGCGTGGTCGAGGAGTGTGTCGGCGAGGTTTTCCAGGTTCTCGTCCTGTGCTTGTGCCAGGTGGGCGGCGAGGGCTGCGGTCGCGTCGTCGATGTCGGTGCCGGGTGTTTCGACGAGTCCGTCGGTGTAGAGGGCGAGGACGGATCCGGGTGGGAGCTGGATGTCGGTGGCGGGGTAGTCGGCGTCTGGGTCGATGCCCAGGAGCAGGCCGGGGGGCAGGTGGAGGATGTCGGTGTGGCCGTCGGGGTGGCGGAGCAGGGCTGGGGGGTGGCCGGCGGTGGCCAGTTGTATGCGGCGGTGGGAGGGGAGGAGGCGGCCGATGAGGCAGCTGGCGAACAGGCCGGGGTCGAGTTCGCACAGGAGGCGGTTGGTGCGGGCGAGGATGTCGCCGGGTGAGGAGCCGGTTTCGGCGTGGGTGCGTACGGCGGTGCGGATCTGGCCCATGAGGGCGGCGGCTGTGGGGTCGTGTCCTTGGACGTCGCCGATGGCTGCGGCGGCGGTTGCGTGGGCGCAGGGGATGAGGTCGTGGAAGTCGCCGCCGATGTCGATGCCGTGGCTGGCGGGCTGGTAGCGGGCGGCTGCTTCCAGGCCGGGGATGTACGGGAGCGTGCGGGGCAGCAGGGAGGTCTGCAGGCCGTGGGCGAGGGCCTGTTTGGCGTCGTAGAGGCGGGCGCGGTCGAGGGCCTGGGCGATCAGTCCGGCCAGTGACGTCAGCAGGGCTCGTTCGGCGGGCGGGAAGGTGCGGGGTCGGTCGTAGGCGAGGACGAGGGAGCCGACCGGGCGGCCCGAGACGATCAGCGGGAGGAAGGCCCAGGAGGCCATGTCGTCCTGGTGGACGGCTGGCGGGTAGGCCCTCTTGAGGTCGGCGAATGTGGGGAAGAAGGCGGGCCTGCCGGTGTTGACGGCATGGACGGCCGGGGTGCGCGAGGTCAGGGGGGCGGCATCGAAGCGGGCCATCAGCTCGGGGCTGTAGCTGCGGTAGCCCGTGATGTGCAGGCGTCCGTCTTCCACGGTCAGCAGGGCCAGGGCCTTGGGGCCGAAGGCGGGCACGATCTGGTCGGCGGCCAGGTCCACCACGTCCCGTACGCCGGCGGCCTCGGCGAGTGCGGTGGCCAGATGGGTCAGGTGGTACAGCGCTGTCGCGCCGATGGGCTCCGCGGGCTGCGGCAGCGGTGGTGTGGTGGCGGCCGGGTGCGCCTGCGCGGGGGTGATGTGGACGCTGATGCCGCTGGCGTTGGGGTAGAGCTGGAAGAGCAGCCAGGTGTCGGGCGGGCGGCGGGCGGTGAAGGAGGTGGGCTGGCGGCTGACCACCGCGGCTCGGTAGCGGTCTTCGAATATCGGATCGCGCAGCCACGGGAGCACTTCCCAGGGGCGCTTGCCGAGCAGGGAATCCGTAAGGGCGCCGACCAGGTCGGTGCCGGCGGCGTTGATGAAGGTGACCCGGCCGTCCAGGTCCAGGGCGCAGCAGCCCACGGGCAGGCGCGCGGTGAAGTCCAGGGCGGCTGCGGCCTGTGCAGGGTCGGCTTCACGCGGGTGCGGCGGCGGGAGCAGGCGGGGCTCGTCCGGGGGCTTGAGCGGGTGGCCGCTGTCGGCGGCCCGGTGCAGGATCGCTGCCGCACGGCGGCAGCAGGTGTTGATCGAATTCTTCTCGGCTGTGCTGAGCTGCGGCGGGTGCCCGGCGGGCCATAGCAGCCCGATGCTGCCCCACACGGTGCCGTTGCTGGTGATCGGGGCCGCGGCGAGCACGAAGTCGTAGGGCAGGACGATGCCGACCCGGGGGGAGCGGCGGGCGATGTCCTCCTGGCTGCCCAGCCAGACCATGGAGCGTTCCCGTACCGCGTCCGCCACCGGGATGGCGGCGTCCAGGGGGATACGCGCCCAGGGGGCGACGATCTGCCCCGGCACGCCGCCCGCCAAGGTCAGCCGCAGGACCCGCTCGGTCGGCGGCAGCAGGTAAAGCAGCCCCACGGCGGCGCCGGTGTCGCGCATCACGTCGGCCAGGACCGAATCCGGCAAGGTCGTGCCGGGCCCCGCGAGAGGGCCGGGAGCAGTGGGCCGGCGCATGGCTTACCGCCCTCCCTGGCCGGACCGGGCCGCGCAGCGGGTGCGTGCGAAGCGGGCGCGGGCAGACTCGGCGCTGATATCCGGGCCCGCGCCGGTCTGAGCCCGGCTGGCCCCGGCCCGCCGGTCCGCGTGCACCGCCGCGCGGACACGCTCCCCGGCCTGGTCAGGGATGCGGGCGACGGCGGAGCGCCGTCCCGGAGGCAATCGAGGTGAGGGCGGTGATCCCGGTACCTGGGCGAGGCCCTTCACCCGCAGCAGCAGGACATCAGCAACTGCGTCCACCCTGTTCCCCTCGGGCGCAGCCTCCTGCCAACGGCGTCGGCCCCGACAGGCTGCCGGCCGGCAGGAGCGGGGCCCGTGGCCCGTCAGCTCCGGCAACCACGTATCGTGACGCTTGTGCCGCATATAGGCAATATTGTCATATTTTGCGTGCTATGCTGTAACGGCCGGAACGGGCGTCGAGCCCTGGCCCCGTGCAGGTGATCACCGGCCGCGATTTCATCAAGGGCCCCTTCACCCTCAAGCGCATCGGCGGCGCCGGCCACGTCGACCGGGAGGGCGCTGACGGTCCGCACGGCGGCCGACGCCTTCCTCGACTCGCTCGCCAACCCGAACACGGCTCGCCTCTCCTGCGGCCAACCCCGCGCCCTGCTCGACCAGCACACCGCGCACACGGGGCCGGGCACGAGTACCGCCGCTCCGGCCTGACCCACCTCGGCGAGCGGGGTGCCTCCGAGCTGATGCTGATGGCCAAGTCCCGGCACGCCGGAGGCCATCGCGGGCCTCACCAGTCTGCTGGCCCATGGCGACGCCCGGCGCTGACCTGTCGCCGCCCGCCTTGAGCCATCGCCACCTCGCCCGGTTGTTGATGTGCGGGCGCGCGGACGAGGTGGGGCGGTGGTGTGACGGGACGCGCGCGGGCGCCCTCCAGGGCGCCGCTGCCAGTTGGCGGGCAGTGGATTCAGCCGTAGCCACGTTGCGAGTTTGCGCAGTGGACGGAGACCGGCGTGGCGGGTGCGGGCGGCGCGGGCGCCGGCCTGTTGTCATGCCGTGTTGCGGCATCCGGTGAGGAGGAGGGCGACCATGTGCTTGGCGTCGGCCTGATCGTAGTCGGGTCCGGTGATGCAGAGGTTTCCGATGGCGCGCATGAGCGTGTAGGCGGTGACATCGGGGCGAAGTTCGTCGGCGGCGGCGCAGGCGTCGAGCAGCGTCGCGCAGGCCGGGACCAGGGTGTCGAGCATGAGGGTGTGGAGGTTCTCCAGTCCCGCATCTCCGGATCCCAGCGCCGCGCCGAGGCCGTGCTTGGTCACCAGGAAGTCCACGAACGCGTCCGTCCACAGGGTCAGCGCGGTGAACGGCGAGGCGGACTCCTCAAGGAGCCGGGGCGCGAGAGCGGCGCAGGCGTCGATCTGGTGCCGATAGACGGCGGTGACCAGGTCCGCGCGGGTCGGGAAGTTCCGGTAGACCGTGCCGACACCGACGCCCGCGCGTTCGGCGATGTCACGGACAGGCGCCTGGACGCCCTGCTCGACGAAGACTGCCGCAGCAGCCTGAAGTACGCCGCTGCGGGTGCGCTGCGCCTGTGCTTGGCGTACCCCGACCGACTCCGGCACGGATGGCTCCCTTTGCTCGCGGAACAATGTTCCGCTAAACTGGCGGAACGTCGCTCCGTCAAAGTATGACAGAGCCGCTCCGCAGAGAAAGCACAGGTCTCCCATGTCTTCCCGCCCCCTCGGCCACCAGATCGTCTCGGTCAAGCCCATCCCCGTTCCCGCACCTGGCCGCGGCACCGACCTGCAGGTGAAGGTAACCGCCCCCCGGTCGGGCCAGAACCTGCCCCTGATCGTCTTCTCCCACGGCAACGCGTGGTCCCTGGACGGGTACGAGCCCCTCGTCGACCGATGGGCCGCCGCCGGATTCGCCGTGGTGCAGCCCACCCACCTGGACTCCCGCCGCAACGCCATCGGCTGGGACGACCCGCGCTTCGCCACCATCTGGCGCGTTCGGATAGCCGACCTCCACGCGATCCTCGACAACCTAGGCGACATCCTGGCCCAGGCCGGCCTGGAGACCCGCATCGACCATGAGCGCACCGCCGTGGTCGGCCACTCCTGGGGCGCCCAGACCGCAGGCGCCATCCTCGGTGCCCGCATACTCGACGCCGACGGCGTTCCCGGCGAGGACTTCTCCCACCCCGCGGTGTCGGCCGGCGCGCTGATCGCCGCGACCGGAACCGGTGACACCCTCACCCCGTTCGCCGCCGAGAACCTCCCGTTCATGAAGCCGGACTTCTCCACCATGGCCACCTCGGCCCTGGTCATCGCGGGCGGCAAGGACCAGTCTCAGCTCTCCACCCGGGGGCCGGAGTGGTTCACCGACGCCTACCACCTCAGCCCGGCGCCCAAGAGCCTGCTCACCATCGCCGAGGCCGAGCACACCATGGGCGGCATCGCCGGCGAAAACGTCGCCGAGACCACCGACGAGGACCCAGCCCGCGTCATCCTCCTCGCCGACGTGATCTCCGCCTACCTCCGCGCGGCCCTCGGCCTCGACGACGCCGAGTGGACCGCCCTCGGCAGCACCGCCGAGGACAGCGACGGTACGTGGAGCATCGCCAGCAAGTAAGCCCAACCGAACGTCGGGGGAAGCTCGGCGCCGAACGGTCTGGCAGAAGAACGCCTCGGTCTGACTGGCGAGGGGCGGCGGTGCTCGGAGCCGCTCCCTCGCCTCAATGATCTGGGCGGTCATCCAGCGCCCCTCGTCGGAAGCCAGGAAGGCCACCACGGACGCAATCTCGGAAGCTTCGCCGAAGCGCCGGAGCGAGGTGTCCGCCTCGATCGCCGCCACCAAGTCGGTGTTCTCGCGGACGGCAGCATTCGTATCGGTCCATGTCCAGCCGGGAGTGACGGCATTGACAGCGATACCGCGCGGCCCCAACTCCATCGCGAGCGAATGAGTCAGGTTGTTGATGCTCGCCTTGGCCATGGAGTAGGGACACTGCAGTTCTGTCTCACGATCTTGTCCCCGCACTCCGACGGCGCTTTGTGGGCCGTGGCCGTGGGCCGGCGGCTCATCTGTCGGCGAGGGGATGACCCGGCCGCCCGACTTCGTTCGCACACTGCACCACGACGGGCATACCGCTTCGCGGCCACTCGCAGAGTCGAGAGGGATCCCGGCGCTCTCCTGATGTTGCTTCTCGGGATCACGATGTCGATGGTTGCATCGCATCGCTGATCGCGGACGCGAGTTCCGGCAGGTTCCAGTACACGGAGTGCGTCCATAGCCCCGCGGTGGCGGAGTGGGGCAGCGGTAGGTCGATCGGGGATGTGCCGTCAGCGAGACGGAATACGTGGGAGGCAGCGAAGGCGAGCACGTCGAGCGGTTGCCACAGGTTGGTCCAGCGGGCCAGGGACTTCGGCAGGGTGACCGGTTCGTGGCCGGTGTAGGGCGAGAGTTGGCCTCCACGGGGGTCACACAGGTGGAAGTACGCAGGTTGGGAGCCGAAGGTAAGCAGCGACGAAGTCCACAGCGGCTCTTGCGCCGTGGCCATGTCGACAGCGATCACTCCGCCGAGACTGTGTGCAACCAGCCGTACAGGACGGTCCGGTCGGCGTCCCAGTTCGGGATCGACGGCAGCGATCTGTTCCCGTACCCGGGCGTGGATCTGCTCGCGATGGCGCTGATAGACAAGTACATCGCCAAGGAACCTGGTGGCGCTTGGCCCGAGGCGGTGGCGCAAGCTGTGGTTCATCCTGCCAGCGACCGCCTGCATCGCCGCGCCTGCGACGCGGTCGAGGTCCGCGAGCCGACGCCGGATCGCTGAGCGGAGAGTGCCGTCAACGGGTGCTGCGCCACGAAGTCCGGCCCAGGAATCATCCGGCTCCAGCGTGGAGGCGACCGCACGGGCGATGGCCTTTCCCGTCTCGCTGAGAAGGGACGGGTCATCGACCCGTGACAGCCAGCGCGTCGTCGGCCATTCCTCGGCGAGCGTCTCAAGCACGTGGTCCGTGTCCGGACTGTCGAGGCCGTCACGCAGTCCGCTGTTCTGCGAGGGGTCCAAGCCGTGGCGGACCGCGTCCCGCAGGGGCGCTGGCAAGTCTCCCGGGGCAGGCCCTTCGGTTTCACCGAGCAGGGCGGCCAGCAGCACCTCGGCCGGAGCGGCAACGGTCTCGGGGGTATCCCGCAGCCCGGCGGAGCGGGAAGGAAGCGCGAGGTCGATGAAACGGTCATCCGCGCCGAGGTCACCCCAGTAGACCGGTACCAAGGTCGCTCCAGCGGCGGCCTGCAGGGCCGCCACGGTAGCGATGAATGCTTGCGGGTCCCGGTTGCCGACGCCGTGGATGACGAAGACCGGCTCGTCCATGCCTCTCCTGTTCGGGATGCACTGGGGGCTTCTAAGGGATGGCGGCGCAGGCTGCGGGACTGCCGTATACGGCGTACGCCAGCCACGTGGGATCCCCGCTTTGATCGCGGATCGCCCGCCGTGCGTTCAGGGACGCCTGCCCCAGACTCTGGCCCTCAGTGACCAGACGTTCGTAGAAGGTTTCAGCGAAGAGCAGCGCGGAGTCGGACCGCACCGGCCACAGGGTGCCGACGAACGCCCCTGCGCCAGCCTGCAGGAACTGCGGCGCCCAGCCCAGGCTGGTGGAGAACCAGTCGATCTGGCCGGCGCTGCGACAGGCGTTGAAGAACACCAGCGGGTGGGTGGTGCGAAGGGCTCCAGACTGGGTGGCGTAGGCGAGATCGATCGGATCGAATGGGCCATCCGCCATCCTGACGTGAGAGCCGGCACTCGTGAAAGAGTTGTGGCAGGCGAAGTGCAGCAGCCCGTTGAGCCCCTCGTCGATGAGGTCGCTCACGGCGGCGCGATGGGTCAGGGTCCCGCCGTCGGTCACGGCCTTACCCAATCTGGCCCGAAGCGCGACCACTTCACGCTCCGCTTCGGGAGGCGAGCCAGGCGGCACCACAAAGGCAGCCCGAGGCAAGGACAGTTCGCGTACCCGGTCCTGCCCGAAAACCCGGCGGACCACGGGAAGCCACTCGGCGAGGAATCCGTCGCCCTCCCGCTGGCCGTCCAGGGGATAGAGCAGCTCCCAGGGTACGACATCGTGCTCACCGAGCACGGTCAAAGCGGTGACGTGCCCGACCTCATCCCAGAACTGCTGGCGCACGGCGTCGGGCACCGCCGTCGCCCACAACTGGACGCCGAGGTTGATCAGCCGCCGCCGGGCCTGGTGCTGATCTCTGCCTCCGTCCTGCCCGGCCGCGGCTGCGGTACGCCGAAGCTCGTCGTAGATCCGCTCCCTCGCACCGTGGGAGTCACCCGCTGCGAGGCGGAAGGACTCGGGAGCGTAGGTGGTTTCGCTGAGGAGCTGGAAACTGTAGGCGCCGTCTGCACCTTTGAGGACCTGCAAGGTCACCTCCCCCGGATCGAACGCGAGGGTGGTGAGCGGTGCAGTGCGCGGCGGGCCATCCCTGGCCGGTGTGTCGGGCTGTACGGAGACCTGGGCGCGCAGTTCGCCGAGGAAGGTGCCTTTGTGGAAGGCCCGCACGGTCACGGTATGCAGCCCAGGTCTCATCGTGCGCAGGCCGAATTGCAGCCAGTGCGAGTCCCGGCCGGGAGGAACGGCCAGCTCTTTCTGCAGATCTCCCAGCGCCAGCAGACCGGGAGCGTGCACAGTGATGAGAAGCTGCGCTCCCTCTGCCGGGATACGGAAGGCCCGAAGTGCCACGCCAGAACCACCGGTCTCCCCAGTGACCCGCACGTGCAGTGGCACCTCCCGCCCGGGAGGCGCCTGCTCGACCAACTCCGCTTCCAGTAGCCGCGGCTCCCAGCCGTACCCGTCACCGCCACCTGGCCGCGACCCGTCAGGGCCGTCACCCCGAAGCTCAAGCAGGTTCGTGGTGTCGTCGTTCCCCAGCGCGCGGACGCGCCGAACCGCGCGGACCGTCTTAGTCGACCGCGTCTCCAGGGTCATCTCGTCGGTGTGCGTGACCTTTGCCTTCAGCCGCACGGTACCCGTCGCGGCATCGACCACGTCCACCACCCTGGCCAGCAGCTTCGCGGTGTCGTCGTTCCCCAGCGCGCCGGCGAGCTGAACCGCCAGACCCAGCTTGGCCGTTGCCCCGTCGTTGTCGCCAGCCCTGCGGGCGTCGAGCCCCTGCTGGATGGCCTGGGCCAGCTCCGCCTGTCCCGTGTAGTGGGCAACATGCGGATTGATGGAGGTCGTGGCGGCCGTATCGTCGGTCCAGACGGCTCGTATCAGCCCTTGGGCGAGGGGCTGGGGCGCCTCGTCGCCCGGCTGCGGCAGGATCAACGAGATCCGGGCGGCCAGCCTCTCCTCCCCGATGGCCCCGGCCGGTACCCGTACGCACACGTGGTAGTCGCGGGACTCGAACCCCCAGGAGCCGGTGGGGTAGTCCCCGGCGCGCGGCCCGGCCTCGGCGCGCCGCTCGGTCAGGTCCTCGACGGTCGGCGCGACCTGCTTGATGAACCGGATCTCGGAGCCCTGCGGCGTCCACAGCCGCAGACTCACATCCGCGACCTCCTTGCCCATCGCGTTCTCCATCATCTGCGTGAAGTCCGCGGCCAGGCCCGAAGGGTCGGCGACGATGTCCGCACTGCCCAGCAGCGCGGAGGCGATCCCGGTGACCTCCTTGACCTCCCAATCGGTGCCCACTCCACGCACGTCACAGGTGAAGCGGCCCGCGCAGGCGTCCAGGGCGGCCTTCAGCTCTTCCGGCTTCTCATGTTCGTTGCGCCCGTCGGTCAGCAGGATGCCGTGCCGGATGGGCACATCGGCTGAGGCCAGCAGCTGATCGGCCAGGCGCAGCCACGTGCCGATCGCGGTGCCGCCGCCCGCGCGCAGCTTGCGCAGCGCCGCCTTGGCCTGGACACGAGTGGTGGCGTCGGCCACCGCGAGCTGGCCGCCTCCGGGGAAGACCTCCTTCGCCACATGGGTGCCCGCGACCACGGCGAAGGCGACACCGTCACGCACTGTGTCGATGGCGGCCATGGTGGCGGCCCGCGCGTTGCGCATCTTGGTCGGCGGATATTCCATCGACCCGGAACAGTCGACCATGATGACGACCGCTGCGTCCTGGCCCGGCCCCGTGCCGTACAGGTGCGGTCCGGTGGCGGCGCTTCCGGCGGTGCCGCCGCCGGTCGCCGTGACCGTGACGATGGCGTTGACCTCGCGACCGCCGTCCGGCAGATACTCGTTCTGGTAGACGTCAACGCTGAACACCGGTGCAGAGGACTTGAAGAAGTTAGCCATGGATTCCGTTCCCCCTCATGCTTCCCGCGGCAACCGGGTGACATCTCCCAGCCGGTCGTGACCGTGTGTTCCTGCCCCTTGCTGATGTGGCGGGCGGTTTGGGCACTTGGAGCTTAAGGCCGACACTGCCCCCAGCGGCGGAGCCGGGAACGGCAACCCCGGACCAGGTCCTCATCGATCTCTCCGTCCGTACGACGGAGTCTCATCGAGGCTTCGCCGACCACTCGCGTCATACCCCACCCCCGAGCAGCGAGAGCGGGGAGGCAGACATCCCGGTCTCGATCAGCCGCGGCATTCCCACGATCAGCCCAGAGAGGGGCGCTGGGATAGATCGCGACCGACGTCACCCGGTCCCGCCGGAGACCTTCCACGGGATGGGCGACGTCGGCAAGACGCAGATCGCCATCGAATACGACTACTGGCATAGCTGCGAGTACGACCTCACCTGGTGGATCCCCTCCAAGCAGGAGAGCCAGATCGTCCAGTGGCCTATCGAGATGGGCGAGCAGGCGGGCCTGCAGACGGGGTCCGAGTTGACCACCGTGCCCGCCGTCCTCGCCGCCCTGAGCTGGGGCGATCCGTACAGCGACTGGCTGTTGATGTTCGACAACGCCGAGAACTTCGGCCAAGGACATAGACCGACTGCCTGACGCAGTCAGCTCGTTGCACGTTGAGCCCCGGCCGGGGATGTCGCTGGGGGTACCCCTCCACGCTCGGTCGCCACGCGGCATTGCTCTGGGATGACCAGTACCGTCTTCCAGGCGGGCAGAGATAGACCGCGGATTCCTCCGCCCTGATGCTGCGCCGGCCCTTGCTGGTGACGGGCAGGGCTCAGTACCGGAGAGTCCTCCCATGCGTTCCGGACCAGCCGGGGAGCTCAAACTGGGCAGGGTGCTTCGCTGGCACCTCACCAGCCGCCCCCCCTGCGGTCGGGGCTGTACAAGTACGACGCGATCGGCCGGGTCCAGGACTCGGCGGCCTTACGGACCCTGCACCGGGCGGACGTGGCGTCCGGCGACGGTCCGGCGGTACCGGAGGGTCTGCCCGGAATCGCCGACCACCTCCCACTCGGCCTGCTGGCAACGGCGTTGCTGCCCCACGACTGCCGCGGTTGCCCCTCGTGGATGAACTGGACAAGAGCGACCAGGATCTGGCGAACGACTTGTTGAGCGTCTTCGAGGAGGGCCAGCTCCTGGTCCGCGAGCTGGTGCGGACTTGGCGGCTGCACCCCCGGGTGCCGGCCATGACCGACGATCCGGGCCGGAACGTGGAGATCGTCGACGGAATCGTCAAGTGCCGTGCCTTTCCGATCGCGGTGATCATCTCCAACGGCGAACGGGAGTCCCCCGGGCCTTCCTCCGCCGCTGTCTGCGGCTGTGCATGCCGGACCTGGATCGTTCGCAAAAGCCGGGATCGTGGCGACCTCGCCGTGGACCAACTGCTCAGCGCCGTGTTCCTGGCGAGTTCGGGACGTTCCCGGGCGACGACGAGGGGGTGCGTGACGACCTCGTGGACGCGCTGTGGCACCGGCTCGAAGGAGTTCAAGCGTGCTGCGACGGTCCTGCAGCTCAACGAACTGCGGGTACTGATCAAGGAGGTCGAGCGGGGTGTCGACCAGTGCACCGGAGATATCCAGGCCAGACTGCGCACGGTCGCGGGGCTGCTCCGCAAGTACGTGGCGGAGGCGGCGCCTGCCGTGGACGATGTCTGCACCGCGTACCTGGCCGTCTCCCACGCCGAGGATGTGCCAGCTGGCCTGACGGTCGAGTTCTTGGTGGCCCGCTCCGAGGAGCAGGCACTGCTGCGGCCTCAGCTGGAAGCGGCGGTCGCCAGTGCCGAGATGAGGATCCGCAGAATGCGGCGCCTGCGGCTGGGGGTGTGACGGCTTTTCCCGGGGTTGAAGATCGCGAAGGACCTTCAGCCCCGGGGGTTGGTTCAAGGTGGCGGCCGGCCCGCCGGGAGGGCGGGCCGGCCGGGCCGTCAGTAGGCAAGTCGGATGCTGACGTCGAGGGAACCGTCGTGCGGGACCTTCAGGATGTGCATCCGCCTGCTGCCGTCGCGCAGGTAGGTGATGGAGGCGGCGGCGATGCTCGCGTTCCGGGCGGCACCCCAGCGGATCCGGATGACGCCGGAGCGGCGGTGCACGTCAATGCCGGCGGCGGTGGCTGTGGCGGAGCTTCCCCAGGGCAGGGCGGTGCCGTCGGTGAACACCACGCGGTCGGATGCCTGGAGGATCAGAGGCACGGTCTCGGTCGCCGGCGAGTTGGCCCGGACGGAGCGCTGTACCAGTCCGTTGCCGACCTTGACGTCGGTGACGACCGACCCGCTGGGGGTGCCGAAGCGGAAGGCGTAGGGGCTGCCGCCGAAGAACTGCCCGGCCTGGGGCCCGTTGGAGTCTGGTGCCTGGCCGGGGAGGACGGTGGCCCACACGCCGTGGTTGTTGTTGTTCAGGGACTGGATGACAGTGCCGGCGACCGGGTGCCACAGGAAGCTGAGGCCGGTGCGGGCCCTGCTGGTCGGCCGGGTACCGAGGTAGGCGCCCAGGTAGACGTCGGGGCGGCGGATGTAGAGGAAGTCCTGGCCTTGGTCGGTGCGGTGTTCGGTGAAGCTTGCCGAGGCGAGGTAGGCAACGGTTCTGATCGCCTGGGTCTTGGCCTGGCGGGTGGGGTATTTCTCGTCGTAGATCGCGTGGGTGAGGATGCGCGGAGAGGTGTTCTGCTTGGTCAGTCCGGCCACCGGGGAGGTGTCGGCGGCCCAGGAACTGCGGGCCGACGCAAGGTCCTCCCTGGCTGACAGGAATGCGCCCAGTGCGGGCACCGGCGGGACGAACTGGTTGTTGAGCGCGGTGCGTTCCGGGTCGGGGCGGGTGTCGTCGTAGGCGAGGGTGCTGGTGCGGGTGGAGGGAGCGATGTTGCAGAACCAGCCGGAGCCGTCGGGTTCGCGCAGCAGGTTGTAGCCGAGCCAGTCGGTGTACTTCCGGGTCATGGCCACCAGGTGCTCGTTGTCCGACTGTCTCCAGGCGTCGGCCATCTCGGGCAGCATGACCTCGAAGTTGTAGTTCATGTCCATGCCGCCCTCTTCGTGGAAGAAGCCGGCCGGGCCCTGCCCGTTCTGGGCCATGCGGGCGAAGGCGTTGTTCAACTGGACCCGCAGGGTTGCGTCGGGGTTGGTTCTGAGCGCCAGTGCGGCTCCTGCCAGTCCTGCGGTGACCTGGTTGGTGTATCTGATCGGGGTCTGCCAGGCACGGGTGTTGGACGGGTTGAGAAGCCAGGTCATCGCCTGGTGCAGGGCGCGGGCGAGCTGGCGGCGGCGGGTGGGAAGCAGCCGCGCGTCCTTCAGGAGCACATGGGTCTTGCTCAGGTAGCCGAGGGCGAAGCCGGTCGCGGCGAGGGAGTGCTCGTCGGCGCTGTACTCCGGCCATGAGCCGTCGGCGTGCTGGAGGCCGAGGTAGTGGCCGAGTGCCGCGTCCAGCCGCGTCAGGAGGGCGGAGTTGCCGTGGTACGGGTTCCAGGAGCGGTTCATGGTGAGGAACCAGCTCAGTGTGTAGACATGCTCCTGGACCCGTGCGTTGTACGGGACCGCGGGCGATCGCCACCAGCCGCCGCCCATGAAGCCGTTGTCCTCGATGTCGTTGGCCATCTCGGCGAGGCTGACCAGATAGGGGGCGTAGAGCTGTTCGTCGGCGGCGAATGCGCGCCGAGAGGGCGAGCCCGGGGGCAGGGGCGGCAGCGTCGGCAGGGTGCCGGCGGCGAGAGCCTGGGGGAGGGGCATCGCGGCGGCGAGGCCGGCGGCTCCGGCCGCCGTGATGATCGCGCGGCGCGACAGCGGGGATCCGTACGTCATGGGGCGACTCCTGGACGTCATGGGAGCGGCGAGGAAGCCAACGGTGCGTGACCGTCCGGCTGATCGGACACACTCTCCGGGCCTGAACGTCCCGTCAAGGTGCTAATACGAATTACTTCAGGGCGGCTGCCTATGCCGAACGCCTAGACGGGGTTCCTGAAGCCCTCTGTCCCGCCAGGACGCCTCGATCCGGTCGTGTTCCTGCTGGGCCGCTGCCGGCACCGCCACCCTGGCGATCCGCTATGCGAACGGCACCACCGGTGGCCGCCCGGTGGACATCGCCGTCGACGGCATGCTCGTCCGCGACGACCTCGCCTTCGACCCCACCGGCGCCTGGACCACCTGGCAGACGGTGACCACCACCGTGCCGGTGAAGGCCGGAGTCAACAAGATCCGTGCCACGTCCGTGGCCGCGGAGGGCGGGCCCAATCTCGACTACCTGGAGGCGACCTTCCCCGACCCGCCGACGGGCACGGACCACGAGGCGGAGTCGGCGGTGATCTCGCAGGGTGCCGTCGAGTCCAACCACGAGGGCTATTCGGGCACCGGGTTCGTCAACTTCGACGTCGTCCAGGGCTCGTACATCGAGTTCACGGTGGATGCGGCCGAGGCTTCGCTCGCCAACCTGGGCTTCCGCTACGCACTCGATGCCACCGTCCGCCGGCCCATGACCGTCTCGGTCAACGGAACGGCCGTCGAGGGCGACCTCCCGTTCGAGCCGACCGGCGCCTGGACCACCTGGCAGACCGCGAGCAAGGAGGTCGAGCTGAAGGCGGGCAGTAACACGATCCGTGCCACGACGGCCGGCATCGACGGCCCGAACCTCGACAAGCTCACCGTCGGCATCCTCGGCCCGGTGGACACCGTTCCGCCGACGGCGCCGGCCAACCTCCGTGCCGTCCCGGCCAAGCCGCCCACGGACACCGCCGTCTCACTGCTGTGGGACGCCGCCACGGACGACAAGGGCGTCGTCGCGTACGACGTCTACCAGCACGGCCAGCTCATGAAGACCGCTCCGGCCGCCGAACTCGGCACGACCGTCACCGGCCTCGACCCCGACACCGAGTACGCCTGGACCGTCTTCGCCCGTGACACCCGCAACGTCTCGGTGGCCAGCAACAACGTCCTGATCAGGACGCTGCCGCCGCAGCCGGACACCGAGGCGCCGACGGTGCCCGCGAACCTCCGCTCCACGGGCACGTCCTCGACCGGCGTGGACCTCGCCTGGACCGCCTCGACCGACAACAAGGCGGTGGCGGGCTACGAGATCCACGTGGACGGCGTGCTCCGGCAGACTTCCACCACCGCGTCGGCGACGGTCGCCGGCCTGACGGCCGACACCGACTACCGCTTCAGGGTCCTCGCGTACGACGCTGCGGGAAACAAGTCCGCCTTCTCCAACGAGATCGTCGTCCGCACCGAGCCGAGCGGCGGCTACGGCGTACCCGACCCCGGCACGGTCAGCACCCCCGCCAGCGGCGTCGACGTGGCCCGGGGCCTGGCCTTCCTGCCGGACGGCTCGGCGCTCTTCTCCGAGCGCAACACCTTCAACGTCTACCGGCTCACCAAGGCCGGCCAGAAGACCCTGGTCGGCAAGGTACCCGACGTCGTCGGCGACCAATGGGGAAGGCGGTCTGCCGGGGCTGGCGATCTCGCCGACCTTCGACAGCGATCACTGGGTGTACATCTACCACACGGCATCCGCGGGCAATCAGCTCGTGCGGATGAAGTACGAGAACGGCACGCTCAGCGGCCGGCAGATCCTGCTCACCGGTATCGCCAAGAACCGCTACCACAACGGCGGGCGGCTGCGCTTCGGGCCGGACGGCAAGCTCTACGCCTCGGCGGGCGACGCGCAGAACGGCGACCTCGCCCAGAGCAACTCCTCGCTCAGCGGCAAGATCCTGCGGATCAACCCCGACGGCACCATCCCCGCCGACAACCCGTTCGGCAACGCCGTCTGGTCCAAGGGCCACCGCAACCCGCAGGGCCTGGACTTCGACTCGCAGGCCGGCTGTGGGAGGCCGAGTTCGGCAACAGCAGCCAGGACGAGGTCAACCTCATCGTCAAGGGAGGCAACTACGGCTGGCCCAACTGCGAGGGCACCTCGGGCAGTTGCAGCGGTTACATCGCCCCGAAGAAGACCTGGTCCACCAGCTCCGCCTCGCCGAGCGGGCTGACCATCGTCAACGACCACGTCTTCGTGGCCACCACGGTCGGCCAGCGCATCTACCGGTTGCGGATCGACGAGAAGACCAACCTGGTCGACCAGAAGACCTACTTCCAGGGCACGTACAACCGGCTGCGGGTGGCGACCGCCGACGGCGCCCCGGCGGCCCACGCCGTCCGGGGCGGCACGCTCACCCTGCCGACCCAGCGGGGGGAGTCGTACCGCATCATCATCGAGAGGGGCTGATCCGCGCCGATCAGGCCCGAATGCTCCTATCTCTGCCCTGCGTCGGAGACCTGCCCGCGTCGCCAGGAGGGTGAGTAACCCCTCCTGGCGAGGGTCATATATGCACCCCTTGGACAAACATCCGAGGGGTGCATAGACGGGGATCACGCCACGCTCCTACTGTTAGGTTACTTTCCTATCAGTTCAAGGGGAGCCGAGGCTCCCGAGGGCAGGTGAGCAAAATGAACACCCCCAACCGCCGAGCCGTGCTCGGAGCCGCGCTCGGCACTGCAGCGGCAGTCGCCCTGCCGCCTTCCGTGGCAGGTGCCCGCAGTCTCCCGGCGGCACCGCCGGCCGCCGCGGGCACCCTGGACGACTGGCGGTTACGCTGGTCCCCGGCGGCGGCCACCGCAGGCATGGGCGCCTGGGAGACCATCGAGGACGACCGCGCGGACTCCCACCCGGCCGGGCAGCCGCACATCTACCCCACCGGCGACAACTACCGGTTCAACATGCACATGGTCGACCGCGACACCTCCACCGACCTCCACCGACCGGCAGCGGCAGGAAGCCACCGGGATGCGCACCGGCAGCGGCTCGTACCTGCGCTGGCTCCCGGGCGAGACCTGGCGGATGACGTACTCCATGTACATCCCGAGCTCGCTGAAGGCGACCACGAGCTTCACCCACATCATGCAGACCAAGCAGCCCGGCACCGGCACCTCGCCGATCACCGTCATGTCGCTGCGCCGGGTGAACGGCGAACAGACCATCGAGCTGAAGCTGTTCGAGCCGAACATCCTGGTCGGCCGCACCGATCTGGTCCCGCTGCACGACTCGTGGGTCGACGTCGACTTCCAGATGAAGTTCGGCAACGGCACCGCGGGCAGCATCCGCTGGATTCTGAGCAAGGGCGGAACCACGATCGTGGACGCGACGAAGACCGGCGTCGACACCTTCCTGGACGACCGGGTGCGCCCCAAGTGGGGCATCTACCGCTCACTCGGCGACACCTCGGGCTCGCTGCAGGACTGCTACCTGCTGCTGACGAACCTGCGCGGCTACCAGCTCACCGCCGGCACCGCGGGCACCGACTACCAGGCGGAGGACGCCCTCGTCTCCCAAGGTGTCGTGGAGTCCAACCACACAGGATTCACCGGTACCGGCTTCGTGAACTGCGACAACCTCGCCGGCTCCTACGTCGAGTGGACCGTGCCCGCCGCGGCGGCCGGCAGTGCCGCCCTCACGCTGCGCTACGCCAACGGCACCACCCTCAACCGGCCCATGGACATCGCCGTCAACGGCACCGTGGTCGCCGCAGGCCGGTCCTTCAATCCCACGGGCGCCTGGTCCGACTGGGCCACCAGTACCCTCACCGTCCCGCTCGCGGCCGGCACCAACAGGATCCGTGCCACCGCCACCACCGCCACATCGAGGGCTTCCTCCACCGGATCCTCCCGCACGCCGAGGACGAAGCGCCGTCGGCCGATGGGGCGTGCTGAGGACCTGGGGAGCCCACAAATTTGTCATGGCCCTTGCAGGGTAGGCGGGCCGCTGGGAGGGATGTTAGGAAACTTTCCTATCGGTCTTCGTTCATCGGAGGTCAGATGAGAGCCGCCCGATTCAGAATGATGTGCAGTGTCACGGGGGTGGCGGCAGTGCTCGCCGTGCTCCTGGCCGCCCTGCTGGGGCCCGTACCCGCCAGCGCCGCGCCGGTCCGCTATGAGGCGGAGGATGCGGTTGTGTCGCAGGGGGTGGTGGAGGCGAACCACGCCGGGTTCTCCGGTGCGGGTTTCGTGAAAACCGACAATGTCGTGGGCTCGTACGTCGAGTTCACGGTGAACGCGCCGGCCGCGGGCACGGTATCGCTGGCCATCCGGTACGCCAACGGCACCGCCGCCGACCGGCCGGGTGCGGTAACCGTGAACGGCACCGCGGTCGCCGCCGGCACGCCCTTCCCGTCGACCGGGACGTGGGAGGGGTGGACCACCGCCACGGTCAGCACCCCGCTGGCCGCCGGCGCCAACATGGTCCGGCTCACCTCCACCACCGCGGACGGGCTGCCCAACCTCGACTACCTGGAGGCGGACACCGCCGCACCGGACGCCGAATACCAGGCCGAGGAAGCCGTCATCTCGCAGGGCACCGTGGCCAGCGAACACCAGGGCTGCACCGGCACCGGGTTCGTCGACTACACGAACGTCGCCGGCTCCTACGTCGAGTTCACCGTCAGCTCCGCCGCCGCAGCCAGCACCGGACTGCAGTTCCGATACGCCAACGGGACGGCATCCGACCGCCCCGTGGACATCTATGTCAACGGCGCCAAGACCGCCGCCGGGGTGCGGGACGACGTCCCTGAAGGCCGCCGGTGTCTGGGTCCGTGACCACATCAGGACACCGGACAACTTCCCCACCGGCTGAGCACCCCCGGCCCGGCCGGCACCCGTAACCGCACCTGCACACGTCGAGTAGCTCATGACCGAGAGGACGCCGCCATGGTCACCGCACTCCTCCGCGGCACCACCGGCCGGCTCCGCGTCAATCTGGTCAGCACGGAGTTCCTGCGCGTCAGCGGGCGGCAGTGTTCGCCGCGGCGCCGGCCTCCGGGGCTGACTCGGCGTCGGACTGGAGGGGGGCGGTGTTCTTCGGGCCGCGCAGGGCGGTGTAGACGAGCAGCGCACCCATCACGGCGGCGCCGGTCCACATGGCTTGCTGCCAGCCGTCGACGAAGGACTGCTGTGCGGCGTGGATGAGTTCCTGGGCGCGGCTGCCGGTCCCGGGTGCGACCTCGACGGCGGTGGCGATGCCCTCGCGGGCGGTGCCGGCGGCGTTCGTGGGGATGCCGTCAAGCTTGGCGTCGAGGGCGTGGCGGTAGCCGTTGGCCAGGAGCGCGCCGAGCATGGCGACGCCCAGGGCGGTGCCGAACTCGCGGGTGACGTCGTTGAGCGCGGAGGCAACGCCTTGCTTGGCGCGGGGCAGCGAGCTGGTGATGGCCGCGGTGGACGGCGTCATGGACAGGCCCATGCCGGTGCCCATGGCGAGCATGCCGGCAAGGATGGACAGGTAGCCGCCGTCGACGGAGACGAACAGGGCCATCAACGCGAGGCCGAGGGCGGCCAGGGCGACGCCGACGGTCATGGTGGAGCGGGCACCGATCTTGGCGGCCAGCTTGGGGGCCAGGCCCGAGGTCGTCATCATCATGACGGCCATCGGCATCATCGCCACCGTGGACAGCAGCCCGGACCAGCCGAGCACGGCCTGGAAGAACGGGAAGAGCACGACGGCGATGCCCGCCTGGACGCCGAAGACGACCAGCAGCGTGATCGCTCCCGAGGCCAGGCCGCTCTCCCGGAAGAGGCGTACGTCCAGCAGGGACGCGTCCTGGCGGTGCAGCTCCCAGGCCACGAAGGCGGCGGAGGCGACGAGGCCGACGGCCAGGCTGATCAAGGTGATGGGGTCGGTCCAGCCGCGCTCGGGGCCTTCTTGGAGGACGAAGATGAGGCCGATCACGGCGATGGCGGAGACCAGTGCGCCGATGGTGTCGAAGGAATGGGCCGAGTGTTCACGGGAGTTGGGCACCGACCTCAGGGTCATCGCCAGCGCCACGACGACCAGGACCACGGGCAGCGCGAACAGCCAGCGCCAGTCGGCGACGTCGACCAGCAGAGCGGAGAGGAACATGCCCATGATGCCGCCGCCTCCGGCGACGCCGGTCCACACGCCGATGGCCTTGCCTCGTTCCGCCTCGGGGAAGGTGGAGGTGATGACGGCGAGGGTGATCGGCGTGATCACCGCGGCGCTGATACCCGCGGCCACGCGGGCGCCGATCATGACCGAGGCCGACGGGGCGAGTCCCGCGACGACGCTGGCGGCACCGAAGATGACCAGCCCGGTGATGAGCATGGGTCTGCGGCCCAGCCGGTCACCGAGCGCGCCGAGCGGCAGCAGCAGGGCGGCCAGGGCGAGCGTGTAGATGTTGATGATCCACAGAACGGTGGTCTGGGAGGCGCCCCATTCGACGGCCATGTGGGTCTGGGCGACGTTCAGCCCGGACACCGAGGCGATGACGGCCATCAGCGCGATCGAGACGGTGATCAGGATCGCGCGCAACTGGCGCGCATCCGGCACGCCCCCGCCGCTGACCGGCGGGGCCGCCGTCTGAGGAGCCTGGTTCGTACTCATGATTTCCTTCCGAAAAAGGCATGCGGGATCAGCGCCGGGACAGGACCGGTCGCCAAGGTGGTGAGGTGCGGGCCCGTGCCGGACCCTCTGTATGCGACGCTAAGCTCATGATGCAAAAGGGGCATAACATATTGCCTATGACGCAAGAAGATGGGCGGCTGGACAGCCTCGTACGCAAACGGATCCGCGCGCTGCGTGTCGCGCAGGGCTGGTCGCTGGAGGAGCTGGCCACCCGCGCCAACCTCAGTCAGTCCTCGCTGAGCCGAATCGAGAACGGCCAGCGGCGCCTCGCCCTGGATCAGCTGGTCACCCTCGCCCGCGCCCTGGACACCACGCTGGACCAGCTAGTCGAGAACGCCGCCGAAGACGTCGTCATCAGCCCGATGAGCGACGGCACCCACGGCCTGATGCGCTGGCCCATAAAGGGCGACCCCGGCATGAGCGTGATGCGCCAGCGGATGACCGACCCGCCGCCCGACAATCCGGCCCGCATGCGCGCCCACCCCGGCCGGGAATGGCTGGTGGTGCTGTCCGGCACCGCCATTCTCATGCTCGGCCACCGGCGTTTTCGCATCGAGACCAACCAGGCCGCAGAGTTCCCCACCATGATGCCGCACGCGATCGGCGCCGAGGCCGGACCGTGCGAGATCATGGGCATCTTCGACCGCGATGCCCGCCGCGGCCACCAGAGGGACGCTGGCGCCGATGGCAGCGAAGCCAACTGCGGGGACAGCCAGGGCCCCTGCGAGTGGTCGGGTCGCCACCGCGCCTGGGGCCTCGACGCGGCGGGCGGTCTTGCCTGGCGGGCAGCGCATCACCCCATCTTCTTGCGCATTGAGCAAGCAGTCGTGCCGTAGACGCATGACGGGCTTACGGTGTGGCTATGACCTCAGCACACCGGCACACCCCCCACCACGGCGACTCTCACGGCCACCACGGGGATTCCCACGGCCACCACCAGTCACACGGTGACAGTGGCCAGGCGGAGATACTCGACCTCGATGCCGAGGTGCTCGCCGAGCACATAGCGTCTATCACGGCCTGGCTGCCCTTGAAGAACGAGCCGCGCCAGATCGTGGACCTGGGCTCCGGCACCGGAGCGGGCACCTTCGCGCTCCTCGAGCGTTTCCCCGATGCGCACGTCACAGCCGTCGACACCTCGGCCGGACACCTTCAGCTCCTGCGCGAGAAGGCATGCGCCCGAGGTGTGCAGGAGCGGGTGCGCACCGTGCAGGCGGACCTCGACTCCGACCACTGGCCCGGCCTCGGCAGGCCGGACCTGGCGTGGGCCTCGGCATCGATGCACCACATGGCCCACCCCGACCGTGCCCTCCGGAGCGTCCGCGAACTGCTGGCCCCTGGCGGCCTGTTCGCCGTCGTCGAGCTCGCCGGCTTCCCCCGCTTCCTGCCCGCCGAAGCTCCCGAGAGCCGGCCCGGTCTCGAAGAGCGCGCCCATGCCGCCACGGACAGCTTCCACGCCGAGCACGTGCCGCACCGAGGCGCCGACTGGGGCCCGATGCTCACCACCGCGGGGTTCACCGTCGAGGACGAACGCACCATCACCGTCAACATCAAGGGCGAGCGCAGCGAGGCCATCGGCCGCTACGCGTACGGCAGCCTGCAGCGCATCCGCGGCGCTGCCGCCCCCGCACTCAGCCCCGAAGACCTCGCCGCCCTCGACGAACTGCTCGACCCCGACTTCCCGCAGAGCATCCTGCGCCGCGAGGATCTCGTCGTACGCACCGAGCGCACCGTCTGGGCCGCCCGCCGCGCCTGACCCGCGCGCAAACACAGGGTTGCCTGCGCGGCATGCGCTGCGTTGGGCCGAGCAACCATGCCCGCGCAGCACCACCGCCGCGCCCCCGGCCACGGTCGTCGCCAACGCCGAGATCACCACCTCTGGCCCGCACACGCTCCCCGGCGGACACCGCCGCCCCGGCGCCGGAGCAGCACAGCGGGGCCCAGCCGAGGGCCGCCCGGTGCGATCGGCGGCCCCAGCACCACACCCCCGCCCGTTTCCGGCTCGTGCCCCCACTCGCCAAGGCTCTCAGCGTGCCGGCCCCCGGGGTACGCAAGCCAGGGTCTGTGTGGACTGAGCTGCCCCGGCCCGCGAGCGCGGTGCCGAGCGCACCACCCGCCGCAGCGTTGCGGAAGCCAAAGCGCGCTGGCTCCGCACGGGCCTGGAGAACACCGAGCCACCTGGGCCACCGATCAGCCGGGGTTGCCTCTGCCGGGGCGGTCGAGGAGCAGGTCGGCGGCCCGGGCCAGTACCTCGGCGCGGGTGCGGTGGCCGTGGTCGGCGGCGAGGAAGTGCGCGCCGATGGCCACGCAGAAGGCGAGCAGGCTGCGGGCCTCGACCTCGTCGGGGTCCGGGCAGAAGGTGCCGATCATCTCGCGCAGCAGGTCCATGCGGACGTTGTCGACGCGCCGCAGGCGCTGGGCGACCGCTTCGTCGCGGCGGGCCCAGTCCCGTACGGCGAGGTCGATGGGGCGCAGGCGGTCGTCGGAGAAGGTGAGCATGCCCGCCCGGTGGATCTTGGTTTTCGGGTCGCCGCCCTCCCGCTCGACGCGTTCGATGACCTCGTCGGTGCTCTCCCGTTCCCAGGTGTCCAGCATGGCCTTCAGCAGCGCGCCGCGGTCGGCGAAGTACCCGTAGAACCCTCCCTTCGTGACGCCGAGCCGTTTGGCCAGCGCCTCGACGCGGACGGCGTCCGGGCCGCCGGCGGCCAGCGCCCGCAGCCCCTCCTCGATCCACCGCTCGCGGGGCGTGCGCGCCGTCGCCATGATGTGTCCCACCTCACTTTTCCACGAATATACGGTCGCGTATAAATGGGCTAGCCTGGCATCTATACGCTACCGTATACGTGAACGGAGTGAGCAGATGTCCGTTGGTTTCGTCGCCTTCCACTACCCGCGGCCCGAGCACTTCGAGGACTTCGTGGCCCGCGCACACCGGGTGGGCGAGGCGTTCCGGTCCCGTACGGGATGCCTGGCCGCCGACGTCTGGGCGACCCCCGACGGCGAGGCGGTCGTCACCACCGGCCGCTTCGCGACCGAGGACGCCTACCGCGGTGCCCTCGCCGCCGTCCGTGACCTCGACGAGGTGGTCTTCGACGAACGTGAGGTCAAGCCCCGCCAGGTCTTCACGCTCCTTTCCCGCTAGCGGACCGGGTGGTGGTGGACATGAGGCTTTCGACAACCGCGCACACCTCCCGCCCGTGGCGGATCCACGAGATCGCCGGGGACTTCACCGTCGAGGACGTGTGGGCGCTGCCGACCCCCGGCGGCCCCGACGATCTCGTGTGGCTGGTGCGCCAGATCGCCGAGGGCGTCAGCTCCGGGGTGAAGGGGGAGGACTTCGTCTCCCGCGTGCTCTTCGCCGTCCGGTGGAAGCTCGGGGCGCTGCTCGGCTGGGACAAGCCCGGTGCGGGCCCGGGCGGACGGGTGGCCTCCCTGCTCGACCGGCTGCCGGCGGACCTCCGAGAGGGCCCCCGGGGCCCCGACCTCGGTTCATCCCCGTTCACCTCCCTCTATCAGAGGGACGACGAGTGGGCCGCCGAGATGGGCAACAAGACCGTGCACGCGGTGATGCATATCGGCTGGGTCCCGGACGGGTCCGGCGGCTACCACGGCCGGATGGCCGTCCTGGTCAAGCCGAACGGGCCGCTCGGAGCCCTCTACATGCTCGGGATCAAGCCCTTCCGCTACGTCGGGGTGTACCCGGCGCTGATGCGCTCCATCGGCCGCGAGTGGCAGGCGAACGCCGCCGAGCGCCAGCGCGCGAAGGCAGGGCCGCAATGATCCGCACCGTGGTCCCCGGCCTGCTCACGCTCCTCCTCGTGGTGATCGGCGTGCTCCACTTCGTCTGGGCCCGCACCCCCTGGCCGTGGCGCGACAAGGTGACCTTCACCAAGACCATCGCCGGCAGCGGCAGTGGCGAGATGCCGCCGCCGCTGCTGTCCGCACTCGTCGGCGCCGCACTGCTCGGCGGTGCGGCGCTCACCCTCATGGTCAACGAGACGATCCCGGGGATCGGGCCGGACTGGCTGCAACTGACCGGCATGGCGGTGTTCGCCGCGATCATGCTCGCCCGCGGCGCCGGCGGCTACCTCATGAACTCCGGGTCCGCCGCCGAGTTCCGGCGCTGGAACTCCGTGCTCTACTCGCCGCTGTGCCTGCTCCTGAGCCTGCTGGCGGGGTCCGTCGCGGTAGCGGCGATCCGGCGCTAGCGCCGCGGGGATCGCGGCCAGGCCGGGGCGGGCAGAGTGGTGGGGGAGGGCGGCCGGGGAGCATGGGCACCGACGGGAACGGCCATCGCCGCGGTCGACGGTCACGGTGCCGTCGGCGGGGTCCAGGCGCAGCGTCACCTCGGCGCCGGCGGCGGACCGCAGCAGGCCGACGGTCGTGGGTGTACGGGCGGTGACGCGCAGGTCGTCCGCGCGCGGGAGGGGCCCCCGTACGGCCCCTGGCACGGCCCCTGGTACGGACGCGGACTCGGTGGTGACGAACGGCTCGGCCGCGCACAGCAGTTCCCACTCCGGGGCCGGCGCCACCCGCAGGGCCCCGTCCCGATGGACGCCGACGATACGCGGCGCGGTCAGCACGCCCGCCCATCCGGCCCCTTTCGTCCGGGGTGAGCGGTAAAAGATCACGCCACGTGGTCTGGTGCCTCCGTTTCCCACGGCGGGTTCGCGCCGCTTACGGCACAGGTGGCCGCCGCGACCCGCACGCCCGTGGATACCGCCTCCGTCAGCAGCTCGGGGGTCAGCCCGGCCAGCCGCCCGCCCAGGACGCCGGCCCCGCCCAGCGAATGCAGCAGCCCGGCCGTGAAGGCGTCGCCCGCGCCGACCGTGTCGACGACGGCGGTGCGCGGTGCGGGCACCCGCAGCCGGTGGCCGTCGAGTGAGGCGAAGGCGCCGTGCGGGCCGAGGGTGACGACGACGAGGCGTACGCCGTGTGCGTGCCAGGCGTCGGCGGCGGCGGCCGGGGTCGCGCCCGGCGCCAGGTGGGCCAGGTCCTCGTCGCTGACCCGCAGGATGTCGGCGACGGCGCACCAGGCCGGCAGCCGTTCCCGGTAGCGCCGCGGGTCGACCAGCAGGGGCCGGACGTTGGGGTCGAGGCTGACCGTGGCCCGTGGCCGTACCTCGTGCAGCAGGTCTTCGACGAGCGCCGCGCCCGGGTCGCGGACGAGCGCCAGCGACCCGGTGTGCAGGCAGGCCAGGTCGCCACGTACGCCCGTGCGCAGCTCTGCGCGGGTC
Organism: Streptomyces sp. CNP082; assembly: GCF_059570535.1. NCBI lineage: Bacteria > Bacillati > Actinomycetota > Actinomycetes > Kitasatosporales > Streptomycetaceae > Streptomyces > Streptomyces sp. CNP082. The sequence continues at coordinate 29,668 of NZ_JCANSZ010000069.1, forward strand.
CACTGCCAGTCGGCGGTGCGCTCGGCGTGGAAGGAGTAGCCGGCCCGGCCCTCATCGTCCACCTGGGCGACGGCCAGCGTGCTGGGCTCGGCCGCTTCCGGGCAGCGGGAGAGGTCGACGCCGGAAGAGCCGAGGTGGCTGCGGAACAACCGGCCGAACACGTCGGTGGAGAGCCGGCCGAGGAAGCGGGTCGGGGAGCCCAGCCGGGCGAGGGCCACCGCGGTGTTCGCGGGGCCCCCGCCCGGATGGACCGCGAGCCCGAGCGGGCCGTCCGCCGCGGCAGACACGGGCGTGGTGAAGGCGTCGGCGACGCACTCACCGAGGACGGCGACGGGCCTGCTCGGGTTCATCGGCTCTCCCTTTCCGAAGACGGCGTACGGGCTACGACCAACTGGAGCCCAGCGGCGTGAGCGTGGCGGCGCGCAGGTGCAGGCTTCCGCCGGCGGCGGCGAACTCGACTGCGTCGGACTCGGCGTAACGCGGGTACACCCGCGCCGTCAGCGTCTCGCCGTCGCCGGCGAAAACCTCCACCGACGACCGGTCGAGCAGCACGTCGAGTCGCAGTACGCCGTCGGCGTCCGGCCGGGTACGGGTGGTGAAGACGGCCCGGGTGCCGTAGCCGGAGCGGCCGGTGTCGAGGGCCAGTTCGCCGGTCTGCGTGTCGTAGCGCAGCTCGGTGGCCTCGGCCTCGGAGGCGTGCAGCCGGAGTGTGACGGTGCGGGCGGTGGTGGCGCGCAGGTCCAGCTCGGCCTCCAGCCGTGCGGTGTCCCCGCGGCCGATGCGCCAGGAACCGTCGACCCGCTTGTCGGTCACCTCGACCGGTTTGCCCGCGGCGAGGCTGTCCACTTCGGCGACCGGCCGGGCGCCGAGGCCGCCGTCCGCGCGCAGGAACAGCTCGCGGTGGACGGTCTGTGCGCCGGCCCAGCCGTTGACGCGGGTCGGTTCCTTGGCGTTCCAGTCGCTCATCCAGGCGACCATGAGGCGCCGTCCGCGGTCGTCGGCATAGCTCTGCGCGGCGTACGTGTCGCCGCCGCCGTCGAGCACGCCGCGGCGCTCGGGCGTGAAGGTGCGGCCGTCGTACGAGCCGACGGCGTACCGCTGGACTGATTCGCCGCCCTCGTTGGTGGAGTAGAGGAGCACCCACTTGCCGCCCAGCGGGAAGAGGTCGGGGCACTCCCACATCGCCCCGTCGCTGCCGTCGCCGTGCGCGAGCACGCCGGCGTACTCCCACTCCCGCAGGTCGTCGGAGGCGTACAACTGCGCTTTGCCCCGCCCGGCATCACCGGATCCGACGACCATCTTCCAGCGGCCGTCCGTCGGGTCGCGGAAGAGCTTGGGGTCCCGGAAGCCGGCCGAGGAGCCGGGCGGCGGCCCGGCGATGACGGGGTTCTCCGCGACGGGGGTGAAGGTCACGCCGTCGGTGCTGGTGGCGATCTCGACGGTCTCCGGGGTGGCGCCGGGGTGGGCGGCGGTGTCGGTGAAGCGGGTGTACGCCACGGTGAGCGTGCCGTCGTCGTCGACGGCGCTGCCGCTGAAGACGCCGGAGTTGTCGGTGGGGGTGGCGCGCGGGGGCGGGTACAGGGCGATGGGCTCCTCGCGCCAGTGGACGGCGTCCGCGCTGTCGGCGTGGGCCCAGTGCATGGGGCCCCATGTGGGTGCGTCGGGGTAGTGCTGGCTGAACAGATGGTGCCTGCCGCGGTAGTGGACCAGGCCGTTGGGGTCGTTGATCCAGCCCTGGTAGGGCGTGTAGTGGTACTGCGGGCGCAGTGGGTCGGCGGCGTAGTCGTGTGCGGCGGGCTGGTTGGCCTGGCCCAGGCGGTTGAAGGTGAGCCCGTTGTCGTCCTTGTCCGGGCGCTCGGTGCGTACGTCGTCGAGGTTGATGTGGCCCCAGCCTCCCTTCTTGTCGTCGACGACGCGGAGGCGGACGCGCTCCCCGGCCCAGGCGGAGGTGTCCCACACGATGCGTGCGTACGCCTCGTCGTCCATGCCGGTCTGGCGGGCCAGCTCCTTGCCGTCGCGGTCGCGGACGAGCGCGACATACAGGTGGTCGGGGTCCCAGCCGCCGGCGACGAGGAAGCTGAGCGCGGGTCCGGCGGTGAAGGTCGCGGAGCGCAGTTCGCCGACGGCGTCGTCCTGTGCGGCGGCGTAGCCCCAGAGGTGGTGGTCGCCGCGGTGGTTGAAGGGGCCGCCCCAGTAGTCCTTCTCGGTGCTGACGGAGGTGTCGGCGAACGCGTCGCCGGAGACGACGGTCCAGCCGGTGAGGTCCCCGGTCTCGAAACCGGGGTTGATCGGTCCGGTAGCGCGCGGCTTCGCCTGCGCGACGGGGGTGAGCGTGGTGGCGAGTACTGCCGCGATCGCTGCCAGTGCGGGTGTTCTCCAGCGGCTCATCTGGATGGCCTCCGTTGCCGACTCGTTACGAGCGAAGGGCATTGACGTTGCTCGCGGCGGAGTCCATCATCCTCGGCAACGGATGTCAACGTTGACATAAGTCAACGATGACACCGCGCTGTCCGGTCGTGAAGGAGCTTCCCAATGCTGATGTCAAGCCGCTGCCGTGACGGGTGGTGTGGCTTCGTAGCACGCTCCGTCGCGGATCATGGCCCACAGGACGTTGACGCGGCGGCGCGCGAGCGCCAGCAGCGCCTGCTTGTGGCCCTTGCCCTCGGCTCTCTTGCGCGCGTAGTACGCCTTGGAGGCTGGGCAGCCCTTAAGACTGGAGAGCGCGGAGAGGTACATAGCGTTGAGCAGGCCGCGGTGAAACCGGCGTGGTCTGCGGAGGTTGCCGCTGACGCGGCC